>JAWOAQ010000138.1:0-4575 GCA_046498495.1 Salinibacter sp. | reverse complement strand
GTAGCACGGCTGCTCGACCGTGCGATCGTAGTCGGCGCTCGTCTCGGCGACCTCCACCACGAGGAGCAGGTCGTCCGGGCGGGGAATTTCGTCCTGCGGGGCGTCGGGGCGGAGAAGGGTGAGGTCCGGCTCCGGTTCGCTCGTGTCGTCGAGCCGGATGGGGTTCTGCACGCTGATCCACGCGGAGGGAGACGCCTCCGCGTAGAGGCGATGCGAGAACAGTTGGTTCAGGCGATTAACACAGTGGAGGTGGGCGGGGCCGATGGGGGACATGGAGACAAGGCGGCCATCGAGCAGTTCGACGCGGTCGTCTTCCCCGAGAATCCTGGTCTCGGCCATACGGTGGTATTCCTCGACCGTGAGGGGCCGCTGGCGGGCCGAGAGGAGGGCTGTAGCCGTGGGAGAGACTGTTGAGGACATGATGGGGCCGCGAATGGAACCGGATTGTGTCGCCTGTTAAAATGCGCAGGCTCACGTCCAGGTTGCAGAAGGAGACGGAGCCCCCTCACGCATCACGCATCACTACATGTCGAAAATCACCTGCACGGTCCACCCGTCGGTCGTTTCCTGGATCTCCATCCCGTGAAAGGTAATGGCCTTGATCTCGGTGTGGACGACGTGGCGTTCGGGAGCGATCGATTCGCCCCGAGCAGTGCCCGCAAGGGTGAGCTCGCCGGTGGCCTCCGCTACCGACGCCACCGCGAAGGCGCAGAAGAGCTGGTCGTCGACCGTATGGTAGTAGTTGAGCTCCGAGAGCCAGCGGACCATGAGCGCCTCCCGGTCGCGCCCCGTGACGGTGAGGGCCGTTTTTGACGTGGGGCGTACAGCGTCGATGTCCGTGAGCACGCGAAACATCCCCTCCGCGGCCCGCTCGAAGAGCTGAGGCAGCGACGCGGCCCGGACGTGCAGGCCCACGTCCCCGGTATGGTCGATCTCTCGGAGCCAGGCGGGCGTGTCGGCGGGCATGAGCGGCGCGTGCTGTGGACGCGAGGAGGTTACAGGAGCGGATCGACCGCGGGCGTCGGGTCGTCGGGCGGGCCGGTCTCGTAGGCGCGGTCCGAGTTGCACCACTCGAACCACCCGCCGTCGTAGACCGAAATGCGGGGCCATCCCATCAGGTACGCGTTCATGAAGGCCTCGCTGCCGCGCCACCCGGTGCCGCAGTAGAAGGCGAGGTGCTTGGAGGGGACGAGGGCCGCCTCGCCCCACTTGCGGGCCACCTCCTCAAAGGCGCGGGTGGTGTAGTCGAAGTTGCGGTAGTTTTCCATGTGGTAGGCATCGCTCCCGCAGTTGCCGAACACCGCGCCGGGGATGCGGCCCGTCTGCTCGATGTAGTGGTAGCCGCTGCGCTCGCCGACAAACTCGCTCCAGCTGCGCACGCTCACGAGCGCGCCGTCCTCGGCCGCCATCAGGGCCTCGGCGCCCTCGATGTCGAGCATGAACTCGGGCCGTTCGGGCACGTCGAGGCCGGTGGCGTCGACCGGGGTGGGGGCCCGGTCGTCCGTTGACAGCTCGTAGCCGGCGTCGGCCCAGGTGTTGAGCCCCCCGTTCAGAATCTTGACATCCTCGACGCCGGCGTAGAGAAGAATCGCGGCGCACCGCATGGCACCAAGATGGCCGGCGCTCTGGGCGGGGTGTTTTTGCTCGTAGGTTGGGTGCGAGAAGCGGCCGTAGAGCACGACGGTGGTGTCGCGCTGAATGCCGAGGCGGCAGAGCGCGTCCTCCAGCTCCTCCGGTGAGCGGCGGTTCCAGGTCTCGGGCGACTCCAGCCAGTTGGTGTTCAGGGGCACGGCGCCCGGAATGTGGCCCTCTTCGTAGTCCGGCCGGTGGTTGAAGTGGGCGTGGCAGACGACCATGTCGGTGCCGTTGACGGCGGTCGCATCGCCGGACTGCGCGCTGTGCAGCCAGTCGGGCGACACCAGTTGGCGGTAGCGCTGGAGGCGGGAGACGGGGCGGCGCGGGTCGGCGGCCCAGTCGTCCACGAAGCCGTCGTAGATCCAGAGGTCGTCGAACCCGAGGCGCGAGAGCTGGGCGGCCATGGTTTCGGCCGTATCGGCGTCGTACCCGTAGATCGTGACGGGCTGGTCGGGCGACAGCTGTTTTTCCTCCACGACCTCGACCCAGTCCATAAAGCGCGTCCAGCCGAACGGAAGGTGCTTGGCGCCGGGCACGTGGCCGCCGCGCGCTTCGTCGTGGAGCGCCCATCCGTTATAGGCTGCGGTGGGGCGGATGTCGAGAAGGGCGTGGCTGGGGTCGGCCCAGTGGGCGGCAAACGTCTCGGACGAGACCGAGGAGAGGGACTCGATTGTCGATTCGCGAAACATTGGACAGAGGGGGGATGGAGAGCAGGGGGGAACGGCGGTCGTGGGGCTGCGGGGCGGTCGGCACGACGGGCCCCGGCGGCGCGACATCAGAGCGTATCTGCGCCGCCGCCCCCTCGCGGGTTGAGCGCCGAAGGGGCAGGCGTAAAGGGCCGCAGTGCCTAGTCGGTCGAGGTCGCGGTATCGATGAGGTGCAGCACGTGATCGGTATGGGCGCGCGTCTCGGCGTTGACGCCGCGTTTGCGCCCAATCATGTCCTCCACCTGCTGCAGGCTTTGCAGGGCGGCCGACTGGGCCACGTTGTCGTACTGCGCGTTGCCCTCCTCCCCAACGACCGCGGCCAGGGACTCGACGTACGCGACCTGCAGGTTCTGTCGGAACGTGTTCACGTTCCCCTCCGCGTCGGCCCGAAAGACCGTGTCGGTGAGGTCCTGCATGTAGTTGGCCAGGTCGTACTTGTTGCCGTAGAGGCGCGTGTCGGTCATGCGCTCCAGCACGGTGGGGTGCAGGAGGTGGGCCAGCACGGTTTCCTGAATGCCAAGCACGCGGGCGTGCACCTTCGGGTCCTCCGTCTCGGCAAAGAAGTTGAAGCCACGCCGCTGCGGCTGCAGGTGGCGAACGAGCTCCTCCGGCACGATGTCGAAGGCGTCGGGGGCAAAGAGGTGCTGATCGAGCAGGTCGAGCGCGCGCTGCTGCGTCTCAAGCGACACGGGGCGGTACGGCTCCGTGGCGCCCTCCTGTCCGATGAGCGCCCGGTCGACGTAGACGCCGCCCACGTAACGCGAGGCGACGGCGGCCATCTGGGCGTGCTGCCCGGTGACGCTCAGAAAGGCGGTGCGCAGCTCTTCGTACGACTGCCCGGGGTCCTCGTACTTCTCCAGCAGGCCGTCCATGAGGTCTTCGACCAGGTCCATGCGGTCCTCCGCGTAGGTGAGCGCCTCGCTGGACATATCGCCGACCATGACCTCGGGGTCGATGGCCTTGCCCGGCGCGCGCATGTCGTCCGCGTCGTTGCCGAAGGCGAGATCCGGATCGGTGGAGCGCGACAGGATCTCGTCGAGGGTGTCCTCGGAGGCGTCGGGCGTGTAGCCGTACTCCATGGCCCACACGTCGTAGGGGCCGGGGCGGGTCGTGTAGTACTGGCCCTGCTCCACGCCGGGCGGGGCCACGTTGACGGCCGGATAGTCCATGACCGAGCCCGTGAGGCCCTCCTCGCGAGTCACCGACGCGTCGTGGACCTCGTCGGCCGCGTGCAGCTGCGAGGATTTCATATTGTGCTGCAGCCCAAGGGTGTGGCCCACCTCGTGGAGCACCAGGAAGTGGAGCGCCTCCTCCATAAGCTGCGTCATCTCCCCGTCCAGGCCCGAGGGGCCGCTCGGCTCAGAGCGCGGGGCGGCCCCTGTTTCCAGCGCGGCCTTGCCGAAGAGGGTGTTCATGTGGAGAAAGCCGGGCAGCGTGCAGGCGTGTTCGGGGAGGAAGTCCACCGCCTCGGTCGCTTCCATCGGCAGGCCGGCCTCGTCAAAGAGCTTGTTCTGGTCCACCTGGTTGCGGAGGAACGCGTACTCCAGCATCACGTCGGCGCCCAGGATCTGGCCGGTGCGCGGGTTCACGAAGCTGGGCCCGTAGCCGCTGAAGGGCGGGTTGGGGGAGGAGGTCCATCGCAACACGTTGTAGCGAATGTCGCCCGCGTCCCAGGAGGCGGTGTCCGGCTGCACCTTCACCTCGATTGCGTTCTTGAAGCCGGCCGCGCGGAAGGCGGTGTTCCACTCCAGCACCGCGTCGCGGATGATGGGCCGGATGCGCTCGGGCGTTGTGTTTTCGATCCACCACGTGATCGGCTCCTCCGGCTCGGAGAGCTCGGCGTCCGGGTTTTTCTTCTTCAGGTGCCAGCGGTTGATGAGGTCGTGGTAGGGCGTGGGGCTGGTGGAGGTGAGGTTGTCCTTCTCCTGGGTAAAGAAGCCAATGCGCGGGTCGGCAAAGCGCGGCTCAAAGTCGTTGTCCGGCGCCTCGATGAGGCTGTGCCGCAGGGTGATTGTCACGTTGCGGGCGTCGGTGACGGCATCGGAGCCCGGGTTCGTCGGGTACTCGTTTTCGAAGACGTAATCGACGACCACGTCCGTGTTTTTGGGGTAGTTGTGGACGTCCTGGACCTTTGATTTCGTTTTGCTCTGGCGGCCGAGCTCAAAGCCGTCCGATCCCTGGCCGGGGGCGGGCGAGGGCTTGACCTGTGTGAGCGACTCCGTCAGAAACAGGT
>JAWOAQ010000063.1:0-17097 GCA_046498495.1 Salinibacter sp. | reverse complement strand
TTTGCGAAGCAATCCGGCGAGAAAAATCCGTGGGACGATCGCTCGCGCCCCGTGGACACCGTCGGGGTCCTGGGGGCGGGCCTGATGGGCGCCGGCATTGCACAGGTGTCGGCCGAAAACGAGATGAACGTTGTCCTCAAGGATCAAACCCTGGAGCTCGCAGCCCAGGGAAAAAAGCATGTATGGTCGGCCGCGAGCCGCGATACGGAGAAGGGCATCATCAACCGGTTTGAACGCGACCAACGGGTCGAGCGCGTGGTCCCGACCGGTACGTACGGCCCCATAGCGTCGTGCGACCTGGTCATTGAGGCCGTGCCGGAAGACCTGGCCCTGAAGCATGAGGTCCTGTCCGAAACGGAGGCCGTCATCGACGCGGACGCCGTGTACGCCTCCAACACATCCGCCCTCCCCATCGCCGAAATCGCCGCGGCGGCCGAGCGGCCCGAGCGCGTGGTCGGGATGCACTACTTTTCTCCCGTCTCCGACATTCCCCTCCTCGAAATCGTCCGGGCTCCGAAGACGTCCGACGCCGCCCTCGCCACGGCGGTCGAGGCCGGACTCGCGCAGGGAAAAACCGTCATTGTGGTCCAGGACGGCCCGGGCTTTTACACCACCCGCATCCTGGCGCTCTACATGAACGAGGCCCTGTTGCTGCTTGAGGCAGGGGCCGACGTGTCGTCCATCGATTCAATGATGAAGGACTTCGGCTTCCCAATGGGCCCCTTCGAGCTGTTCGATTTCGTGGGGCTCGACGTTGCCGGGAAAATCACCGATGTGATGCGGGAGCGCCTTCCGGCCGATCGGCTGGACATCAGCGACACCGCCGCCCGCCTCGCCGCGTCCAACCTGCTGGGACACAAGACCCTCAACGGCTTCTATCACTATGAACCCACCGACGATGGTGACGACCCGGAGCGGACCGGCGTGAACGACGCGATCTACGATGTGGTGACCACAACGACCGAGACGACGCCCCCGCCCAAGATCGTTCACGACCGACTGGGGCTTATGATGGTCAATGAGGCCGTGCGGTGCCTGGAGGACGGGGTGCTGCACTCGCCTGCGGACGGGGACCTCGGGGCCGTATTTGGTCTTGGCTTCCCGCCCTTCCTGGGCGGTCCGTTCCGGTACGTCGATCAGGAGGGCGCCGGGGCCATCGTCCGACGCCTCCGCGACCTCACCGAGCGCTACGGCGACCGCTTCCGCCCGGCCGATCGTCTCCTGACCCTCGCCTCCGAGAATCGTTCGTTCTACACGTAGTTTCTCTGTCTTCAATGCCTGCTTCCTCCGTTCAGGCCCTCCGCGACGCCCTCACCAATCCAGATGCGTACCCGTACCGTCCGGATCGGATCGAAATCGAGCAGACGCATATCTCACTCGTGGCCCTGGCCCCGCCGTGGGTGTACAAGGTCAAGAAGCCCGTCGACCTCGGCTTTCTCGATTTTACCACGCTGGAGCGCCGGCGTCATTTCTGCGAGGAGGAGGTGCGCCTCAACGCCCGCCTCTGCCCCGACACCTACGAGGGAGTGGTTCCCATCGTGGCCACGGACGACGGCCTGCGCGTGGAGGGCCCTCCCGCCGACGGGGACGTTGTGGAGGTAGCGGTCAAGATGCGATACCTCGACCCGGATCAGGGCCTTGACGCGCGCCTTGAGCGAGAAGCCTCTCCTCAGCACGACATCGATCGGGTGGCCCGGCGCCTCTGTTCATTCTACGCGGAGCTGTCCTCCTCTCCCGACGTCGCGGCGTCCGGCTGGATCGAGCGCCTCCGCGCCATCACCGACGAAAATTTTGAGCAGACCACCGACCAGGTCGGGGCCCTCCTCCGTCAACCGGTCTTCAATGCGCTTCGATACTACGTCGACCGCTTTTACGACCGACACGCTGCCCTCCTACATGAGCGCCGGGCCGGCGGGCACATCGTGGAGGGCCACGGGGATCTTCGGCTCGAACACGTGCACCTGACCGACGAGCGCGTCGCCATCTTTGACTGCATTGAGTTCAACGACGAGTTTCGGCGTCTCGATGTGGCCGACGATGTGGCCTTCCTGGCGATGGAACTGGACCACTACGGCCATCCGGCCCTTGCCCGTCGCTTCGTCGATCGCATGGTGGAGGGCCTGAACGATCCGGCCCTCCGCCGCCTCCTGCCCTTCTATAAGTGCAAGCGGGCGTACATCCGGGGCAAGGTGGAGGGCATGCAGGCCCTCGACTCCACGATGCCGACAGCGGAGCGCGAGGAGAGTCGGGCACTGGCGCAGGAGCACTACCAGTGGGCGCTTCGCTACGCCGTGGCTGGCGAGGAGCCGCTGGTCGTAGTGGTGATGGGCCGGCCCGGCACCGGCAAGAGCACCCAGGCCGCGGCCCTGGCCGAGGCCCTCGGCTGGTCCCATGTCGCTTCCGATCAGGTGCGCAAGACGCAGGCCGGCGTTCCCCTCCACGAACGCCCCGACGCTGCCACCCGGTCCAAACTGTACAGCACCGCCCACACCGAGGAGACGTACAACACGCTCCTCCGGCGCGCCCGCGACCGCGGATCCGCGCATCAGGGGACGGTGCTCGACGCCACCTTTAGCCGCCGCCGGCACCGCAACCGCCTGCGCGAGGCGCTCCGGGCCGCTGACCTGCCCTACGCGTTCGTCGAACTTACAGCCTCGGACGAAACGCTGCGAGCACGCCTCGCGGCCCGCGATGGGGACGGGGCCGCACCGGTCTCGGACGCCCGGCTGGACGATTTTGACACCCTCACCGAACGGTACGAGGCCCCCAACGCCCTGGAGGACGCGCGCCACGTCCGCGTCCATACCGACGACCGATCCGAAGCGGCCACCACGGAGGCAATTCTCCGCACCCTGATCCGGCTCACCGGTTGAGTATCAGCGTGCGGCCGCTGCAAGATCCAGCGCCGCCTCCGACGAGACCACCTGCACACCGGCATCGTTCATCTCATCCCAGGCCCGAGCCAGCGATCCGTCCTGGTCGATGCCCCGCGTGGCGTCCTCCACAACATACACGTCGAATCCTTCCGTCCGCCCATCTACGGCCGACCACTTCACGCAGAAGTCGGCCGCGAGGCCGCAGAGGTACAAGGTGTCAATGCCACGCCCGCGAAGATAGCCCGCCAGGCCCGTCGGGGTTTCTCCATCGTTCTCGTAAAAGGCCGAATAGGAGTCAATCTCCGGGCGAAATCCTTTACGGATGACGAGCTGGGTCGGGGTGGTGTTGAGGTCCGGGTGGAAGTCGGCCCCGTCGGTGCCCTGCACGCAATGGTCGGGCCATAGAACCTGTTCGCCGTAGTCGACCTCGATCACATCCATCGGATCGTGGTCGGGGTGCGACGACGCAAACGATTGGTGCCCGGCAGGATGCCAGTCCTGCGTCTGGAGCACGTGATCGAAGGCGTCAACGAGCTCGTTTACCGTCGGAACGATGGCGTCGCCCTCCGGCACGGCAAGGGCGCCGCCGGGGCAGAAATCGTTTTGAAGATCGACAACGAGAAGTGCGCGCATGGAAAAAGGCAATTGTTCGAGACAAACGACAGGGACCGGCGGTTCGACCGCGGCAACGGTAGTCCCCTCCGCGCCCGCCGCATGCGATCGTACGCTACGGGGGGCCGGTTGTTTGTCATTTGCCGGGATCACGCGCCCGAGGCCGAAGGTTCGACGCAGCGCACCTGACTCAGATCTTGTCCTGCCCCGTGCATGTCGTTTGCCCCCTCCGCTCTCCCGTCCCACGCATCACTGATCGCCTCCCCATCTGAGGTCGATTCGATTGTCTCGCGGCAGCAAGCCCACGCTTCTACCGTCCGAGAGGCCCCCCTCTCGCAGCGGAAAGCCAAACTGCGCCGCCTTCGCGACGCCCTCCTCGCGCACCGGAGCGAGATCCACGCCGCCCTGGCCTCCGACCTTCAGAAGCCGGTCGTGGAAACTGACCTTACGGAGATCAAGACGACGATCGACGAAATTCAATACGCCATTGACCACCTAGACGACTGGGCGACCCCGACCCGGGTCGGCACCCCATTCTTGTATACCGGCACCCGATCCGAGGTGCGCTACGAACCGAAGGGGGTCGTGCTCATTCTGGCCCCGTGGAACTACCCCCTCAACCTCACCTTGGGTCCGCTCGCGAGCGCCCTGGCAGCGGGGAACTGCGTCGTCCTGAAGCCCTCCGAGTACGCCCCCCGAACCACGGTGCTCCTGCATGAACTAATCGACGATCTCTATGACGCACGGGAGATCACCGTCGTCCCCGGCGGGGCCGACGTGGCCAACGCCTGTACCCACCAGCCGTTTGACCACATCTTTTTTACGGGCAGTCCCTCAATCGGTCGACAGGTGATGCGGGCGGCGGCCGAGCACCTCACATCCGTCACCCTGGAGCTGGGCGGCAAATCCCCGGCCATTGTGGACCGCACGGCCAACCTGCGCCGGGCCGCGCGCCGCATCGTCTGGTCGAAGTTCGTGAATGCCGGCCAAACATGCATCGCCCCCGACTACCTTCTGGTCGAGCAGGGACAACACGACGCTCTCGTCGACCACCTCCGCGATGCCATTCACGACTTCTATGGAGCCTCCCCCCGACAGCAGCAGGCCAGCACCGATTACGCCCGTCTCGCCTACGACGGCCACTACGAGTCGGTCGTACACCTGCTCACGGATGCACTGAGGGCCGGAGCCCAGGTGGCCGTTGGAGGAACGCACGACCCCGAGGACCGCTTCGTCGCCCCTACGGTCCTGACCGACGTGCCCCTCGACGCCGAGATTATGCAGGAGGAAATCTTTGGGCCCCTGCTCCCCGTCCGTCCGTTTCGCACGCTAGACAAAGCGCTCCAGGTCGTAAACGAACGGGCTGCTCCACTCTCCCTCTACCTTTTCACTGAGCGTGAGGCAACCGTCGAAACGGTGCTCTCTCGCACGACGGCCGGCAGCACCTGTATCAACGAAGGGTTTCTTCACTACAACCACCCCGAACTGCCGTTTGGGGGGAAGGGCGAGAGCGGCATCGGGCGCGGGCACGGACGCCGGGGCTTTGAGGCATTCTCGAACGAACGAGCCGTACTGCGGCGCTCCTACGGAGCCCGCGTCCTCGAACAATTGTTTCCACCATACGGCCGTCGGACCGAGCGTCTCGTCGAGTGGATTCTACGTCTCTCATAGTCCGTTCGCTTCCGCCCCTTCATCGGCCGAACCAGCCGAGTCATCGTCCAGCGCGTCCAGGAGCCGACGGTGATCCGGTGCGCTGAGATCACCCTCCGCACGGAGGCGGGCGAGCGTGCGACGGACGGCCGCAACGTTGGTCTCGCCCTCCGCCCTGGTTCCCTCCAGTGTGATGTCGTGGAGCATCGCAGTCTCCAGTGCATCGGCCACGTACGCGGCCGCGTCGGGGGCGCCTGAGAAATCAAGCGTTACGTCAACCGTGGCCTGCCCTCGGTTCACGGTCAGGTCGACCCCCTTCCCCCCAAATCCGAACCAGCGACTGCGGACACTCACCTCCACGAGATCGTTGTACCGCACCGTCTGCGTCGCCTGCAGGTTGTTGTTCTGGAAAACCAGTCGATCGACTGTAAAGACCGCTCCATCGCCCCCTGTCCCCGTCAGCGTCGCGTCGTACAGCGCAATCACCTCCTCCCGGTGCACCGCGCTCGCATAGTCCGAGAGGGCTCGCTCCAGCCGTCCACTCGGCACATCGGGCGCCACGAAAAGGCCCATCTGCGGGGCGTGCGGCAGCCGGTCGCGAATGAGGGCCTCCATGCATCTACGACTGAATGCGGGTGCGTCGTCTTCCGTCGATCCGGTTTGCGCCCCCTCGCCTCGCTCAGGGCGCAGTCTGAAACTACTTCCTCGCCTCGCTCAGGGCGCGGCGGCCATGGTGGAGACGTCGAAGAGCGCCGCGGTCGTTTCGAGCACCCCGCCGGCGTATACCCCCAGCACGATCAGGGCGACGGCACAGACGACCACGGTGCCTACCGCCCCCGGGCTCGGATGGGGCAGGGCGGACGCAGAAAATCCGGCGGTTGCTTCCACGTCCGCCTCGGTCTGCATCCAGAAGACATACACAACCCGAAGGTAGTAGTACGCACTCACCGCACTCATCAGCACGCCCACGACGGCCAGCCAGGTCAGCCCGGCGTTGATCGCGGGAGCGAACACCGCCCACTTTCCAATAAAGCCCCCCAAGGGGGGAAAGCCGATCAGGCTAAACATGAAAATGCCCATGGCCACCCCCAGGACCGGCCGCCGGTTCCCAATGCCCGCCAGGGACTCCAGGGTCTGCTCGCGTCCCTGCTTCCCGTCCCACTCCAGGAGAGCCATCACGCCAAAGGCCCCGATGTTCATCAAGGCGTACACGAGCAGATAGAAAAGGGCCCCCGAGTAGCCCTCGGGGCTCCCGGCCGCGAGACCAACCAGCACGTATCCCGCGTGCGCAATCGACGAGTAAGCCAGGAGCCGTTTCACGTTCGTCTGCACGAGGGCGACCACGTTGCCCACCACCATCGTGATCACAGCGACGACGGAGAGCACGAGCGTCGCCGGCCCACTCGGCACGGCGTAGTAGAGCACGAGAATAAGGGACGCAAACGCCGCCGCCTTCGAGGCCGTTGCCATGTAGCCCGTGAGGGGGGTTGGGGCTCCCTGGTAGACATCAGGGGTCCACATGTGGAAGGGCACTGCACTGACCTTGAAGAAAAACCCCACGAGGAAGAGTCCAAGCCCTCCCCAAAACATGAGCTGCGTACTGTTCGTGCCGAGCGTTGCCTGTGCCATTTCGGGGAGTATCATCGTTCCCGTCGCCCCGTACATCAACGCGATGCCGTACAGGAAGAACCCCGTCGAAAAGGCTCCGAGCAGAAAGTATTTCAGGGCACTTTCCACGGCCCCTTCGTCCTCACGCACCAGCCCGGTCAAGATGTAGAGGCACACCGACATCGTTTCCAGTCCCACAAAAATGCTAATCATGTCATTCGCCGCCCCGAGCAGCAGCATGCCCACGGTGGCGTACATGATAAGGGCATACACCTCGCCGTAATCCCGCTTCAGGTTGTTTAGGTACGGTCGGGAGAGCAAGATCGTCGCGAAGCCCGACAGGAGCACGATGAGGTTAATGAACGCGGCGAACCCGCCGGTCCGCACCGTATCAAAGAAGGCGGTCCCCTGCGGCGCCCCCAGCAGCGAGAACTCCCACGCCGCCGCAACCGCCAGCCCGGCGGCCCCCATCCAGGGAATCGACGGGTGATCATTGCGGAATGACTCCACTCCCAGCATGACCAACCCCATCAGGGCCACCACCATCATCGAGAAGACGGCGGGCAGGTCCCCTCCCATGGCGGCATACGCGTCGGCAAGCTCCATAATCAAAGCAATTGGTCTTTTTCAGCAGCATCCCCCATCGAGCTCGCGCTCTACACCCAGACGAACTCCTCGATTTTCGAGGCCAGTTCCACGTCGGTTTCGGTCACCTTGCCCCCGGCGTCGTGCGTCGTGAGAGCGATCGAGACCGTGTTGTAGACGTTTTCCAGCTCCGGGTGATGGTTCAGTTCCTCGGCGTAGAAGGACATGCGCACGATGAAACTGATGGCGGCCCGAAAGTCGGAAAACTCGTAGGTCGCCTTCAGCTTGTCGTCCTCGTACGTCCATTCCTCCAGATCCTCGAGGGCGTCGTGGATTTCAGTGTCGGAGAGAGGTGTGCGGGACATAAGATCGGTTGGATTTACGAACGTGTGAACAAGCGAGTGGAGGCTCAGGGACGGGCGGGCAGGGGCGCGGCCTCAACGGAAACCTCTTCGGCCCCCTCCGGGGGCGCCACCGGCACGCGGCCCGAGGCGGCTCGGGTCTCAGCATTTTCCAGGGCCGCAGTGCGTTTTTCCTCAATGCGGTCGAGCAGGAAGTCGGTCGTTGGCGCCGATTGGCGCAAGAACGGCGTGGGGTAGAACCCCAGCACGAACATGAGGACAATGAGGGGCGCCATCAGCAGGAACTCTCGCCCGTTCACGTCGGCCATCTGAGCATTGGCCTCCGCCGTAAGCTCCCCAAAAAAGGTGTTGTATACCATGTAGAGCAGGTACATGGCCGCCAGGATAACTCCGCTCGTGGCAAATGCAACGAGCAAGACGCTGTCGAGCACTGTGCTCTTAAACGCCCCCAGCAAGATCATGAACTCTCCCACGAATCCGTTCAGGCCCGGCAGGCCCGCGGAGGCGAGCACGCTGATTACCATGAGAGTCGTGAGGATCGGCACGGACGCGGCGAGACCGCCGTAATCATCCATCAAGCGCGTGTGACGCCGTTCGTACAGCATACCCACCAGCAGAAAGAGCGCGCCGGTGGACAGGCCGTGGTTGATCATTTGAATCACCGCCCCCTGCATCGCCTCGGTCGTGAAGGCAAACAGGCCGAGCACCACAAAGCCGAGGTGACTGACCGACGAATACGCGACGAGGCTTTTGGCATCGTCCTGCACCCGCGCGATCAGCGCTCCGTACACGATGCCGATCACGGCGAGGACGCCGATAAGGAAGGCCCCGTCCTGTGCGGCATTGGGAAACAGCGGAAGGCAAAACCGGAGCAGTCCGTAGGTTCCCATCTTCAGCAGCACGCCCGCCAGGATGACCGATCCGCCCGTGGGCGCCTGCACGTGGGCGTCCGGCAGCCATGTATGGAGCGGAAAGAGCGGCACCTTGATCGCAAACGAGAACGCAAACAGGGCAAAAAGCCAGCCCTGCGTGGCCAGGGGGACGTTGTACTCCAGCAGCTTGTACCAGTCGGTCGTAAACACGCCATTGTTCACGGCCGTCCCGGCCTCATAACCCAGGAAAAGAATCGCCACCAGCATCAGCAGCGACCCGACGAGCGTATAAATCACGAACTTCACCGCCGCGTAGATGCGGTCGCTCCCGCCCCAAATGCCGATGATAAAGTACATCGGAATGAGCGTGAGCTCGAAGAAAATGTAGAAGAGGAAAAGATCGAACGACGCGAAAACCCCCGTGATGCCGGTCTGAAGCAGAAGCAGGAGGGCGTAGTATCCCTTGTGCTTTGTCTCGATGTAGGTCCAGGACGAGAGAACGACGATCGGGCCCAGCAGGGTCGTAAGCATCACCAGGAGCAGGCTGAGCCCGTCGATCCCGACGAAGTACTTAATGTCGAGCGCATCGGGAAACCAGGCACTAGACATGTCCACGAGCTGAGGTGCCTGCGCTGTACTCACCGACGGGTCGTAGCCCACAAAGAGCCCAATCGAGAGCAGAAACGTGAGGGTCGTCGTGCCCAGTGCGGTCCACCGGATCGATGACCCGTCCCGAAGGGCCAGCGTCACGAGGGCACCGAGCGCCGGAAGAAATATAACAAGTGACGTGAGAAACGGAATGTCCATGTAAAGCCAACAGCTACACCGAGAAAGAAACCGTCAGGTCGTTGGGAGTGCCTATATGCCCACGAGCATAATCCCGATCACCAGCACAACGCCCAGCACCAGCGCGAGCGCGTAGTTTTGCACGATGCCGGTCTGCGTCCGTCGCAGCTCCTGGCCTGCGCCCTGGGCCAAGCGAGCAAGTCCATTGACCGCTCCATCCACCACGCGCACATCAAACGCCGCAAAGGCCTTGCGCCCAATGCCGTCGATGATCGTCTCCACAACGACGGTCTCGTAAAAATCGTCCCAGTGGTAGGCACTACCCCAGCTCCGGTAGAGCCCGCCAAAGCGTCGCGCCAGAACCTCGTCGTAGGCGGTCCCCTCCGCCGTGTAGGCCGCCCAGGCGTAGTACACCACCCCCAGCGCAATCACAGAACTGAGCCCAATCAAGCCCCACTCCAGGGCCAGGGGCACGTGGCCCTCCATCGAGGCCTCCGCCACCGGCCCCCCGTATTTTGCGCCCAGGTAGTGGTGGATCCAGTTCCAATCGCCCCCCTGGATGACCGCCGGCAGGCCAATGAAGCCCCCAACCAGCGAGAGCCCGCCCAGCGTCCACAGCGGCACGGTCATGCTCGACGGCGACTCATGCGGCGTGTGGGCGTCCGGCTCCGTCCAGCGCGGCGCGCCCTCGAAGGTCAGAACGTACGAGCGCATCATGTAGAACGCAGTAAGGGCCGCCGTAAGCACGCCCACAATCCACACGGCGAAGGCGTACGTCTGCCCGCCGGCGAATCCGTACTCAAACGCCTTGAACAGAATCTCGTCCTTCGAAAAGAAGCCGGCGGTCAGCGGAATGCCCGAAATGGCGAGCGTGGCCAGCAGGTAGGTCGTGCTGGTTGAAGGCATGTACTCTTTCAGCCCGCCCATCGTCCGCATGTCTTGCGGGTCGAAGTCGCTCGTGTCGTGCCCGGCGGCGTCCAGCTCGTGCTCCACCTCCTCCATCCCGTGAATCACGCTGCCGGAGCCGAGAAACAGGCAGGCCTTAAAGAAGGCGTGGGTCACGACATGAAAGATGGCCACAAAGAACGCCCCAACGCCCGCCGCCATAAACATGTATCCCAACTGGGAGACCGTGGAGTAGGCCAGAACGCGCTTAATGTCATTCTGCGCAATCGCGACCGTCGCGGCCATGAGGGCGGTTGCGGCCCCGACGACGGCGATAATGGCCATCACGACGGGGGCATTCAGGACGAGGCCGGAAAGACGGGCCAACAGGTAGAGGCCGCTCGTCACCATCGTTGCCGCGTGGATAAGCGCCGACACCGGGGTGGGCCCTGCCATCGCGTCCGGAAGCCACACAAAGAGGGGGATTTGAGCGCTCTTGCCCGTGGCCCCGATAAAAAAGAGAAAGACGATCCAGTTCAGCGTTTCAGTTGGGAGCGAGGGCCCCTCACTCAGCACCACATCGAAGCTGAGGGAGCCCAACTCCTGAAACACCAGAAACATCCCCAGCAGGAAGGCAAAGTCGCCGATGCGATTGACGATGAACGCCTTGTTCGCCGCGGCGCTGTTGCTGAGATCTGTGTACCAGAAGCCGATTAGCAGGTACGAGCAGAGCCCCACGCCCTCCCATCCGAGAAAGAGCACCGGCAGATTGTTCGCCAGCACCAGGTTCAGCATGGCGAAGATGAAGAGGTTGAGGTAGGCAAAAAACCGCCAGTATCCCTCATCCCCGTGCATGTACCCAATGGAATAGAGGTGGATGATGCCCCCGACGCCCGTCACGACCAACGTCATAATGAGCGAGAGCTCATCCACGCGGTAGGCAAAACGTAGATCCAGGTCCCCCGCGGCCATCCACGAGAAAAAGTCAACGACAATGGGGTCGCCCCCGAAGGTGACGAAGAGATAGAGCGTAAACAGAAACGGAAGGGCCACAACGGCCGTCCCCAGGCTGCCAATAAGCGTCTCCCGCGTTCGGAGCTGCGGCCGAAAGAGCGGCCCTACACCGTTCAGGACGGCCCCAACCAGGGGCAGCAGCAGGATGAGACGAACGAGAGCGTCGGGATTCATCGGCGGGGCGAAGGTCCATTCACGAAGAACAGGCGGAGCTGCAGGCCGGGGTCAGCCCTTGAAGGGGTCAGCCCTTGAACAGGTCAATTTCAGTTATATCCACAGTGACCTTGCTCCGGAAAATGGCAATCACAATGGCCAGTCCGACGGCGGCCTCCGCGGCCGCCACTGCGATTGCAAAAAACACCAGCATCTGCCCGCTGGCCTCTCCCATCGATTGGCTCAGGGCGACCAGCGTCAAGTTTACGGCGTTCAGCATCAACTCAACCGACATCAACACCACGATGGCATTGCGGCGAAAGAGGACGCCGAGGGTGCCAATTGTAAACAGCACCGCACTCAACGACAGATACCAGTTCAGGGCAACCTCCATGACAAGCAAGCTGGGTGATCAGTACGACACGGACCTGTGCAGATCGCCTCGGCTCATTCGAAGCGGCGCTGGGCAAGCATGACGGCCCCCACCGTGGCGGCGAGAAGGAGAATGGCGGCAACCTCCAGGTGCAGGGCGTAGCGGGTGTACAGCATTGTGCCGAGGGTTTCGGCCGTCCCGAGGTCGGCTGCTGCCTCCGCCCCAACGGGGTCGACCCCCATGTCAAACTCCACCGCCACCACGTACAACAGCTGGCTCAAGATGCCGATGCCCAGAACAAAGGCGGCCACCCCGCTCCATTGAATATCCTGGATCTGCGGCAAGGCGGAGAGATTGAGAAGCATGATGACAAACAAGAACAGCACCATGATCGCTCCAGCATACACAAGAATCTGCACCACGCCGATAAACGACGCATTGAGGGTCAGGTACAGACCGGCGATGCAAAACATGGTGAGCACCAGCCAGAGCGCGCTGGAGACCGGGCTCCGGGCGATGAGCATGCCAATGGAGGCGGCCACCGCGAGGGTTGCCAGCAGAAAAAACATGAACGGACCTGCCATGAGCCGTACGTCCTGGATGCATCCAATGCGAACTCACTCCGATTCACCGTCCGTGTCCGTGCGTCGGGAGTCCCGAGATTTTGGCCGCGTTCTTCGGCGTACGGGTGCCCGGACGGGAGTCGAAGCGTGAGCGCAAAGTAACGCGCCATGCTCGTAGGGGCAAGATACGGCGCGGTTAATCACCGATGAACTCCCTCCCACAGTCCTGGTCCCTCGCACGCGGCGGGATTAGGAGGAGGGAGTAGCGTGCGTGACGGCGGGCTCCGGCTCTTCGTCGATGGCCGCGTCCATGGCCTTGGGCTCCAGTTGGAGGCTGCGGTTGAAGACGACTTCGAACAGGGCGCCCTCCTCCGTCCCGGACCACACCTCCAGTTGCGGGTCGGCCTTCGTTGTCACCTGGAGATGTAGGACGTCGTCCGTGAGGCGGGCCCGTAGCGCAGTGACGTTTTGGAAGTGGCTCCGATCCAGCCCCTCAGCCAGGCGGAGCAGGGCCGCAAGCTGGCGGACCCGCGCCTGCCGCCCCGACGAGAGCGCCCGAAAGTATTTGTCATCCGGATCTGGGGCTGCGCCCCGGTGGTACCGCGCAATGAGAGACATCATCCGGATCTCGTGGCCCCGGAAGCCCTGCAGGTCAGCGTTGCGAATCAGGTAGCGGGAGTGTTTATGGTGCTTGGCGTGACTGAGGAGGTATCCCACGTCGTGCAACAGCGCAGCATACTCCAGCAGCTCGGCGTCGGCGGCCGGGCCCTCGTAAAGCGCGCGGCACACGTCGAACAAAAATGTGGCTGTGGCGGCAACGTGCTGGGCGTGGCGTTCTTCCCACTGAAACCGGTAGGCGATTTCGTGTACACTCCGGCGGCGGGGATCCCGGAAGGAGGCAATCTGCTGAATCCGGGTGTAATTCGTTTCGATGAAATGCACCACCATGCCCTCCCGCAGGGCGTTGGGGGACACGCGAAAGGTCTCCAGTTCGGGAAGGGTGTCGAACAGGGTTTCGAGCAAGACGGCCCCGGCCCCAATCTGGTCGACGCGTTTGGGATCGATGGCGGGATGTGCCACGCGCTCACCCGCATCCGACCCGATGACCCACTCCAGGGCCGTTTGCACGACCTCCCTTGAGAAGCTGTCCTGGAAGACCGTTTGGGGTCCTCCTCCCTCTTCCTCCAGGGCCACGCGGGCCAGGCTTTTCAGCGTTCCGGACGACCCGACAATCGACGTCACCCCGTACTCTCGACTCGCCTCCACGACCGGGACGAGGACTTCTTCGAAATGCGTGCGCAGCGCGGCCACATCGTCTTCCGACAGGGGGTCGGAGGAGACGAACTGTTCCGTCATGCGGGCCGCCCCAAGCTTGAGGCTCGTGGCAAAAACGCTTTTCCCACGCACGACGACGATGCACTCAACGGACCCGCCTCCGACATCCACCAGCAGGGTGGGCGAGGTGATTTCTACGGCCCGCTGTACGCCCCGCCGGATAAGGTTGGCCTCCTGTTCCCCACTGATGGGCCGAATCCGGAGGCCAATCTCGCGCCGCACCCGCCGAATAAACTCCCCCCCGTTGGTGGCTTCCCGGATGGCACTGGTGGCGAAGGCCAAAAACTCCCGCACATCCCAGCCCCGCGCCAGCAAATGTATTCGCCGGAGCGCCCGAAGGCCCCGCTCCATCGCCTCGTCGGGAAGGGGCTGGGCGGACAGCCCATGCTGCCCGAGCCGGACCATTTCCTTCATCCGGTCCACGACCTGAAAGCTACCGTTGGGATGCGCATCCACGATGACGGCGTGGAACGAGTTGGTTCCCAGGTCGATCACGCACACCCGCACCGGAGCGGACGTCTCCTGTGTGCGGTAGGATGTTTCGGGAACGCGAATGCACGCGGCCCGCTCGGTTGTCTCTGGCGTCGAATCGATCATGGAGCCGGGATTCTGGTGCGGACAAACGCGGGAACGGCCCGCGGCGTGCTCTCTTCCTGCGCATTTTCCGTTGCGCCCCCAATGAACCGCTGCCCCCAACCAAGAGTTCAGCGGCCACAGCACGACTTAGGACGTCGGGGCCGGGGCGGGGTCCGCTGTGGGGGTCAGCATCGACAGGATTCGGTCCGCGAACGTGTCGGGGGACTGCGCTGGGCGCCACCGGACCACGCTGAGTTCGTCGCGGTGGGCATAGGTCCAGTGCGCGAGAAGACGGATTTCGGTGGCCTCGCGTTTGGACAGGCTCTCCGGGGCCGTCTGTGGTGCATCGAACAGGGCATGGCATCGGGCGCGCAGCCGCTCGCGGCCCGGCGGCGATGGGGGCTGGCGGCAGGACACAGCCTCCTCAAATCGCCCAAACCGCACGAAGAGCACGTCCGCCGCCTCCGGGCGGTCATTTTCGGTGTGGACGAGGGCTGCGTGATGGCGTCGGATGGGGGCGGCCGCGAGTCGCTGCTTTTCGAGAATGGGCTCCAGTTGCTCGATTGCATCCCGCAGGTCGGCCGCCCGCTCAAAATCCCGCTGCTCGGAGGCGTGGTGCATGCGCTCTCGAAGCTGCTCAAGCACCGTCGGATCTTGCCCCGTCAGGAAGGCACGCACGCGGCCGACTGCGTCCGCGTAGGCCTCCGGGTCCTCGGTTTCACAGGGGGCCGTGCAGCGATCCATATCCGCATAGAGACAGCGCTGGCCCAGGTGCAGGCGGTCGTCGTCGCACTCCCGAAGCCGGAAGAATCGACTGACGAGGTCAACGACCATTTCTGCCTGCTCCGTGTTACGCACTGGCCCGTAGTACTCGGCTCCGTCGGCCTCCAGGGAGCGGCTCCACGAAATCGTAGGATAGGTGTGACTCGTGTCGAGCCGAATGAAGGGACGGCTGTAGTAGCGGCGCTGGGCGCGGTTGTATCGGGGCTTCTCGGCCTTGATGCGGCGCGATTCCAGCAGGATCGCCTCCAGCTCGGTTCCGGTGGTCGTCCAGTCCACCGATCGGACCTTCTGCAGCATTTTCCGTTTGCGCGCGCTCTTAGACTCCACCGCCGTGAAGTGGCTCTGGAGGCGATCGGGGAGGCATTTGGCCTTTCCGATGTAGAGGGACGCCCCGCTCCCGTCTTTCATTTTGTAGACGCCGGGGGCTTCCGGCACCTCCGGCAGCGTGTCCTCCCGAATCGTTCGGATGTGGGAGGGGGTCGTGCGCACCTGCTGGTACCGGCGGTGTTGGAAGGCCAGCAGGTCTTCAACGGTGTCGATCTCGTGCTCAAATGCGAGCTGGCGGAACAGCTTCCGTAGAACTACGCTCGTCGCCTCCGCGTCGCCGAGGGCGCGGTGCCGTCCGTTGACGTTGATGTCGTAAAACTGTGCGAGGCGGCTGAGCCCCTTCGAGTCGAGCCCCGGCAGCAACCGACGGGCCAGGCGGAGGGTGCAGAGCGTATTGTTTTCAATCGTTCCCAGATTCGCGCGGCGGCCCTCTGCATTCAGGAAGCCGAGGTCGAACGACAGGTTGTGGGCCACGAAAATCCCGTCGTCCAGAAATTCGTAATATTCCGGAAGCACGTCCTCCATCGGGGGCGCCTCGAACACCATCCCCGTGGTGATTCCTGTGAGCTGGGTAATCCGCCCCGGCACAGAGCGCTGCGGGTTCACCAGCTGCTGAAACCGATCGACCACCGCTCCGTCCTGCACCTTCACGGCCCCAATCTCCAGGACACGGTGCTTCTTGGGCGTTGTCCCCGTCGTTTCCGTATCAGTCACGACGAACGTGGCCTCCGAGACGTGCATCGGTGGCGGACGATTGCGAGAGGAGTGGGTGGGTATTCCTACGGTATGGATGCTGGCCTGAAACGTCCACAGCGAAGCCCCTTCGCTGCCGTTATTCACGCTCTTGTTTCGACTCCAGACGGGTGCGTTTCTGACGAAGCTGCTCGCGGGGCGACAGGCCATAGTCGTAGTTAAACAGGGCCCCCTCCCATGATCCGTACTGCGGGTTCGGAAGTGCAATCCAGCGCTCGCCCCAAAACTGCTGATGCTGTTCGGCCATGTCTTCGCGTGCAGCGAGGCTCGTATCGGCCGGTTCTACAAAGTCGCCCAGGTTGTCGCCGATGAGGAGAAGCACTCGGTACCGATCCGCCACCCACGCCCGTCGGGGGTCTTTGGCCTCCCAGTCGGGCCGTTCACCCTGCGTGAGTACAGCATCCGGGGCATCGTTCACCGGAAAGCCCAGGTCCTTCAGGTTGTCCCGCCCTTGTTTTCAGGTTTCCGGGGGTTAATACTCCGGAACAAAGGACAACTTCATATTCGGACTTTTGCTGGTCAGGGGTTAATGATAACGGGCAGCCGCTGGAAAACGGTATATATTATATACAGATAAAAACAAAGGATCATTTCGGCGCCGGGCTCTCCAACGGCGTGTTCTATAACTACTTCACCAAGAAAGAAGAGATCTTCAAGGAGCTCCTGGATCGCTACCTGGCGATTTTTTCCGACCGGTTGAACCAGGTGGTGGAACCCACCGTTTCGGGAGAGCTGCACCGCTTTCTCACCGTCATGTTCGAGACGCGGGAGGAGTACCGGAAACTGTTCACCGTATATCGAGAGGGGCAGTACCGTTTTGTCCGCTACGAGCGCAAGCTCCGGGAGATCCTGCTGTCCTATTTTGGCCGTGTGTATGGTCGTGATCTGGACGAGGCGGAGTACATTTACCTTGTCTCAGCGGTACGCTTTCTGGTGATGCGTTCGGTGGACAACCACGTTCCCGTGGACGAGGAGGCGATTCAC
>JAWOAQ010000251.1:0-3044 GCA_046498495.1 Salinibacter sp. | reverse complement strand
GCAGCGACCCGCCCTGTTCGTCGATCCGCGCCTGGAGGGCCGAGAGGAGCTGCACCGGGTTCAGAAGGGCGTCCTGGGAATAGTACACGCCGCCCCAGGCCTCCGAAGGGCCGTTGGGCAGCACGTCGTCCAGCTCGGCCCGATCCAGCACGCGCACGTCGAGGCCCGCCGCCTTGGCCTGTTGTGCCGTTGTGAGGTCCTTCGTGCGCCCGGCCTGGGTGCCGTGCTCGACCACCGACCCGCTCGCCCGAAAGCTGAAGTCGTCGAAGGCATCGGCGGCCGCCCACTCCTCGTAGCGGGCCCGTCCGCTCAGGTTGAGGTCGCGGAGGATGGGACTTGCGTGCGCCACGTGGGCCTCCGTGCAGTGCGACCAGAAGGCCCACAGCCACCGGAGCAGGGCGGGGTCGAGGCGGGGCTTGATGCGAAAGGGGCTCTCCCGGTCGAGCAGCCACCACAGGCCCTGGGCCACCACGCCGGGGGCCGCGAGGGGGACGAGGTAGCGCGGCGCCGCGAGGCCGGCGTTGCCCCACGAGGCGCCCGCCCCGGCGCACTTCCGTTCGAGAATCGTGACCGACCGTCCGCGGTCGAGCAGGGCGTGCGCCGTGGAGAGGCCCACGACGCCGCCGCCGATGACGAGAACATCTGCGTGCTTGGCCATGGGTGGCGCCGGGAGATTGTGCGGGAAAGAGGCACTTTGTGAGGGTGGGGACGAGGGGCGTCCCCAGGGGCCCTCTGCGATGTCAGACGCGCGTACGGGCGGCGTCCGGTGGGGTTTTCGGGTGCGGGTGGGAATCGCGGGGCGAAGGATAGGGGGCAGGACGGCCCCGGCGGCGCTTCTATATTGTCGGAGCGACAATCGGAGAACCAGTCCTCCGCACTCCTCGTTAAGGCAAACACAAAGCTTCTCACCTCTTTTTTCTTTTCCGGTGTCTTCGTCTAAGGATTTCCAGCTTCCCATTCCGCGCTCGGTCGCCGATGCACTGGCGCTTCCCGAAGGACGGAAGACAGAGGAGCTCCGGCGCGAATTGGCCGTGACGCTCTATCGAGAGGAAATGCTTTCATTCGGGAAGGCCCGTGAGTTGGCCGGTCTCAGCAAGCAAACGTTTGGTCGACTGCTTGGGGAGCGGTCCGTTGAGCGTCATTATGGACCGGAAGAACTGGAAGAGGATCTTCGCTATGCTCAACGTCCGTCGAGGGAAGCACGGCCGGAATGAGTTCTGCAGGGCACTTGGTGACCTTTGCTCGCCACATTTCGCTTCGGCATGCCGGTCGTAAGCAATACGTCTCCGCTTCTCAACCTCGCGATCATTAGCCAATTGGAACTGGTTGAAACTCAGTTTCCGCACGTTTTCGTACCGCCCGCTGTTGTGAGCGAGTTTCGGTTGGGGAGCGGTCGAGCAGGTTCCACAGCTCTCGGGCGGGCCGTCGGGGAGTGGATGGAGGTTCACGAGCCGTCCGACGAGGCGCTTGTTCGTACACTGCGGCACGACCTGGACGAAGGGGAAGCAGAGGCGATCGCGCTTGCCGCAGAGCACTCGGCCGACCGCATTCTTCTCGACGAACGCGAGGGCCGCCGTCGGGCCCGGAGGATTGGGCTTGAGGTAACCGGTGTGCTGGGCATTCTCCTCCGCGCCGATCGGGAGGGAGAAATCCCTTCGCTGTCCCAGGCCGTCGATCAGCTTGAAAACGAGGCGGGATTCTGGATTGCTCCTACGCTTCGCGAGCAGGTCCTTGACGAGTCGGAGTAGACACTCAGGGTCCCCTTTCGTGACGAACCAGGACGGGAGTCTCAGAACGGGTCGCCCCAATCCACCTCCTCGGCGTCCCACGCCGTGTCGTCGGAAGCGGATGGATCTGTCGGGTCTGCGTCGGCCTCGTCCGGGGCGGTATCGGGGCCGTATGGCGTTTCGGCGGTGAGGTGGGCGAGTACGGTGTCGCGGACGTCGGGGACGTGCTCCTTCGCATCCTTCAGGGCGTCGAGAGGCCACTCATTACGCCCCTCAGCTTCTTTGTCGGCGCGGTCCATCGCCGCGTTCACCCGGCGGTGCAGCATCCGGATGACGACCTCGACGTTGTTTGCTTCGTCGCCCCGACCCACGGCGCCCACCAGGGCGGTGTCCGAGGGGAGGTCGAGCCGGTGCAGGATGGTGCCGGCGGCGCGGCGCACGGCGTGGTTCAGGATCTTGCGGTAGGCGTGGCGCTCACGGGCCGGGCGGTTGGGCGGGGGCGGCAGGTCCTCGTCCCCGAGCGGTTGGTTGCGCGCCACGATGTCCTGCTTGATCTCGTCGGCGTCGGGCACGTCGAGACCCTTCTCGCGCAGGTTGTCGAGCGCCGCTTCCATTTTATCGAGATCCTCCTGCGCCTCGTCCGCCTCGGCCCCCTCCACGGGCAGGTACGCGTCCACGTCGAAGCCCTCGATCTCCTCGCGCGTCACCTCGGCGGGGTCGGTATTAGAGCGGGGCGAGGACTCCCCCTCGCGCTCCGGACCGGTCGCCTCGTCTTGGGCGCGCGCCCAGGCATCGAGGTCGGCCAGCACCTGCGCCTCCTCCGTCTCGTGTTTGAAGTAGTGCCAGTGGTCATCCTGGTTGAGCCCGGCGTGGGCGACGACGTGCGCCAGGTTGTCTGTGTCGGTGCTGTCCGGCAGGGCGCGGAGGGCCCGGCCCACGAACTGGGTGTAGGGGGCGACGGAGCGGAAGGGCCGGAAAATCGCCGCGATCGAGATGTTCTTGTTGTCGTAGCCCTCGCCCAGGATGCCCACGTGCACCATGGCGTCGAGCTCGCCCCGTTCGTAGGCCCGGAGGCGGTCGGTGCGCTCCTCGGCCGTCATGCCCTCGCTCACTACAAATTCGGCCTCGACGCCCCGCGCCCGGTAGAGCGACGCCACCTGCTCGGCGTGCCGGATCGAGCATGCCGCGGCGATGATCTGATGGGGCTCCGTGCCGCGGCGATTCTTGGCCTGCAAGAGCTGCAAGCTGCGGTCCACGATCGTCTCGTTGCAGACGTCCGACAGCGCCACGCCCCGCGAGAACCACGTCTCCTCGCGC
>JAWOAQ010000227.1:0-5543 GCA_046498495.1 Salinibacter sp. | reverse complement strand
GCACGGACATTCGAACCGCAGAGTTTTGGTCGGGTGCTCTTACCCCTTGCGAATCAAGTTCTTTGGGTGAGCGTTTCTAAATACTCAAACATGAAAAAGAAAAAGTCCCCCGCATCCGCGGGCGATCGGCGCGCTCACAAAAGGCGTTCCGAAGAAACGCTGCATATCATTCCGACTCCGTTTTTTCCCCTCGGACCCGATCCTCAAGGACACATCGCCCTATGATCTCAGACGAACTCGCAACCCAGATGGAAGCGGCTGTCACGACCTGCGATGAGGCTCGAGACGCCCTCGAATCGGCCCTCGAAGCGGTCGACTCCGCCGACGCAACAACCGATGAACACCTCCAGGCCATTGCCGACGCCCTCGAAGCGTGGCGCAACGGTCAGCAGGCCTTCATGCAGTTCGTCGACGCGTCGGACGCCGCCGATCTATCGACAGCTGCGCTCCTTTTGAAATCCAATCGTGGGGTGGACGCCACAAATGCGCGTCGTGGCCTGCCGGGCGTGCCGGTAGAGGGAACCGATCAGCCCTTTGATGTGGACCTGACGGGGCGGCGCGGCGGGGCTGTGACGGAGGCCGCGATGACGTACGTAACGCCGCCCGAGGGGTAAGGAAGCGGAGGGGCATTCATCGGACCACGGGCGCGAGCGAGCGGAGCTGTCCGCTGTTTTGGCGTACGGTGAGTGAGACGAGACCGCCCAGGGGCAGGGTTTGGCGTGGCAGGAGGTGGCCGTAAGACAGCCCTGTTGCGACGGGATAGGGACGGTTGGCAAAATAGTCGGCGAAGACCTCCTTCAGGGAGAGGGAGGATGGCGAACGATGGGGCTCCGTGGAAAAGTCCCCGAGGACCACCCCGTCTACGGCTTGGAGAATGCCCGCATGCTGCAGGTGTGCGAGCATACGGTCCACCCGGTACGGGGCCTCGGCGACATCTTCGAGGCACAGGACGCTCCCCTGAAAGGAGGGGGCGTACGGCGTTCCGACAAGGCGGCTAAGAACGGACAGGTTCCCGCCCAGGAGTGGGCCGCGCGCAGTGCCGGACGACAGGGGCGTGAGGGATTGCGCGTGAAGGGGACGCGTGCCTTCGGCGAGTCCCCGGAAGGGCTCGATCGTATTGGGGCCCGCCCGTCCCCATTCGGTGACCACGGGCCCGGAGAGGCTGTTCCACCCGGCACGGGCGTACAGGGCCATTTGCAGGGCCGTAATGTCGCTATATCCCACGAGCAGAGTGGGATGGCGGCGCGCAAGGGGCCAGCGAATGCGATCCAGGAGGCGAAGAGCACCGTATCCACCCCGAACACAGAAAATGGCTCGAACCGTGGGGGCTTCGATTGCCGCGTGAAGGGCCGCGGCACGGGCAGCGTCGGGGGCCGAGAGGTATCCGCGCTCGGCACCGGGGGCCCAGGCGGTCCGAACCTCGTACAACTGGCGAAGGCGGGCCAGACCTGCCTGGTATTCGTCGGCGGACCGAGGCGGGCTTGCCGGTGCCACCACCGCTATGGACGCACCGGGATGCAGTGCTGGGGGACGAACAGGCACAATCGGAGGCAACGATCAGGAAGCCGGCGGTGGGGTCCGTCGCGGCCCTGGGCACGCCGAAACGGCGCGAATCCCTGCGGTCACGCAGAGGCGTCGCCCTTTGAAGATGACGGCGACGAAGGGGAGCGAGACGAGGAGGAGCGGGACGAGGACGGCGAGTGAGAAGACGCAGCACGGGAGCTGGAGGACGTGCTGAGCTTCTTTTCAAGCTCCTTCACCCGCCGGCGGGCACGCACCCGGCCGGGCAGCGAACTGATGAGGCCCACGACCACTCCAAACGCAAACGTAAGAATAAGAACCAGGGCCGTTGAGCCTTCAGTGGCAACAAAAAGAAGGTTCACCTCCATGGGTTGCGGATTTTGAAGGGCAAAAATCACGGCCAGGACGGCGAGCACGAGGGCAGAGATGAGACCGAGACGCATGGCGTGAAGGCGAATGGAAAGGCACAATGGATCGACAATGTAAAAGACGGACCCCCCCTTGTCTAATGGTCGGTCGGGTCGACGGATGTTGAGGAGACGGAGGAGACCCTTCGACCTTTCCACGTAACTTGGTCCCACCAGTGATGCAGGGCCGAGTCGAGCTGTAGGACAATGCCAAGGGCAAAGGAGAGAGGGGCCAGCAGGGTGATCCCGGGCGAGACGCCATTCACCCGGTCGGTCACTGCCTTCAGGCCGTAGAGCGACGCCAGAAACCAGGGAGAAAGAAGAGGGGACACAATCCAGACGAGCAGAAACCCGGTCCACATCGCAAAAAAGGAGGCCGGGCGTCCGCCAAGGAGGAGATAGGCATTTTTTCGGAATCCGCGCCAGGCAGCAGCAAAATCCGAGTACATGTATACGGCAACCTCCTTCTGGACATCCAGCAGAGCGGGCGGATGGCCCTTCTTCTTGAGGTACCGGCCGATCGCAACATCCTCCAGAATGTTGGTCTTCACGGCACGATGCGGATCGTGGGCGTGATACAATTCAGCGTCGATCATCCAGCACTGTCCGTTCAGTGCGCTAAGCGACGGAAGGGCGGTACGCTGTACAAGGGCCCACGGCAGTCCCGTAAGCAGGGCGTACGGCACGAGGCTGACCAAGAGGGCGGCCCCTCCGCGCATGCGGGGGAGGCCAGTGGTCACACGTGCGTTTGCCGCCTCATGCCGGTCAACGAGTCGGTGAAGGGCGTCCGGGTCCGCGAGTTCTGCGTCGGCATCAAGAAACAGGTAGCGCTCTCCTGTCGCGCGCTGGACACACTGGTGCAGCGCATGGACCTTGCCCAGCCAGCCCGGGGGAGGCCCGCTCCCTCGATGACTGTGGAGGCGATCGTCATCTACCGACTGGAGCACAAGCCACGTGTCGTCGTCGGATCCATCATCCCATACGTGAATCTCCAGTTCGGGATAGGTCTGCTCCAGGAGAGAGGGCAAAAGACGCCGTAGATTCTCCGCCTCGTTCCGGGCGGGAATGCAAACAGAGAGCGTGGGGCGTTCAGATTCTCGGCCGGAGGCGGAGCGCCGAAGGTAGGTCAGGTTGGACAGGAGAATGCCCCAGGTGCTAAGGTGCACAAGGGCGAGGCCGCCAACCAAGAGAGAAAGGGCGCTATCGATCGGCATAAAGGCAAGGGGCGGACCTACACGTCGGGCGGATTACGGAGAAACTCCTGATAGAGAGGGGGAACCTCCCGGTCCATGAGCCGCTCGTACAGGCGCTGCGCCTCGTCGGATTCCCCCGCTTCTTTGAGGGCCAGCCAGAGCCAACTCTGCGCTTCGGCCCGAGCAATTCCAACCTGCGATCCCTCTTTGAGGTGGCGAAGGAGCTTCCGAAGGCGGTCCACAGCGGCGTCCGGGTTCCGACCCGCAATTGACGGCCGGAAGAGAAGAGACTGGCTTTCAACAAGCAGTACGTAGGGATCATCCGGATCCTCTGCCTTGGCGTCCTCCAGGAGGGAACTGGACCGGCGGCCATATTTGACGACACGAAAGACGGACGCCTCGCCGGCCCGATAGGCCCAGAGCCCAGAGAGCAGGGCGAGTTCACGGGCCGAGGCAGACGAGTCGGTCTCATCGAGCCCTTCCAGCACCTCTTCGTTTTCGGTCAGTGGATAGAGCCGGTACCGAACGAGCAGGGAGTCGGCCTTGCTATCCGCCTCTTGCATGAGGCTGCGGAGGGCCTCAGCGTCCTGTTGGGCGTAGGCAGCCTGGGTTTTCTCAGCGAAGGAGGAGGGCAGGGTCACGACCATCAAGCAGCACAAAAAGAGCATGGTCGCAGAGCGTGAGTCAGAGGTAACGCCGGAACAACGGGGCAGCAAAGGAAAAGCTCCACCGCTCCGACGCGTCACGCGTTCCATCCAGCAGGACGTGAAGGGGTTCCTCTGTCGTCCCACGCAGAGCGCGACACTGCCGGGCCAGTCGCTGCCGCTCGCGTCCGTCGGCGCTGTGGGGCGGGCCGCCGCGCAGGTAGGCCGTGGGGGCGGCATGCCCGTCCCACGTCACGTGAACGGCGAGGGGCCACCAGGTGGCCGATGGGTACAGGCGCGCAAGCCGCGCCGGGTCAGTCTGAAAGGGGCCGAGGCCCGGGTCGGGCCGTCGCAGTTCTCCTTCCGGGTAATAAATCAGGACGGTCCGCGGAGAGGAGCGGAAGCGGCGGGCGGTTCGGCGGATGGTGGCGGCGCGGCGGGTTGGAGCGTCCGGAGGAAAGGGCTGAGCCCCAACCGCACCGAAGAGCGGAAACCGGTCCCATTCGGCCATCCACAGGGTGGCGGGGCGGCCCAGCCGGTCCTGAAAGAGGAGCCAGCCGAGGTGCCCGTCGTAGTAGTGATGATGGTTCGCATAGGCGATGACCGGTCCGTCTGGGAGGCGGGGCGGCCACGGACCCACCCAACAAACCCTTCGAAAGGCCCGCCCGAGGCCAAATCGAAGGAGGCGTTCGACGAGCCAGGGGATGGGGTCCACGAGAACCTGAAATTGGTAAAAGAAAGCGGCTCCCTCCCGGAAACGGGTACAGCAGGAGGCGTCAGGCCTGGAGCCGGGCCTTGCGCCAGTCGTAATTGTCGAGGGCCACCAGGAGGAGTTTTCGTCGGGTCGACACGTACGCCCGTTGTGTGAGGTTGTCGTACTCGTTGCGGCGCACCTCGTTCATGATCTCACGGTACATGCGGGCAGCGGCCCGGATGCCGACGCGCTTGCGGAAGGGGAGGGCGGCAACCCCCGAAAAGCTGTTGCGGTACCGTTCCTCCGCGGCCGTCATGACTCGTTCGAGGAGGAACGGATACCCCTCCACAACGCGTCCGTCAGCCAGATCCTCGCGGGCAACATCGTGCTCGTCCAGCCACTCCGTGGGCAGATACACGCGGCCGAGGTCCGTAATGTCCTCGCCCACGTCTCGCACGATGTTCGTTATTTGCATCGCTATGCCGAGCTCGCGGGCCGCCGGCTCCAGGGTGTCGTGACGATCAGAGCCCGCCAGGAAGGGGAGCATCATCGCGCCGACGCTGCCGCCCACGAGGTTCGAGTAGTCGACCAGGTCGTCGAGGGTCTCGATGGGACGGTCCTCGAGGTCCCAGACGGCGCCGTCAATCAGTTCGTAGAGGGGGCCAGCGTCAAGGGTGTACTCAGTGTGCACTTCGGAAAGCCGGCGCCACAGCAATTCGTCGGATCCAGACCTCCAGGTGCCGCGACAGGGCGTTCACCACCGAGACGCCGACCCCGTGCAGGGCTACTATTGATTGTTCAGCAAAATAACCTCTACCTGCTGTAGCTGTAGAGGTATACTGCACTGTATCCCTATCAGCCTCTACTTTGCTAAATGTAGCAGTACTACTCATTGTGATTGCAGATAATGTTTTACCTGTGAATGTAACACCGTCAATGTCAGCTACGTTAGCAAGAAATAATTCATAATAATTACCAGCTACGTTTTTTTCGCAATTTTTTAAATAATTACTTATACTCATTTTTTTTTAATTTTAATTTTTTATATTATATATTATTAATACGAAAAAAAAGTAAAAATGTT
>JAWOAQ010000160.1:0-10133 GCA_046498495.1 Salinibacter sp. | reverse complement strand
CCGTGGGTGTCCACGAAGTCGGCGGTCAACAGGTCCTTCAGGTCGCCGGCCACGAACGTGCAGTTGTCCACCGCATTCATCTTCGCGTTCGTGCGGGCGTTCGCGACAGCGTCCTCCACCAGCTCGGCCCCGGTCACCTCGTCCACGTGCTCGCTCATGAAAAGCGAAATGGTGCCGGCGCCGCAGTACAGGTCGTAGAGGCGGTCAGTGGGGCGGAAGTCGGCAAACTCGCGGGCCACCTCGTACAGCCGCTCCGCCTGCAAGGTGTTGGGCTGGAAGAACGCGCCGGGGCTGATCTCAAACCGGTAGTCGCCGATCTCGTCGTAAATCACGCCCGGCCCGAAGACGACCTGCTCCTCGCCCTCCGGGTTCTGCGACTTGCCGGTGTGGTTGGTGTGGACGTAGGTCGTGACCTCCGGAAACTCCTCGTGCAGAAAGTCCGCAAACGTGGCGATTCGGTCCTCGGGGGCGCCGTACGTGACGAGGTTCACCATGCATTCGCCCGTCTGTTCGCCGGTGCGGAGGACGAGGTGGCGCAGGAAGCCCTCGTGGTTGCGGATGTCCCACGGCGCCCAGCCCTTCTCCTCGACGAAATCGCGGATGCCGTTGACGAGCCGCGCACTGAGTTCGGAGTGGAGATGACACTCCTGCAGGTCGAGCACCTTGTAGAAGTTGCCGGGGACGTGCAGGCCGAGCGCGAAGTCGGTGTCGAAATCCTTTCCCGAGTCGATCTCCTCGCGGATGAGCCAGCGGTCCGCGCTGAAGTCGAAGTCCATCTTGTTGCGGTAGAAGAACGGCTTTGGGGACGCCAGGGTGGGGCGCACGGTCACGTTCTCGAAGTTGGTGTGCTGCTGGAAGGCCTCCGCCACGCTCTGCTGTTTCATGTCGAGCTGGGCCTCGTAGTCCACGTGCTGCCACGTGCAGCCGCCGCACGCGTCGGCGTAGCGGCAGCGGGGCTCGGTGCGCAGCTCGCTGGGCTCCAGTAGGGTGTCGAGCTTCGCCTCGGCGTAGCTCGATTTTGTGCGGTGGACGTACGCCTTCACGCGATCGCCGGGCACGGCGCCCTCCACGAAGACCACGTATCCGTCGACGCGCGCCAGGGAGTTGCCCTTGTCAGCAAACTTTTCAATGTCTAATTCGAGGAGGTCGCCGCGGGAAACCGTAGCCATGTCGTTGGGAGGTCAGGAAGGGGCTGGCGGTCGAGGGGGGCCGGCGCGAGGTCGCGTTGGCCTTCTGGGAGGGACGGGGCGGCCGGGGACGCGATCCACTATTCGTTTTCGCCCACGAATTTGTACCCGATGCCGTAGACTGTCTGAATATGGATGGGGTCCTTCGGGTCGGGCTCGATCTTCTTACGCAAGGCGGCCACGTGGCGGTCGATGGTGCGGGTGGTGATGTCGCCGCTGATGCTCCACACGTCTCGCAGGAGCTGTTTTCGGCTCACGGTGCGCCCCCGGTGACTGATGAAGTACGTCAGGATGTCGAACTCCAGGTCGGTAAACTCAACCTGGGTTCCGTTCCGGCTGGCAGTCTGGTTTGCGAGATCTACGGTCGTTTCGCCGAAAGAGAACGTCTCATCAACCTGTGGGGACGTGTCCTCGCTTCGTTCGTGCACCGCCTGGACCCGCGCCGCCAGCTCCTTGGGATCGAACGGCTTGGTCACGTAGTCGTCCGCACCCAGGTCGAATCCCCGCAGCTTGTGCTTGTCTGCGGTCTTGGCCGTCAGCACGATCACAGGGGAGTCCACCCCGGCCTTGCGCGCCTCCCGCAGAACGTCGAAGCCGTCGCGCTCGGGAAGCATGACGTCAAGCAGCACGACGTCGTACGGGGGGAGCGAGGTCATCTCCTGAAGGGCCGTTGCGCCGTCCGTGACGAGCGACACATCGTGTGCACGCTTCGCGAAGAACGCCTCAAGGGTCGTTCCGACATCCGGGTCGTCTTCTACGATCAGGAGCCGGAGTGAGGGAGTATCCGTCGAGGAGTCGGCAGGCACAGGCATGGGGAGGAAAGAGCGAGGGCGTCGAATCGATGCAGGTGGGCCGGATCGCCGCTTCAACAGAAGGGGGGCGTACTGCAACGTAGGCGACGGCGCGGCGCCTCGCAACAACGCGTCTGTAGCGTACGAAGGCGACTTCCGAACGGACGGCCCGTCCGCAGGTTGAAGACAACACATCCGGTCCCTCACGCCCTTCTGCACCACTCGCGCCCGCGCATGGACTTCTCACTTCTGTTCGACCCGGAGTACCTGCCGATCATTGTGGGGACGCTCGTTGGGTTTGGGCTCCTGGCGGCGGCCCTCCTGGTGCCGGTGTATCGGTTTTTGGAACGGGAGCAGGAGGTGGCGGAGGACTGGACGCCCGAGGCGCTGGCGCAACGGATGCGCGAGCAGCAGGAGTCCGGCGCCAACGGCACCGAGGCACATCGAGCCGAGGGAACGGAGGGAGAAGAAGAGGCCGGCGACCCACCCCCGGGGTCGTGAGGCGCTATGCGTCGGTTGAGTCGGCCGGGGCCGTTCGTACCAGTGGCCGGAGGTCGGACAGCGTTTTGGATCCGATGCCACGCACCCGTTTGAGCTCCTCGACCTTCTGAAAGGGGCGCTGCTCGGAGCGGTAGTGCACGATCCGATCGGCGAGGGCGGGGCCAATGCCGGGGAGGGCCTCCAGCGCGGTGCGAGGGGCGGCGTTCACATTGATCGGATCCTCGGGGGATGGAGCCGGGGGCCCGTCGTTCGTCTCCGGTGCGGCCGCTGTATCCGTGCGAGCCACGAGCGTATCGGCCGTGACGGGGGGGACCTGTTGCTGCTGCACGTGTCGCACCGCGAGGCCGGTAATGAACAGGACCGTCAGCGTAACCACGGCCAGGCTCTCGTGACGCGTGATGGACAGACGCTGCTGCAGGCGATACAGCCAGATCATACCGGTGGAGAGGCGGGGAGCATGCCCTGATCTACTCGGTAGACACATGTCCTCGCCGCAATCTAACGTCGGAGCCCGGCGTCGGACTGCCGATTGCCCCCTCTTCTGCGATGGCTGAACGCGATATCATTCGAACCGAGGCTGTGGTGCTCCGGAGTCTCGACTACGGGGAGACCAGTCAGATCGTCACGCTCTTTACCCGCAAGCGGGGAAAGATGAGTGTGATGGCGAAAGGGGCCCGCCGGCCGAAGACGCCGTTTGGGGCCACCCTGCAGCCGATGGCCTACTCCCAGGTGGTGTTCTACTACAAGCCCACTCGGACGCTGCAAATTCTGAGTGAGAGCAGCCACGTCAAAAGCTTTCATCGGCTGCGGGAGGACCTCGAGCGCATCACCGTTGGGCTGCGGATCGTGGAATTGGTCGACGCGCTGATGGAGGACGAAGACCCGCAGCCCGCTGTGTTTGAGCTAATTGTTCAGGTGCTCCGTCGGCTCAACGCCGCGGAGGCGCGCGCCGCCAACCTGTGGCCCTACACGCAACTTCGGCTGGCCCAGCGGATGGGCATTGCCCCCTCCATCGAGCGGGCCCAGGTGGAAGCAGTGGACGAGGAGGGGCTCTTGTCCAAGGCGGACGGCGGCGTATACCCGGCCGACGCAGCCCCCGCGGCGCCCCGTTGCGCCTCGCGGCAGGCCCTGCGCGCCTACGCGGTCTTTGCGAAGGCCGACCTCGATACGGCCCTGCGCATGGAGTTGACGCCAGAGGTGCGCGCGGAGGTGGAAGCGCTGGTGCGCGACTTTTTTCGATACCACGTCGAAGAGGCATACCCTGATCGAAGCGAGGCGGTCATTGCACAGCTCAACCGCCGCTCGCCCGCCCGGTCGACGGCGTCATCTTGACCTTTTGGGGTGGGACTCCTACCCTTACTGTGTAGACCATATGTCCTCGGCACGGGTGTCGGACGCGTCGGGGGCCTTCGCTACGCTGCGCGACACGGTCCTTCTCCCCCATGGGTCGAAAAAAGCTCACCGCCAAGCAGCACGAGTTCCTTCAGTTTCTCATTGAGCACACCCGTGAAACGGGCGTGTGGCCCACCTATCGGGAAATCATCGACCACTTCGGGTACAGCTCGCCCAACAGCGTTACGCAGAACCTGAAGGCCCTCCACCGAAAGGGGCACCTCACCCGCGACGATCAAGGGTATCACCTCGCCTCGCGGTACCAGGAGCAAGACGAGCCCGGCATCCCGATCGAAGGCATCATTTCCGCCGGTACGCTCCAGGAGGCTGTCGAGGCCGACCTGGGCACCATTACGCTCGACATGCTCTTCCCCAACCTCGACCGCATCTTCGCCATCCGCGTGTCGGGACAGTCGATGAGGGGAGCGGATATTCACGACGGTGACTACGTTCTTCTCATTGACGACGACATCCCGGAAGGCGGCATCGGGGCGGTGCTCTACGACGGGGAAACGTCGCTGAAGCGGGTGTATCACGAAGCGGACGGCCTGCGACTGGAGCCCTGCAATCCGGAGTACGATGATATCCACATCGAACCGGATGTCTTTGAGGAGGTCACGATCCTGGGGCGCTACGTGGGGCACATGGGCAAAGACGGCATCCACAAGCGCACCAGCCGAGGCGAACTTCCGACGAACTGAGCCGTGCGGGATAGTCGCCTGCCGTTCTCGTTCCCTGGTCGGTGGGCACCACCCCGCAACCGTCGTCATTCCGACTGCGGAGCGCTGGGAGCGAGGCGACCGAGTAGTCTCCGAACTGCGAACCGGCGTCGAGCCGTGCCGTCCGAAAAGGGCGAAACGAGCCTTCGAGTGGCTTGCGCCCGTTTCAGAGGAGGGCGACCCCCTCTCCTGCTCGTCGGTCGCTCGGAACGACTTTTCGGTCCCATTTTTCCCTAGTTTCCTTTGTCTCACACGAACGGCCCCTTCGTCCATGGACGACAACATTCCGAGTTGGAAGCAGAACGTGAGCCGCGAGGGCGGCTACTGGAGCAACGGCCGCTGGTATGACATCCATTTGGAGCGGCGCATGCCCCAGGCCCTTCCGATGCTAGAAGAACTGGCGATGGCACTGCCCCCACTTCCCCCCGGGGCCGTGGTTGGCGACCTCGCCTGCGGCACGGGCAATGCGGCCGCCACGATTCTTGATGCGTACCCGGAGGTACACATCGTCCTGATTGAGGAGGATCAGGACCAGCTCGCGATTGCCCACGACAAGATCGGCCAGTTCACCCGCGACGTGGATCCGCTCCACGTTACGGTGCCCACCGACGGCGAGCCGCTTCCGGGGGGGCCCTTCGATGTGGTGACAGCCTCGCTGGCCTTGCACGCCATCGTGGGGCACGACGTGGACCCGGCGGCCGCGGAGTCCCACTACGAACTGCTCTTCCGAAGCATCTACGAACCCCTCCGTCCGGGCGGACACTGCTTCGTGGGCGATCATGTAGGGACGCTCGACCTCTATCCGCAGTTGAAGGCCATGGAGCGGGCCGGCTTTACCGACGTCGACTGCGCGTGGCGCCAGGACGACTTCTTCGTGGCGGGGGGACGGAAGAGCGCGTAGAGCACCGCTACCCCTACGATCCGCTACGGAGGACAGCTACGGAGTGTGCGCGAGGCGAAGAAGCGAGGGAAGCCCGCACGCATCCAGGATAAGCAGCCGGTCGGGCTCCGGGCCGGCGCGGAAAATGACGCACTCCCGAATTTCCGTTTCGAGGGCGTGAAGGAGGGCCGAGCGCGAAAGGCCAAGGCTCCGGGCAAACTCCCGAAGCGTGCCGAGAGCCTCTCCTTCTTCGGTAATCGTGATGGGGGCCGCGCGGAGAGACATGGGAGTAGGGACGAGGGTGATTGAAAATCGTATGGTAAAGAACGCTCCCGCCCCCAGTCGACGCAAGTCGGGAGGGTGAAAAACTGGAGACGTCTCGCGCGCGAGATCACTTGAGGGCAAAGAGGGACGACAGCAGAAGCACGACGACGAGGCCCGTAACCGACATTACGGTGTTCACGGCGGACCACGTCTGGAACGTTTCCTTCTGGGGTAGGCCCGCCACCTCGCGCACGATCCAGAAGCCGCTGTCATTGTACCAGGAGAAGAGCAGTCCCCCGGTGCCGACGGCCATCATGAGGTAGACGGGGTGCCCCCCGAGGTCGGCCGTGAGGGACGCCATCATCGAGGCGCCGGTGAGCACGGCGACTGTGCCCGAGCCCTGGGCGAGGCGCAGAACGCCGGCGACCAGCCAGCCGGTGACGAGGAGGGGAATGCCGGCGTCGGACAGGCCGTTGGCAAGGTGTTCGCCCACCCCAGCGGTGCGGAGCATGGCACCGAAGGCGTCCGCCGTTTCGGCGGGGATGGAGCCGAGCGGAACCTCCGGGGTGGCGGCGCCAACGGCGAAGGTTGCGAGGAGAAGCCCGAAGAAGGCGGGGAGGCGGAGCCACGCGAGTAGTCCCAGCACGACCATTACGCCGACGAGGAACGGGACCAGGGGGGGGCGAGCATCAGGGTGGGGGAGACAGATCGGAACCCGAATCGTCCACAATCAAGGCGATCGGCGAGGCGGAATCAAGAGGTTCAGGTCCGGTACGGATCGTGCAACGCACCTACGTCCTGCGTTCCCGTTGAATACGGGCGTAGGTGGCGTCGAGGTCTACGATGGGCTTCGGGTAATCTGCCCCGAGGACACAATCGTAGAGCTTCTGCTGCTCGTAGCTCATGCGATGGGGTTCGTGCACGAACTCATCGGGCACGCCCTTCAGTTCGGGAAGCCAGTGGCGGACGTACGCGCCGTTTTCGTCGTAGCGTTTGGCCTGCTTCACAATGTTGAAGTAGCGGGCCCGCGGGTCGTTGCCGACGCGCGAGTTGTAGGCCCAGTTGCCCCAGTTGGAGGCCACGTCGTAGTCCACGAGGCGCGACTCAAAGTAGGCCGCCCCCATGCGCCAGTCCAGTTTGAGGCTCTGCGAAAGCATGCTGGCCACGTTTTGCCGGCCGCGGTTGGACATGTAGCCGGTCTGGTTCAACTCCCGCATGTTGGCATCGACGAACGGGATGCCAGTGGTGCCACGGGCCCATCGGTCGAAGCTTTCCTCATGGTACTTCCAGTCGATGTCGTTTTCGATGATGCCGCCGGGCTGAAAGAGGCGATCGCCCGCCTTCCGGGCAACGTAGGTGAAGAAGTCGCGCCAGATGAGTTCGAACTTCATCCAGTAGGTTGACTTGTTGTCGAACCGCTCAGCCTCATAGCGCTCCACCTCCTCGTAGATGGTGCGCGGCGAGATGCAGCCGTGGGCGAGCCAGGGGCTAAACTTGGAGGAGTAGTTGGCCCCGAGCAGGCCGTTGCGCGTGGCCTTGTACTTCTTGAGGCAATCCTCGCGCCAGATGTATTCGTCGATACGGTCCCGCCCACGTGTCTCGCCCCCTTGAAACGGGAGCACGGCTCGGTCGTCGACGCGTCCATCCGCGTCGATGCCCAGATCGTCGAGCGTGGGGATCTCGCCGGGCGACACGTCGTCCGGCAGGGGCGGTAGCGACTCGGGGGGAGAGATTGTGGAGCGCACCCGGCTCCGCTTCTCGACGCCCTTCCGAAAGTTTGTGTAGACGTCCGGAATGTCCTCTGGGCCATCGAAGGGCAGGTCGTTAACGTGGTAGAGGGTTTTTCCCCAGAAGAAGCCGGGAGTGGCGTCGGTATCGGACAGGGCGTCGGTGACGGCGGTCTCCGTCTTGCGCTCCTCAGTTCCGATCTCCTGGTACATCAGGACCTCGTCGGCGGTCGTTGTTTGCACGAGCGCCGGCAGCACGTTCTCCGGGCGCCCCTGGCGCACCACAAGGTCGGCTCCGAGGGCCTGATAGGACTGGCGCAGATCCACGACGCTTTCGCGTAGAAAGCGGGCCCGAATGGCGCTCATCTTCGGCAGGTCGAACATCGTGGTGCCGAACTGGCGCGGGTCGAAGCAATAGACCGGTACCACGCGGTCGTGGCGCGTGGCGGCACTCCGAAGCGGTTCGTGATCGTGGAGGCGGAGGTCGTTTCGAATCCAGAGGAGGGCGGTGGACGGCACGGCGTTGGGACGGGTGGGGAGCGGTACGCGTGTGGCGAGGAGCGCATGCGGCGGGCGTGGGGCCTGTCTTATTCCTCAGTCTTGGCCCAGGGAACGTCGTCTCGATGTTTGTTTCGGCGACAGCGCTCGCTGCAGTACTTCACGTTCTCCCAGTCGTCCGCCCACTTTTTGCGCCACTCAAACTCGCGGTTGCACACCGGGCACACTTTGGTCGGGAGGGACTGGTGACTCATCGCCAGAAATGAATTGGTAAAGGAAAGTAGGAAAAGCCTTAACGAGAGAGAGAAATGCCGCGTGCCGGGCCCAAGAGGCTTCTTACACGCTTGTCACGTCGCGTCTTCGCAGGGTTCTCACGGCGAGGGCGCATTCAGCCGGCTCGGGACCCTGGAACAGCCAATCGAACGGGCTTGTACCACCCGACGACATTATGATACGACACGGCTTCCCTGCCGTGCAACGCCAATCGGGGCTATAGCTCAGCTGGTAGAGCGCTGGAATCGCACTCCAGAGGTCCGGGGTTCGAATCCCCGTAGCTCCACGGCCCCGACCCCACCTGGACGCCGCACTCGGCGGTCCCGGTGGGGTTTTTTCGTGAAGAGGGCCCCCGAAATGGTCAGATTGGGGCCCTGCCGGCATTTTGAGGGGGCGGAAACAGACAGACAGGCATAAAGAGAACACATCCTCACACGCCGCGTTACGGGTGACTGTCAACATCTTTCATCTCCTTCTGCCGTAGGTACGAGGGAGATGAGAGGACATCGAACATCAGAAGATCATCAACACACAACCGGAATCATGGTGCAAGGAACCGTTAAGTGGTTCAGTCCCGCGAAGGGATATGGATTCGCCGAACCCGACGAAGGAGAAGACGACGTCTTTCTCCATCACAGTGAGGTCCCCGACGAGGACCTGGAAGAAGGCGATCGCGTCGAATTTGAAATCGAAGAAACCGACAAGGGCTTGAGCGCGATCGGAGTTGAGCGCGCGACCGAGCGCCAGTGGTAATCACGGCCTCGGCGGCTCCGTGACCGAGACGGGGCTTGCTCTTTGAACATATGGAAGGCGTCTTTCTTCCAACGAGCCGGGCTCGCCGCACAGTGTCCGTCGGAGACACTTACTGTGTCCCTTTGCGGTGGCACAGGTCCTTCGGGAAACGTGAAGGCGGGGGGTCCGGCTCGAAGGCGCCCCCTTCCATTCCATAACGGCTTGAGTGCTCCCGGCCAGGCGGCCTTTCCGTCTGGCTTTTTGTGTTTTTGGCATTAGGCCATCTTCCCGCGGATTGTCTCACAACTCATCTCAGACTGATGATGGACATTCTTGTTGTTGGCGGAACAGGGACCATTGGACAGGCCGTCGTGGACGCATTGGAGGAACGACATCGCGTGATTGCCGCGGGGCACACCCGCGGGGACGTTCAGGTGGATCTGGCCGATCCATCGTCCATTGAGCGTCTCTACGAGGCGGTGGAGCCAATCGATGCCGTTGTGTCCTGTGCCGGAGAGGCGGCTTTTGGAGCGCTCGGCGCGTTGGACGACGATGACTTTGACAAAAGCCTGTCCAACAAGCTGATGGGGCAGGTGAACCTTGTGCGGAGGGGACTCGACGCGGTGCGCGACGATGGAAGTTTTACCCTCACGAGCGGGGTGTTGAGTCAGGAGCCGATGGAGGGAAGCGCGGCCATCAGCCTGGTGAACGCGGGACTAGAGGGCTTCGTGCGGGCGGCGGCCCTGGAGCTACCGCGCGGCCTTCGGGTGAATGTGGTGAGCCCGCCCTGGGTGAGCGAAACGCTGGAGGCGATGGGCGAGGATCCGTCCATGGGACGTCCGGCGGCGGAGGTAGCAACGGCGTACGTGAAGAGTGTAGAAGAGGAGCAGAACGGATGGATCCTCGATGCCCGGGAGGTGGCGTCGTAGCATTGGGTATCTTTATAAAAAGCGCCCGGCTCCCTGTCGGTCGCGGGTCTCGATGCCGCCGCACATTCACACTCCGGGAGGGAGAGACAAAATGGGCACCCAGGTACGACATCTTCTTCGCCGGAAGGGCACGACGGTCATCACGATCTCGCCCACCGCTACCGTGTACGAGACCATCGACACGATGGTCGATTTTGGTGTGGGATCGATTGTCGTGATGAACGACGGAGTGCCAGTGGG
>JAWOAQ010000068.1:0-5164 GCA_046498495.1 Salinibacter sp. | reverse complement strand
TGCCCGTAGCTCAGTTGGACAGAGCGCAGCCTTGCGGAGGCTGAGGCCGGGGGTTCGAATCCTCCCGGGCAGGCGGCCCCTCAACGCCCCTCCCCCGATTCGTCGGGTGGAGGGGCGTTTTGTGTTGTGGGCTCGCGGTGGGGCCCACATCAATTTCCGTCGCTCGGACGAAGCATCTTGTTCGGGGCCGGCGGCTGGTCGATCAACTCCACGTCCTCGGTCTCCAGCCGATCAAGGCCCGTCTCCACGGCGCGGTGCAGCTGCGGGTCGATGCCCTGTTCCTCCACGAGGCGCGGTGTCATCTCCACCTCAATGTCCGGCGCCACGCCCTCGTTCTCGATGGCCCACTCGCCCTCGGGGGTGAAGAAGCCGCCGCGCGGCGCCGTGATCGATCCGCCGTCCACGAGCGGCGGCGTGCCCCAGATGCCCACGAGGCCCCCCCAGGTGCGGGTGCCAACCAAGGGGCCAATGTCCATCTTCCGGAAGAGATATGGCAGGTAGTCTCCTCCGGAGCCGGCCATTTCGTTGATGATCATGACTTTGGGGCCCCATACACCGGCACCCGGGGAGGTAAACGGCGTCTTTTCGCCCACCGGATTGTTGAAGTACCCGTGGAGCTCCCGACTCATGATGTTGACCATATAGTCGGCTGCCGAGCCACCGCCGTTGTACCGCTCGTCAATGATCATCCCGTCCTTGTCCTGTTGGGAAAAGTAGTTCCGGGTAAATCGCTCGTACCCGCCGTCCCCCGTGTCGGGGATGTACACGTAGCCCAACTGGCCATCGGAGAGAGAGTCGACCACGCGCCGGTTGTGATTGATCCAGGCAATGCGGCGCAGCTCGGCCTCGCTGTCCGTGGGCACCACGGTTTCTTCGCGGGCGCCCTCCGGGGTCGGCGCGTCGTTAATGGTGAGGAGGACCTGCTCTCCGGCCGTTTCTTCGAAGGCCGCGTACGGGTTGTCGTCCGCCGTTACCTCTGTGCCGTCCACGGCAATTAAGTAGTCGCCTTCACGCACGTCCACGCCAGGGGCGGCGAGGGGCCCGGCAGCGTCGGTCCACGGCTCGCCCTCGAAGATGCGGGCAAAGCGGTAGTAGCCCTCGTCGGCCCGCAGGTCGGCGCCGAGCAGGCCGACAGAAACGTCATCGGTGTCCGGCAGGTCGCCGCCGCCGGTGTAGGAGTGCCCCACGGAGACCTCGCCGCCCATCACGTCGAGCACATAGTTGAGGTCCGCGCGGTGCTGGGCGTGCTCCAGCCATGGCTCATAGCGCTCGTAGACGGTGGGCCAGTCGGCACCATGCAGGTTATCCACGTAGAAAAAGTCCCGCTGATAGCGCCAGGCCTCGCGGTACATTTGGGCCCACTCATCGGGCGGCGTGATGCGGGCCTCCAGGTCCAGGTCCAGTGCGCCGTCCCCCACCGATGGACTCCCGCTCGTAGAAACGACGCCCCACGTCTCCCCCGCCTGGTAGAGCAGGTGATTCCGATCGTGGGAGAGGCGGTACTGCTGGACACCTTCGAGGAAGGCAGTGCTTTCGCGTTCCTCAAAGGCGTACGTCTTGAGAACGGGGGGGCCGTCGCCCTGGGGCTGCTCCACGTAAAAGAGTGTGCCCGAGGGGCCGGCCTGGAGCTGACGATAAATGCGCTTCGGTTCGCCAAGGGGGACAATGCGGTTTGAGAGCCCGTCCTGGTCGACCTGGACCGAAACGCCGTCGGCCCCGTCCTCGGCGCCCGCAGCGTCGGAGGCCTCATCGGGCTCAGTGGGTTCTTCGTCGCTGCGGGGACGGAGAGGAGAGACGCCATCGTCCGACAAGACGGCCGCGTAGAGGCCGTGGGTGGCCGGGCGGCCGTAGCTGCTCATGTCGAGCCAGCCGGTATTGAGGCCCAGGTTTGTACTGCCCAGGAAGTAGAGGTACTCGCCGTCCGGGTCCCAGGTGGGGCTTCGGGTGTCCACAAGGTCGGTGGCCACCTGCATGGTGTCGCCTGTTTCTACGGAGTAGAGCATGACGGTGTAATGCAGATTGTCCTGGCGCTTGGCGTATGCGAGCCAATCGCCATCGGGGGACCATTCGGGATCAATGGCGCGCTCGGGCGTGGCGTAGGGATCCGTGTCGACCTCCGTCGTCTCGCCCGTCTCCACGTTGAGGGTCCAGAGCGTGCGGTTGGCGTCCGTGAAGAGGACGTGCGAGCCGTCCGGGGCCCACGCCAGATCGTAGTAAAAGGTGGGGCCGGGCAGGTCGAAGCGCTCCGGTTCATCGAGGCCCTTCTGGTCGGCGACGAAGAGTTGATACTCGCCGGAGGCGTCGGAGAACCACGCCACCTGTTGACCCTCGGGGGACCAGGCGGGACTTCGGTCGGCGGCGCCACCGCTTTCCGTCAGGTTGCGTGGGTCGCCGTGCTCCGTCGGCACGGTGAAGATTTCGCCCCGGGCTTCAAAGAGCGCGCGCTCCCCGGTTGGGGAGAGGGAAGCCGTGCGGATCTGGTCCTCCACCTCTTTCCAGTCGGGGCGGGTCCAGGGCAGATCGCCTCGCACGTCGATGGACAGCTGCTCGGTGGATTCGGTCGCCGGGTCGTACCGGTGGAGGTAGCCGGCCTGTTCGTAGACCACGGTGCCGTCGCCGGCCGCGAGGCCCTTCACGTCGTACGTGTCGTGGGATGTGACCTGCCATAGCGAGTCGGCGGCGGTGTCGTACGCCCAGACGTTCATTGCCCGGTCGCGCTCGGAGAGGAAGTACACGGTCTCGCCGAGCCAGACGGGGTTCTTGTGCCGCTCGCCCTCCCAGGGCACCTTCTCCAGGTCCATCGTTTCCAGGTCGAGGATGCGGATGGGTTGGGCCTGGCCGCCGCGGTAGTTGCGCCACTCCGGGTCCCACGGGGCGACGAGTTCGTAGGCGAGCCGCTGGCCGTCGGAATCCATCGTCCCGAAGTGTGCCCGTGGCACCGGCATGCGCTCTGGAAGGCCCGGATCGGCCGGATCGACAGTCCAGAGCTGCGGCTTGAGTCGAGGGCCGCCCTGCCGCCGCGACTGAAAGAGCACCTTCCCGTCGGGGGTCCAGCCGCGGACGTGGTCGGCACTCGGATGGTGGGTGAGACGCTCCGGCTGCCCCCCGTCCACCGACACAACGAAGACATCCGTGTCGCCATCGTACTGCCCGGTAAAGGCAACCGTCTGGCCGTCGGGCGAGAGGTGCGGTTGCATCTCCGTCCCGGGAAAGCTGGTGAGGCGCTCGGCATCCCCGCCGTCGGTGCTCACGACCCACAGGTCGCTTGCGTAGGCGAACACAAGGGTGTCGTTCGCGACGGTGGGTTCGCGCAGCAGACGCGTGTCCTGTGCGTGTGCGTCGAGCGAGACCATGAAGAGGGCGCCGGCCACGAGGCCGAGGACGAGACGAGCCCAGGCAGAAGTCATGGGGAAAAGAGAGCTGTGCGGTGGTCATTTATACTTTTACAAAATCCGATCCCGGCCGCTTCTCGTCAACCTGGGATCTGGGGTGGCGTCAGGGCGAACCCGGCATCTGACCGCAGAGAATGCCCCTGCCAGGACCTACAAATGTGAAAATACAGTTGACTTTGTTGCGGCGCAATCTGACCTTGTGAGTCCTCGAAATGGAAACGCCCGCCCGATCACGTCAGCAGGCGCGCGGCGTTGGAAGCGCGAGGAAAGGCCCTGTTTTTCATTTCCCAAATCACGAGGTGATGAGTCATGGCACATCACGGCATGAACAAACTCGATGGCATGGACGCATTTTGCCATTACGGCCACGCGCAGAAGGATGGTGACCGCTTTGGGCGGATATTTTCCCTGTCGCCATTATATACACCACCGGAATCGCTCCGAGCCCTTGGTGCGCAGGGCGGTCCGATGGATGGAGGGGCGTCGTTTGCGCGGACGGACTCGGTGCCGGCCGGTCAGCTCTTTTTCGGGCAGTTTATCGACCACGATATTACGCTCGACGTTACATCCAGTCTCTCGTCGGTCGCCGATGCTTCGGATACGCCAAACGTACGCACGCCCGTTCTCGACCTCGACAACATATACGGCGCCGGGCCGGAGGCCTCGCCCTACCTGTACCATGGTTCGGGGGACGACGCCGGGGTGAAGCTCCTGTCGGGGGCGGACGGAACGGCTGCCGATCAACCCGACGACCTGGCGACGCACGACCTGTGCCGGTCGCCCGACGGCACCGCGATCATCGGGGATCCACGAAACGATGAGAATGGCGTCATCTCCCAGCTTCAGCTCGCGATGATTCGATTTCACAATGCGGTGGTCGACACGATCCACGACGAGGACGGGCTGGAGGGGGAAGAGCTATTTGAGGAGGCGCGGACGGTTACGACCTGGCACTACCAGTCCGTCATCGTTCAGGATTTTCTCCCGACCCTGTGCGGACAGGCGGTGGTCGATCAGATTCGGAGCCGAGGGCGGCGCTTTTATTGCCCGTCGACCGAGACGCCGTACATTCCCATCGAGTTTGCCGTAGCGGCCTATCGGTTTGGGCACTCCATGATGCCGCAGCGGGTCCAGGTTCAGAAAAACGGCAATGCCTTCGAACTCTTTGGGGCGACGCTCGGGCGGGGCTTCTCACCGCTCAGTGACGAAGATGCGGTGGTTGACTGGCACGAACTATTGGACACGGACGAGAACCGGAACGTGCAGAACGCCGAAGAACTCGATACACAACTGGCCACCGACCTCCTGGATTTGCCATTCATCCATGAGGGGGAGTCGTCGCTCGCCACGCGGAATCTGCTACGGGGGCAAACGTTTCTCCTGCCGTCGGGCGAACAGGTGGCCCGTGCGATGGAGCGTGAGCCGGCGGAAATTGATCGGGTGACCGAGGCCGCACGGGAGCGGGCCGAGCCGGATGTGGACCTGACGGGCGGCACGCCGCTCTGGTTTTACATTTTGACGGAGGCGGAGCGCATTGGGCGCGAGACGGAACCGGGACACTTTGAGCCTGGGGAGGGGCTGGGGCCCGTAGGAGCCCGGATCGTCACCGAAACCCTGTACGGTCTCATTGAACTGGATGACGCGTCGTTTCTTGGACGCAATCGGAACTGGGACCCCGTCGCGGACGGCGTGGGTGTACAGACGCTTGGCGAAATGCTAACGTATTCAGCGTAACGCAGGGAGAAAGAAAGGATGTGAGCCGAACGCCGGAC
>JAWOAQ010000158.1:0-27232 GCA_046498495.1 Salinibacter sp. | reverse complement strand
GCATCCTTGGGTTGTGTTAACATTCTGCAACCAGAAGCGCTTGCGGGCGAACCCGGGCTCGCATCTGGGATTGGAGGGGCGAACACCAGGGTCGGCCCCAGCGCCGGCCCCGTTCGACGATCTCCCCTCACAGCCGTCCCCCTCTGCATGAACCTCTTGCAACGCCTGCACGACACGTACCGCTCGGTGTCCGCGAGCACGTTTAGCCGCGTCACCAAGGTGGTCGACCACTGCCCGCACTGCGACGAGGACACCCCCTGGGTCGTCCGCGTCCTCACCGGGTACTACCGCTGCACGCAGTGCGGCCGCAACCCCATGCAGCCCGACCGGCCTCACGACGACCGCGCGCCGGCCCCACCCCCCCGCTCGGAGGAAGCCCAGACCGCGTCCACTCCGTAGCCGCTCCTCTCAACATTCGACGCCCGCCCCGCGCCGGCCCGTCCGGGGCGCTGGGATTTCTCCCGGCCTACCAGAAAGCAACAATCATCGCCACGGTAATACCCAGCACGGCGGCCGACTGGATGCGGTAATCCTTGTACCACGCCACGCCCTCCGGGCTCTCGACGATCCGATTCGCCCACGTCAGGTCGTCGGTCTGCTCCGGGTCGGGGGCCGTGCCGAGCGTCAGCGACGTGACCACGAACAGCCCAAGGCACAGCGCCGTGAGGATGCCGGCGATGATCGTGAAGTGCAGGTCGATGGGCGCCGTTTCGAAGAGAAGGCCATCCTGCGCAAAGAAAAAGACCGCGAGGGACAAAGCATGTCCCCCCGTCAGCGTCGCAAACGCCCCCGCCCCGTTGCCTCGCGGCCAGAACACGCCGAGCAGGAAGATCGCCACGACCGGCGGCACCAGGTACGAGAGCACCGACTGGATGTAGCTCCAGAGGCCCGGAAACTCCCGAATCTGCGGCGCCCACACCGCGGCAAAAATCATCAGAACAATCGTCGTGATGCGCCCGATGGTGCCGACCTGCTCCGGCGTCAGGTCCGGCCGGTTCGGCTTGATGAAGTCGATGGTGATGAGTGTGGAGGCCGAGTTCAGCGTCGAGTCGATCGTGGACATGATGGCGGCGATGAGGCCGGCCATCACGATGCCCACGGCCCCCACGGGCAGCAGCTCTGTCACCAGCGTGGGAAAGACCATGTCGGGCGACGCCAGGTCGGGGTAGAGCGTAAAGGCGAAGGCCCCCGGCAGCACCATGATGAAGAGGGGGAGCAGCTTCAGCGCCCCGCCCAGGATGGCGCCCCATCGGGCATTCTTCAGGTCGCGCGCCCCCAGGATGCGCTGCACGATGTACTGGTTGAGCCCCCAGTAGTAGAAGCCCAGGATGGGCACGCCCACGAGCGTCCCCAGCCACGGCAGCCCCTCACTGTCCATCGGCTGCATCAGCGAGAGGTGCCCCTCCGGCAGCTGCGCCGTCGCCTGCGCCCACGAGAAGTCGAACTGCCCGAACGTGATAACGGCGATAAAGGTGGACCCGACGAGCAGGATGATCGCCTGCAGGATGTCGGTGTACACCACGGCCGCGAGCCCGCCCGCCGCGGTGTAAATGCCGGCGATAAGGGCCAGGATGAAGCAGACGACATAGAAGTCCATCTCCGGCCCGAGGCCCGGAATGAGATCCGGGAAGAAGGTCTTGAGCACCAGCGTCCCCGCGTAAATGCCTCCGGCCGTATCGATGACGACGCTCGTAAAAATGGTGAGGCCCGAAAAGTACTTTCGGGAGCGCACGTCGAAGCGCTTTTCCAGATACTCCGGAATTGTCGAAAGCTCCGATCGGATGAAGAAGGGGACGAAGAAAATGGCGATAAAGACGAGCACGACGCCCGCCATCCACTCGTAGTTCGACACCGCGATGCCCATCCGGTAGGCGTCCCCCGCCAGCCCGATCATCGTGGTGCTCGAAATGTTGGAGGCAAAGAGCGAGAAGCCAATCGTGCCCCACGCCAGGCTCCGACCGGCCAGAAACAGGTCCTCGCCGCTCTCGGTCTGCCGGGCCACAACGTAGCCGATGGCGAACACAATGAGGAAGTACCCGCCAATAATGACCAGGTCCAGCGTTGCAATCGGGAAGTCGGCAGACATACGGACACAGTGCAGTCAGTACGAAAGGAGCTGGAAGAGAATGGACCGAAGGATCCACAAACACGCCCCCGAACATAACTGAATTTTTCGTCCGGATCCAACCGGACGGCCACGTTCCCTTTGTCTGCCGTACTCTGCGGTTGCCGTCGTCCCCTCTCGGTCCCTACCATGGGGGGTGCAATGCCCCTATCGAATGCCCCTATCGTAGGGGGCACGTGCGACCATCGTCTTCTTTCCCGATTCCCTTCAGTGTAATGAGCGATCCCGGACTCGACGTTCTCAGTTCCTACGCCAACGAGCGCGGCGCCACCTGCCCCATCACCCTGGTGGTGAGCGGCAACATGGTCACCGGCCACGTGGTGGGACGCGACTCGTTTGAGGCGGATACGTCCCGCATGGTGGAGGTGGCCCAGGAGCAAGCCGGGGCCGAAGACGGGGCCGTGAACGCGTTTAGCGGCATGATGTCGGCCATGCTCGACGCCGTGAATGAGGCCACCACCGACACGTTCATCCACGTGTCGGTGCAGGAAGTCATGACCGGGGCCGAGGCGATCCACCTGGGCGGCTCGGTCTTTCGCTTCCGCGCCAGCGACATCGAAGGCTACACGATCGGGACCGTGGAGACGACGGAGGGATAGGATGCGCGTCGTCCTCGGAGCGGGACCCCGCCTGCCGAGGGACGGACAAGGGATTACGACTCCTGCGCCCCCGAAAGGACGTCCCGGCTTTGATAGTCGTCCAGGTCCTCTACGGGCCGCTCGTAGGCGTGGCGCATCAAGGGCGAGGAGAAGATGAAATCCGCCGAGGCCCGGGTACAGGCGATGGGCACGTTCCACACCGCCGCGATGCGGAGGAGCGCCTTCACGTCGGGGTCGTGGGGCATCGGCTCCAGCGGGTCCCAGAAGAAGATGAGCGCGTCGATTGTGCCCTCCGCGATGCGGGCCCCGATCTGCTGGTCGCCCCCGAGCGGGCCGCTCTGCAGCCGATGGACTGTAAACCCGAGCTGCTCCTGCAAGAGGCGGCCGGTGGTCCCGGTGGCGTAGAGCTCATGTTCGGTGAGCTGCTCGCTGTTGTACTCCGCCCACTCCAGGAGGTCGGGCTTTTTGTTATCGTGGGCGACGAGGGCAACCTGTTTCGTCGCGTTCATCGTGCGGGTAGGACGAGGCATATTGGAGCCGTGGTTGTAGACAAAGAGAGGATCGTGCCCCGGTAGCATTCCCCCCCGGGGCGTTCGGATCCCGTGGCCCGAGCCAGGGGCGGGGGAGAGCACGGCCTGTGGAGAGCGCCCCTCTCCCAGCGGCCTCGCCCCTACGGCACCGTGATGTCCGCCAGCTGCGCCTCCACCTCGGCCCGCCGATCCTGCAGAAAGGGCGGCAGCATCAGCGTCTCGCCCAGCGCGTCCTCCGGCTCGTCGTGGAGGAAGCCGGGCGGATCGGTCGCAATCTCAAAGTTGACGCCGTTCGGCTCGCGGAAGTAGATGGAGTGGAAGTAATTTCGGTCTTTCATGGCCGTGGGGGCGTGCCCGGCGTCGCGGAGGGCGTCGCGGAGGGCCATCTGCTCGTCGTCGCCCGCCACGCGGAAGGCCACGTGGTGGACCGTGCCGTAGCCCCACTGCCCCTCGTGCATGTTGGGCTCGTTGTAGAGGTCAATGAACTGGCCGTGCTCGGGGCCGGGCACACGGAACCGAGTCCAGTCGCCGTCCTGCGGCGTCGGCTCATAGTCGACCTGCTCGTACCCCATCAATTCCAGCACCTCGGCCGTGAGCTGCGCGTTGTCCGGGTGGATCGTGACGCCATGGAAGCCGCGGAGGGCGTGCTCGGCCGGGACGGGGCCGCCGGCCCACGGCTCGATGTCCGATTCGCCCGTGATGAGCTCCAGCGGCTGGCCGTCGTGGTCCTGAAACCGGATCACCGTCCGCCCAAACCGCTCCGTCACCGGATAGAGGGTCGCCTCGGGGGCGTCGTCGAGACGCTCCACCCAGTAGTCCACCGCCCCCTCCGGAATCGTAAACGCCGTGGCGGTGGCCTGCCCGCGCCCCACTTGCCCCTCCTGAATGCTATGGTGCGGCTTAAACGTGATCACGGACCCGGGCGTACCCGTGCCGTTCGCATAATAAAAATGGTACATCGTAGGCCCCCGAAACACCTCGGACGGATTGTTAAAGAGCACCGTCTGCTTCACGAGGCGCAGACCAAGCACCCCGGTGTAAAAGTCGATGTTTTCTTGCGGGTCGTGGGCGTACGCGGTGACGTGATGAATCCCGGATACGGTAGCATTCATGATGGCTGGCGTAGAATTGGACAGAAACGTGAGCGAATGTACATTTTTTGGAAACGCTTCCAAAAACGGGACGCTTCGTTGGGGTCCCGGGACGGGTTTCCTTGCGGACGTGCGCGGTGACCGGTAACCTACGAAATGAAATCCTGGGTCTCTACATCGAGGAAGACGGTCTTCGGTTCCCTTTTACACGCCCCACGGAACCTTCCCCATTAGGTCGACGGTAAATTCGTGTCTAACACGCAAAGGCGGTCCAGCATGCAACGGCAGACCAGACCACGCATGTCCCCAAGCGACTTCATGCGCATCCAGATTACGTTTCGCTCGCCTCCCCGCGAGGCCGCCGCCTCTTCGGGCCCTACCCTCCACGAACGAACGCTGGAGGCCGTCCCCCGCCCCAAAGCCCAGCAAATAGCCACCGACTTTGTGTCGTACCGGCAGGCCCCTCAGGAGACCGATCGGAGCAAGCTCTACCGGTACGAAACCAATGGAGACGAGGTGATGGTGGCCCTCGACTTCAAGGAAGTCGTGGCCCTCACGGCGGCAGATCAATCCCTCACGGTGACAGATCAATAACGTCCGTCTCCTGGACCTTTCGTTTGAACGCCCCGGGGTCGTTTGGACGCCCAGGGGCGTACGGGTCGTCAGTCGAACGTGAGCGTAACGGTGCGCCCCTTGTACTCAATTTCAATGCCGTCCGTCACCTTCTGAACCGTCGCGACGGTCCGCTCCACGTCAAAGTCTTGGCGCTGCATGTGCGCCTGCACCGTCTCCGCCGCCACGGCCACGTGCTGGGGGGCCTCTCCCACCTGCCCGGCCTTGTCGGCCGCGTCGAACAGAAGAGGGGCGAGCTGCGCAATGTAGGACGCGGCCATAAATTCCGGCGTGGGTTCATTCATGCTGGGACCGTCCATAGGGGGGCGGGAACGATTGGAAGAACTGGAGCGCACACGAAACGGATGCCGCCGTGGGTTGCCCCGATAATGCGTCTCCTTTGAATTGAGTACGGGCCCCGATGTTTTGCGCCCGTGGGGACGCTTCGGTCATGCCGAATGTGACGAGGGTGCGACATTCGGCGTCCCTGCCGCACGTGCGGGGCGCGCAGTGGTTTAGAGAACCGACTCTAACCCTCTTATCCTTCCTCATGTCCCGCATCCCGCACCTACAGGTCGTCTGGTTCAAGCGGGACCTCCGCGTCCACGACCACCGCCCTCTTGTCGAAGCGGCGCGGCGCGGCCCCGTGCTTCCCCTCTATATCGTGGAGCCCGCGGTGATCGAGGCTCCCGATTTCTCGGGCGCACACTGGACGTTTGTCCGCGCGTGCCTGACGGAACTGCGCGACTGCCTGGCCGAGCGCGGCCAGCCCCTCGTGGTGCGCCGGGGCGAAGCTGTTGAGGTGTTTCAGCGACTCTACCGTGCCAACGACGGCCCGTTTGTCCTCTGGGCCCACCAGGAAACCGGTACGCGCCTGACCTTCGACCGCGACCGGGCCGTGCGCGCCTGGGCCGGTGAGCGGAACGTTGCCGTGCACGAACCGCGCCAGAACGGCGTTGTCCGCGGCCCTCATGATCGAGACCGCTGGCGGGAGCAGTGGGAGGCCTTCATGGCACCGTCGCCGCTCGATCCACCGGAGGCCCTGCGGCCGGTTCCCGTTCGCCCCGGCCCCCTCCCCACACGCGCCGACTTGGATCTGTCGCTCGACGGAGTCGAAACCCTACAGCCGGGCGGCGAGGCGGCGGCGCATCGCACGCTTCGCTCGTTTCTGCGGCGGCGGGGACGGCACTACCCCTCCGAGATGTCAAGCCCACAGACGGCCTTCCGGAGCTGCTCCCGCCTTAGCCCCCATCTTGCCTGGGGTACGCTCAGCCTGCGGACGGTCTACCACCGGATCCAGGAGCGACGCGACGCGGTGCGTGCCCTTCCGCCCGGCCCGGCCCGCGACTGGCACAAGTCGCTCTCCTCGCTTGAAAGCCGCCTCCACTGGCACGATCACTTCACGCAGAAGCTGGAGGACGCCCCCCGCATCGAGCACGAGTCGTTTATCCCCGCGTTCGATGCCCTCCGAGAAGACGAGCACAGCGACGCACGTGAGGACGCGTGGGCTGCCGGCAGAACCGGCTACCCGCTCGTCGACGCCTGCATGCGAGCCCTCCGCGCCACGGGCTACCTCAACTTTCGGATGCGCGCCCTGCTGGTCTCCTTCGCGGCGTACGACCTGTGGCTCGACTGGCGCCAGTTCCATGACGTGCTGGCCCGCCGCTGGATCGATTACGTGCCGGGCATCCACTTCTCGCAGCTTCAGATGCAGTCCGGCACCACCGGCATCAACGCGGTTCGGGTGTACAACCCGACCAAGCAGGCCCGCGAGCAGGATCCCGAGGGCGCGTTCATCCGACGCTGGCTCCCCGTCCTCGGCGACGTACCAACCCCCTACCTCCACGAGCCGTGGCTGATGCCCAGAAACGTGCAACGCGAGAGTGGCTGCACCATCGGCACGGACTACCCCGCCCCAATCGTACACCACGAGGCGGCGGCGACACGGGCCAAGGACCGCATCTTTGCGCTCCGCAAAGACCCAACCGTGCAGGCGCAGGCCGATCAGGTATTGCACACCCATGGGAGCCGCCGCGGCGCCCGCTCGGCCCCCACGCGCTCCGCCTCTCCACCGCACGACGCCCAACAGTCGCTGGACCTGTAGCCCTCCGATGCGCAGTCCGACCCGCCTGCTTCCCTCGGCCGGCCCGGCGACCCTTCCTCTCGAAAATCCGGCGGATTACACGATGGTTAACCGTTTGGTTGAACCAGACAGTTGCCAGAGGATTGACTAAGGTGTATTTGCCTGACTCGTCCCCTCTATGCCCTCTTCCTCCAACCCAGACGCGGACTACTCCGAGACGGAGCGGGACATTTTCGACGCCGCCCTCCAGATCTTTGCCCGTGAGGGGCAGCACGGGGCCCGGATGCAGGCCATCGCCGATGCTGCCGGCATCAACAAAGCGATGCTGCACTACTATTTCCGGGACAAGGACACGCTGTACGAGGAGGTCTTCACCTACACGGTGGAACGGTTCATGGCCTCCTTCGGCGCCTCGTTGCGAGAGGCGTCGACCTTCGAGACGACCCTCCACACGTTCATCGACGGATACATCGAGTTTGTGCGGTCGGACGAGGCGGCCATGCGCCTGATGGTACAGGAAAACCTGGCGGGGGGGAATCTGCTCGGTGAGCACCTGCGCGAGGCCACCGGCTCCGGCGACGCTCCCCCGCAGATCCTGGTGGAAACCATTGCGTCGGCGGTCGACGCCGGCGAAATTCGGGCCGTCGATCCGCAGCATACGATGCTCTCGGTGGTCTCAACCTGCCTCTTTTTCTTTGTGGCCCGGCCCACTGTGCAGATCATGCATCCCGCCGCGGAGGATAACTGGGGGGCCTTCGTCGAAGACCGGAAGGCCCACCTGTTCGACCTCATCTACCACGGCCTTGCGCCTCGGTAGCCCCCGGTCAGCGTTCTGACGCTCACGTTCAACGCTCTTCTCAATGACGATGTCTCGCTTCCCTGCAGCCCTCCTTCTGACGGTCGTTCTCGCCACTGCAGGATGTTCACTTACGCCGTCCCTTCCTACCCCCGAGGCCGAGCAGGACCTCCCCGATCGGTTCGAATCCGCGCCGGGCGACACGACGCTCCCCGCCGCGGCCGCCGACACCGCGGCCTATGATGCTAAGCGGTGGTGGACCGAGTACGACGATCCGGCCCTCACCGCCCTCGTGGATACGACCCTTGCCGCCAATCTCGACCTCGCCTCCGCCGAAGCCCGCGTTGAGGAGCTGGCCGCTCAGTTCCGCATTGCACGGGCCCCGCTGTTCCCGAGCGTCACGGCCGAGGGGCAGGGCAACTACCAGGACCAGCCCGCAAACACAGGAATCGGGGGCGCCATCGGCGGGGGACAGGGCCCAGACCGGTTTGAGATTACCGACTATCAGGCCACGCTCGGCCTCTCCTACGAGCTCGACTTTTGGGGCCGCGTCCGCAGCCAGCGCAAGGCGGCCCTCAGCCAGTACTTTGCGACGGCCGCGGACCTGCAGACGGCCCGGCTCTCGGTGATCAGCCAGACAATCTCAACATACGCCCAGATCGCCTCGCTGCAGCAACAGGTCCGCCTCGGGCAGCGCACCCTCCGCCTGCTGAAGAAACGGGAGGACGTGACCGAGGACCGCTACGCCCGCGGCCTGCTTCCGTCGTTTCAGCTGTACACGGTGCGCCAGAACCTACAGTCTGCCCAGGCCGATCAGCCGGAACTGGAGAGCGAGCTCTATGAAGCCCAGGGGCGCCTCGCCACCCTCCTCGGCCGCTTCGCCGGCGAGCAGCGCAGCCTCCTCCCCGACTCGATGACCGTCCCGCTCGACCCGGAGCCCATCCCCGCCGGCCTGCCGTCGGACCTCTTGATGCAGCGGCCCGATGTGCGCGGGGCGGCGCTCCAGCTGGAAGCGGCCCGCCAGGAAATTGGCGTGGCGCGGGCCGAGATGCTACCGAGCCTCTCGCTCACCGGGCAGGGCGGCACGCAAAGCAGCGAACTGGCTGACCTTGCCGACCCCGGGCAGGCCTTCACCAGCTTCGCTGCCCAACTAACGGCCCCCTTGTTTCAGGGCGGTCGGCTCCGCGCAAATCTCAGCGCCGCAGAGGCACGCTATGACCAACAGGCGGCGAGCTATCAGCAGACGGTCCTCACCGCCTTTCAGGAAGTGAAGGCCTCCCTGGTCGCCTACGAAAAACAACGCCAGCGGCACCAGGAGGTGCAGCAGCAGGTCGAGACGGCTGAAGATGCGTACCAGACCCAGCGCGACCGCTACGAGCGGGGCGTGAGCGACGTGCTGTCGGTCCTCGACGCGGAACGCACCCTTGTACAGGCCCAGACGCGACTCGCCGGCGTCCAGCTGGCGGTCGTGAATGCGCGTCTCGCCCTTCACCGGGCGCTCGGCGGGCCCTGGACGGACGCCGAGTCGCCCGACGATCCTCGGCTCTTTCGGTAGCGGCTGGCCGGGCCACGGTTTTTGCCTCCCCACCCCTTTTTATCGACTCACGCTTTCGAATCATGGACGCCCGTACTCTCAAGTGGCCTCTCATCGGGGGCGGCCTCCTTCTCGGGACCGCCGTCGTCGTGGTTGTGCTGACTGTATTCGCCCCGGAGCCAGAGACGAGTGATCCCCCTCCGCAGTCCCCGCTGGTGTCGACCGCCCCCGTGGACGTGCGGGCCGGCAGCCTGCTCGTGCGGGGCACCGGCACCGTCCAGCCCGTTCGGGAGATTGAGCTAACCACCGAGGTGGGCGGGCGGATTACCGACGTGTCCGACGCGCTCGTGAGCGGTGGCCGGTTCGACGCCGGGACGGCCCTGGCCCGCATCGACCCGGCGGACTACCGAAGCGCGGTGCAACAGGCCGAGGCCCGCGTGACGGAGGCCCGAGTGCAGCTCCTGCAGGTCCAGGAGGAAGCCGGCGCCGCCCGCGAGGACTACGAGCGCCTCCAGGACCGGACGGGGGAGGCCCCCGAGCCCGACAGCACAGAGCTCGGCCAACTCGTCTTCAACGAACCGCAGGTGGCGCAGGCCCAGTCCAATCTTGAGAGTGCCCGGGCCGCCCTCGACGACGCCGAAACCAATCTTGAGCGAACGCGGCTCCGGGTCCCGTTCTCCGGCATGGTCCGGCAGAAGCAGGCCGATCTCGGCGCATACGTGGCGCCCGGCACACCCATCGCCACGGTCTACGGCACGGAGGAGGCCGAGATCGTCGTGTCCCTGCCCTCCCGCAAAGCCGCCCTCATCCGCAACCTGTGGGCAACGACCGGGCAGCCGCCCGACGCCCAGCTGCCGGCCACCGTGACGAGTTCGTACGGCGGCCGGACGTTTTCGTGGGAGGGACGCGTGCACCGGGTCGAGGGCGCCATCAGTGAGCAGACGCGCACGGTCGATGTTGTGGTGCGCGTGCCGGACCCCTACGACCAGAGCCCCACCGTAGAGCCCCAACAGGCCGAGCAGCCGGAGGACGCCACGCGTCCCCCCCTGGCCATGGGCACCTACGCCACGGTCGACATTGAAGGCCGCCGGGACGGCACCTACCACGTGGTGCCCCGTCGGGCCGTCCACACCCGCGAGTCTGATCAACCTCCAGTTGTCTGGACCGTGGCCGGCGACTCGATGCTGGTGGAGCAGACCGTCGAGCCCATCCAAACGGTGGAGGAGCAAACCTACCTCGCCCCCACGCTCGACGCCGACACCCGCGTAATCACGACCGACCTCCGCGTGCAGACGGACAGCATGGCTGTTCGCGTCGAAGAGTAGCGGGGCTGGGGTTGGGGGTTTTTGGATTGGGGGTTTTTGGATTGGGGATTGAGAGTTCGCTTGATGACCGACCAGCAGAGTGAAAGACAGTGGCTACGATTACGCGATTCGAGGAGCTGGATGCTTGGCAAACAGCGCGCGACTTGGCGAACCTCGTGTACGATCTTTCCGACGACGATCCATTTTCTAGCGACTTTGAGCTTCGCGATCAGATTCGGCGCGCATCGGTGTCGGTCATGAGCAACATCGCAGAGGGCTTCAACAGTCGCACCCAGAAGATTTTTATCGACCTGCTCGGTCGTGCACGGGGGTCCGCCGCTGAAGTCCAATCTCAACTATACCTCGCCAGAGACCGAGGCTACATCAGTCAGGAAGGCTTCGACGAGGCATACGACCTTGCCGACACGGCGTCCCGACAGACCCACGGTCTCATCCGCTATCTCAAGTCTCGTCCGAACGCGTCTCGTGTTCAGGAGGGGCACATCCGCTATGAGATCGATCTCAGGTCCGGCTAACCCTCCCCCCTCAACCCTGAACCCTCAACCCTGAACGCTCAACCCTGAACCCTCAACACTTCAACCCTCAACACCTCAACCGATGAACAGAGCAATCGACTGGTTCGCCCGCAACGGTGTGGCGGCCAACCTGCTGATGCTCCTGCTGCTCTTGGGCGGCGGCGCGGCAGCCTACACAACGGTGCAGGAGGTCTTCCCCGAGTTCAGCCTCGACTCGGTGCAGGTCCAGGTGACCTACCCCGGCGGCTCGCCCGAAGAGGTGGAGCAGTCCATCGTGCGCCGCATCGAGGACCGGATCGAAGGCGTCGAAGGAATCGACCGGATTCTGGGAACCGCGACCGAAAACAACGGCGTGGTGACCGCCGAACTGAAGCGCGGCACCGATCTGTCGCGGGCCCGCACCGACATCAAGTCTGAGGTGGACCGCATTACCGCGTTTCCGGAGGAGGCCGAGCAACCCATCGTCACGGAGGTGACTAACCGCCAGCAGGCCCTCCAGATTGCCCTCTATGGGGACGGGAGTGAGCGCACCCTGAAGGAACTGGCGCAGCGCGTGAAGGACGACCTCACGCGCGACCCGCAGATCTCGTTCGTGCGCATCGGGGGCGTGCGGGACTACGAAATCTCCGTAGAGCCCTCCCGCGAGGCCCTTCGCCAACACGGCATCAGCCTTGCGGAGGTGTCGCAGATCGTGCGGGACGGCAGCCTCGACCTTCCGGGAGGAAGCATCGAGACCGACGAGGAGGAGATCGTCATCCGAACGGAGGGGCAAAACTACACGAAGAAGGACTTTGAGGATATTGTCGCCCTCACGCGCGACGACGGTACCAAGGTGCGCCTCGGGGACATTGTGGAGATACAGGACGGGTTCGCTGAGGACTCCGACCTCATCACGCGGTTCAACGGCAAGCCCGCCGCGATCCTCAATGTCTTCCGCACGGGAGACGAGCAGGTGCTCAACATCGAGGAGCGGATCAAAACGTACCTCGACGAGGACCTCCGGCCCGCCCTCCCGGCGGGCCTGCAGGCCTCCATCTGGCAGAACCAGGCCGAGAGCCTCCGCAGCCGGCTCAACCTGCTGATCGAGAACGGGATTCTGGGGCTCTTCCTCGTCGTCCTCACGCTCACGCTCTTCCTGGCCCCCCGGCTGGCCTTCTGGACCTCGGTCGGCATCTTCCTCTCGTTCAGCGGCACGTTCATCGTCATGCAGTACCTGGACGTGTCGATCAATCTGCTGTCCCTCTTCGGCTTCATCCTCTCCATCGGAATTGTCGTTGACGACGCCATCGTGGTCGGTGAAAACGTCTACGCCGAGCAGGAAACCAAAGGGGATCCGCTGGAGGCCTCCATTCGCGGAACGCAGCGCGTCGGCATTCCGGTGATCTTCGCCGTTCTCACAACCGTTGCGGCCTTCGCGCCCCTCCTCTTCATCGGCGGCACGATCGGCAAATTTCTGGGGGACATCCCGACGATCGTCATCATCGTCTTGCTGCTCTCGCTCGTGGAGGTGCTCCTGATCCTGCCGTATCACCTGTCGGAGCGCCCCGATCAGGAAGAGGGGACGCCCAACCTTGCAGTGCGCACGCTCAACCGGGTGCGGCGGTGGGTAGCCGCTCAGCTCTGGACCTTTGTTCGGGGCCCCCTCACTACGGCCCTCCGCTTTGCCACTCGCCGCTACGGCGTGACGCTCGTGGCGGGCGTATCGCTGCTTCTGATCTCGTTCACCTTCGTCGGCAATGGCTATATCGGCTTCTCCTTCTTTCCGAGCGTGCAGGGCAAGCTGGTGACGGCCCAGTTGGAGATGCCGGTGGGCACCACACCGGAGGCCACCGAGCGCGTGACGGCCCGGCTGCAGGAAACCGGGTACGAGGCCGTCGAGGAGCTGGAAGAGGAGGCCGGGCAGCCCCTCGTCGAAAACGTGTATGTGACCGTCGGCCAGCAGCCACAGGCCAACAGCAGCCCCAACGAGGCCGGGTTTACCGCAACGCAGGCCAACGTGGCCGAGGTGAGCTTCGAAATGATTGACCCGGAGGAGCGGGACATCACGTCCGCGCAGTTCGAAGAGCAGTGGCGGGCAAAAACCGGCCAGGTGTCCAACGTCCGGTCCCTCGCCTTTACCGCCGATGTCGTATCGGTCGGCGAGCCGGTCTCGGTCGAGGTGTCGGCCCCCACTGAGGAGAACCTCGACCGGACCGTGGCCGCGGTGCAGGACTCGCTGAACCGATTTGGCGGCGTGTTCGACATTCAATCGGACCAGGATCAGGGAAAGCAGGAACTGGAGCTGACCCTGAAGCCGGGCGCCCGCACGCTTGGCCTCTCGCTCAACGACCTGGCCGGCCAGGTTCGTGCCGCCTTCTTTGGCCTGGAATCCTACCGGCTGCAGCGCGGGCAGAACGAGGTGCGCGTGTACACCCGCCTCCCCGACGACCAGCGCAACGCCGTCGACGACCTTGACGACTACCGCATCCGGACGGCCGCCGGAGCCCAGGTGCCCCTGGAGGAGGTCGCAGACGTATCGTTCGGCTACAGCCCCTCCCAGATCGACCGCCAGGACGGCCGCCGGGTCGTGACGGTGACGGCCGACGTCGACCCGAGCGTCACGACCGGAAACGCGGTCAAGGCAAGCCTGGAGGACGGCGTGCTTTCCAACATCCAGCGCGCGATTCCTGGGGCCACCTTCACCTTCGGGGGCCAGCAGCGGCAGCAGCGCAAGGCGCAAAGCTCGCTGATCATCGGCTTTCTGCTCGCCTTGTTCGCCATTTACGCCCTGTTGGCCATCCCCTTCCGGTCGTATCTACAGCCGTTCGTCATCATGAGCACCATTCCGTTCGGCTGGATCGGAGCCCTCCTGGGCCATCTGGTGCTCGACATCCAGCTTGGCCTGCTCAGCATCTTCGGAATCGTGGGCCTCAGCGGCGTCATCGTGAACGACGCCCTCGTGATGCTCGACTTTGCGAACGAGGAGCGTGCGAAGGGCCGCGACTGGCCCGATGCGCTGGTGCGGGCCGGGCAGATGCGCTTCCGCCCCATTTTCCTCACGTCGCTGACCACGTTCCTCGGCCTCTTTCCCATCATCATCGAGCAGAGCGTCCAGGCCCAATTCCTTATCCCGATGGCCGTAAGCCTGGGCGTCGGCATCGTTTTTGGCACCGCTGTCCTCATGATGATCGTTCCGTCGATCGCCATGCTGCAGGACCGCGCCGTCGGCTGGGTCCAAACCACCCTCCTCGGATACGACGCGCCGGTGAAACACTTTGGGCCGTACGAGGAGAACCCCCCGAGCGCAACCCCGTCCACGTGAGGGCGGGCATCGCCCCCTTGGCTCAGACTTCCGAGGAATTTACGCCAATGGCCACCCCGATCCCGGACGCCGATTCAGGATCGATCGGGGACAAAGTGCATCGCTACGGCGCACACATAGACCGTGCGATCCCAGCCGCAAATAATGGGACGAAACGTGTCAAATCCACCGGCACGGGGATTATCTTCGCAACCACACGCTTCCCCCCCGAGTTGTGGGCAAAAACGCCCCGTTCTACCGCACGTCCCCGGTCCTGGGAGCGTTCGTTCAGGCCCTAAACGCCTCGTCGCCGGCCCTGGTGCACATCGAACGGCTCCGCCGCGCGTAGGCACGCTTGTTGCAGAGGGCGTTTTGATGTGTCCTCCGGATTTATGCTTCGGAGCGCCCCAATTTGCGTCTCCCCGCACTACGCCATTGGCCCGTTCGTATCCACCTGACCGTCTCCCTCCGGCAGACAGAGAAGCCCCCCGTCCCACGCCCGGTGACGGATTGGTTCTGCGTAGTGGACCGGGCCCCTGCGACGACAAGAAATCAATGCACCCTTGCTGATGGCAGTGTCGTTCTGGGGTTCTCGGCGACCCGGTCCGACGCAGCGGCCGTCGCCGACCTGGAGGGGATGAGCATCGTCCCGTACGCCCAACTGACCGAATCCGACCAGGCAACCCTTCTCCCGCACATCGACCGCTGGAATCAGCACGCCGAGTGAAGACCTCTCGCTTCCGAGAGACAAACGAATACCCCCGCACTCGACACGGGCGTGGCGCGGCCTGACGAGTCCCCGCATCAAGAGCCACGATGGCGCCGGCGGCGCCATGGACTCTGCCCCCCCTGGTGGTCCGACGTGATGCTTGGAGCCTCCTCTTCCTGCGACTCGCGGTAGTATAGCGTCGCCGCGAGGGCCGCCAGGGCGTCGCGCTCCGGATCATCGAGCCGGAGCGCCTCCGGATCGAATTCCTCGTCGACAAAGTGGGTGGTGAAGTCGCCTGCGCGAAAGCCCTCGTGCCGCATGGCGAAGCGGCAGAACGGAATCGTCGTCGCCATGCCGGCCACCTCGTACTCGTCGAGGGCCCGGATCATGCGGTCGAGCGCGGCAGGGCGGGTGCGGCCCCAGGTCGTGAGCTTCGAAATCATGGGGTCGTAGTGGATCAGCACCTCGCCGCCCTCCTCCACGCCCGCATCTACGCGCACCCCGAAGCCCGACGGCGCCGCGTGGCGCTTGAGCGGGCCGGGGTCCGGCAGGAAGTTCGAGGCGGGGTCCTCGGCGTAGACGCGGCTTTCCACGGCGTGCCCGTTGATTGAGAGGTCGTCCGTGGTGTAGCCCAATGCCTCGCCCTGCGCCACGCGCAGCTGCTCGGCGACGAGATCGACGCCCGTCACCCACTCGGTGACCGGATGCTCCACCTGCAGGCGCGTGTTCATCTCCATGAAGTAGTAGTTTAGGTCGTTGTCGACCAAAAACTCCACCGTCCCCGCATTCCGGTAGTCGCACGCCTCGGCCGCGGCCACCGCCGCCTCGCCCATTTCCCGGCGCACCGCCGGCGTGAGGACCGACGAGGGCGCCTCCTCGATCACCTTCTGGTGCCGCCGCTGGATGGAGCACTCCCGCTCGAAGAGGTGGATCGTGTTCCCGTGATGGTCGGCCAGGATTTGAAACTCGATGTGGCGCGGCTCCTCGATGTACTTCTCAATAAAGACGCGCCCGTCGCCAAAGGCCGACGCGGCCTCGCCCTGCGCCCGGTCCATCGCCCCCGCAAAGGTTTCGGGCTCGCGGACGATGCGCATGCCTTTTCCGCCCCCGCCCGCCGCGGCCTTGATGAGGACCGGATAGCCGATCTCCGCGGCGATCTCCTCCCCCTCCGCCGTGCTCTGCACTGCGTCGGTGGTGCCGGGCGCCATGGGCACGCCCGCCGCCTCCATGAGCTGGCGGGCGGCGGTCTTGTCGCCCATCGCCCGGATCGCCGACGGCGGCGGCCCCACGAAGTGCACGCCCGACGCGGCGCAGGCCTCCGCAAACGACGCGTTCTCCGACAGAAAGCCGTAGCCGGGATGGATGGCATCGGCGCCGCTCCGCTCGGCCACCGCCAGGATCGCCTCCTGATCGAGGTAGGACCGGCTGGCCTCAGCGGGCCCGATGTGATAGGCCTCGTCGGCCAGGCGGACGTGGGGCGCCGACCGGTCCGGCGTGCTGTAGACGGCCACGGTGCGCAGGCCGCGCTCGTGACAGGTGCGCAGGACGCGGACGGCAATCTCTCCCCGATTGGCGACCAGGACGGTCTTGATCGGACGAGTTGACACGGCGGGATCCGTCATTTCGTCTGAACTGGCGTTGTGGCATGAAATATGTGAAGGGTTGATTACGCCCCGCATCGGCCCGGCAAGGCGAATGCACTGGGGCCGTCCCGTTCGCGGGTCTTCCCTTTCGCCCTTGCTCGATCGCAGACCACCGCAGGATCTCCACTTATGCCGACAACCCAGGACGACCTGTACGACATTCTCGGCGTCGACGAGGACGCGAGCGCGGAGGAAATCAAAAAAGCATACCGCGACCTCGCACGCAAGCACCATCCGGACCGGAATCCCGACGACCCGAACGCCGAGGAACAGTTTAAGCGCATTCAGAAGGCGTACTCGATTCTCTCCGACGAGGAGAAGCGCCAGCAGTACGACGCACAGCGTCGCTTCGGCGGGGGCTACGGCGGTACGAACGGCGGCGGCCGCGGATCGTGGGGGCCGCGGGCCGGCCGCGGGCCGGAGATCCACTTCGAGCAGGGCGGCTTCGACGAGGCATTTGGGGGCCGCGGCGGCCTGGGCGACATCTTCGAAAGCTTCTTTGGCGGCCGGGGAACGGATCCATTTGCGGAACAGCACGCCCCCGGCCAGCAGCAGTCCCGCCGGCAACAACAGTCTCGCAGACAGCCCGGGGGAGGACAGGATGTTGAGACAAAACTGCGCCTCTCGTTCGAGGAAGCCCTGCGGGGCGGCCGGACGCGGGTAGACCTTCCCTCCGGGGAGACAATCCGCCTCAATATTCCCCAGGGCGTGCGAAACGGCTACAAGATTCGCCTGAAGGGGCGCGGCCGGCCCGGCCCCACAGGCCAGCGCGGTGACCTGTACGTGACGTTCGAGGTGGAGGAGCACCCGCGATTCCGGCGCAAGGGCGACGACATTCACCTCACAGAGACGATTGGCGCGTTTGAGGCCCTGCTGGGCACCGACCGCCGCATTCCCACGCCCTACGGCCAACGCATCAAGCTTTCGATCCCGCCTGGAACGCAGCCGGGGGAGAAGCTGCGCCTGAAGGACCAGGGCGTAAAGACCGAGGACGGACAGGGCGACCTCTACGTAACGGTCGACGTAAGCGTCCCGAGCAATCTGACCGACGCGCAGCGCGAGACGCTCCGGTCTGCCGCCGAGGAAGCCGGCCTGCTTTAAACCCACTGGTTACCACGTCCCGGATCTCACCACGACCGCCCAGGGCTCCGTCCCGGGCGGTTTCCGTTTTGGGACCCGTCCGTGGCCCTTGGCATCAGGCCGCCAAAGCACCTCCGGTCCCGCCCCCTTGAGGAGCGAAGTTGCACTTCACGAGGTTCCCCCACATATTGCGGGTGTGTTACGTTTCGCTGGGGCGTCCCCCGCCGGCCACCGGCACAGGACCCGTCGAGCGGTCCGGGCCCGAGGCCGGGGATGACGCAGCGGCAGATGCTGCTCGTCGACCACGCCCCGTTTCGATCGTCTGCCGGCCCGTCATTGTCCGGGGCCGGCGCCCCCACCCGACTGTATCGACATCGTTCGGATTTACGTACTCATGACCGACAAGCCGAAAAACGTCTTCCGCATCGACATCGAGCCGACGGAGGAACATCCCGACCGACACCCCACGCACGGCTGGCAGGTGCGCGTGAAGCGACAGAAGGAACAGCACACCAAGTATTTCTCCGACAAGCGCTTTGGCGGCCGCGAGGAGGCCCTGGAGGAGGCCGTCGAGTACCGCGACGATCTGCTCGAAGAGCTCCCCGAGCCGATGGATCCGGTGAAGCGCTCGGCCGAAGCACGGTCCACGACCGGCGTCATCGGCCTCAACTTCTGCTGGAAAGATGACGGGAGTGGCACGCCGAAGCCATACGTTCAGCTCAGCTGGCTGGAGGAGGACGGCACGCGTCGCAGCGCTGCGTATTCGGTGCGCAAATGGAACCTGCGCCGGGCCGTGTGGAAGGCCTGCGTGCGCCTGCACCGAGCCCGCGAGGAACAGAACGAGGAGGTGAAGGAGGTGAACGACATGTTCCAGACCGCCTTCCCGAACATCCAGGAGCAGTACGAGGCGGGCCCGGACGGCGAGGGCCTGCCAGAGGAAGAGCGGGAAGAGGCCACTGCACGTGCTTAGGTCTCCGGCCGCCCCGCGGCGCCTTCATCAAGGTAAGACAGGACCGGGGTCATTTGAAAGGAACCGCCCCGCGCCCAGACGCGCCCCGCGGCCAACGCCCGCCTACGCCGTCTCGCCCATCTGCGCTCGTTTCCGGGCCTTCGGATCGCGGTGCCGCTTGCGGAGGCGATAGGCCTCCGGCGTCACCTCCACGAGTTCGTCCTCGCGGATAAACTCAATCGCCTCTTCCAGCGACATCTCTCGGGGCGTGGGCACGTGCTCCAGCTCGTCGCCAGCGGCGGCCCGCATGTTGGTGAGGTGCTTCTCCTTCGTCACGTTGAGGTCCAGGTCCTGCGGCCGGTTGTTCTCGCCAACAATCATGCCCTTGTACACGCGGTCGCCCGGCGCCACAAAGAAGTCGCCGCGATCCTGGAGGTTGAGCAGGGCGTAGGCCGTGGTTTCGCCCTTCCGGTCAGCCACCAGCGCCCCGGTGGTACGATGCGGGATGTCTCCCGCCCACGGGCCAAATTCCTCAAAGCTGTGCGTGAGCAGACCGGTGCCTTTTGTGTCCGTGAGGAACTTGGACCGATACCCAATGAGGCCGCGGCTTGGGACGCGAAACTGGAGACGGGTGCGCCCGCTGTCCTGGCGCTCCATGTGCTCCATCTCCCCCTTCCGCTTCCCGAGGCGCTCCATCACCACGCCCATGTAGTCTTGCGGAATGTCGATCTCGGCGACCTCGTAGGGCTCATGCGTCGTGCCACCGACCTCCTTGGTGATGACCTGTGGCATTCCGACGCAAAACTCGTAGCCCTCGCGCCGCATCTGCTCGATGAGGATGGCCATCTGCAGTTCGCCGCGGCCGTACACGTTGAGGGCGTTGGCCGAGTCGGTTTCCTCGACCCGAATCGCCAGGTTGTTGCGGGCCTCGTCGAAGAGGCGGGCGCGCAGCTGACGGGAGGTCACGAACTCGCCCTCCTGCCCGCTGAACGGCCCGTCGTTCACCCGAAACTCCATCGACATGGTGGGCTCGTCGATGTCGATCGGCTCCAGGGGCTCAGGGTCCTCGGCGGCGCAGATGCTCTCGCCGAGCCCGATGCCCTCTACCCCCGCAAGGGCCACAATCTCGCCCGGGCCGGCCTCCTCGGTTTCGACCCGTTGCAGGTCCTGATACGTAAAGAGCTCACTGATCCTTGCGTGCTCGATGCTCCCGTCGCGGTGGCAGAGCGACACCTTCTGCCGGTTTTTGAGGGTGCCCTGCTCGACGCGCCCCACGGCAATGGGGCCCAGGTAATCGTCGCGTTGGACGCTGGTGATGAGCGTCTGCAGGGTGCCGTCGGGGTCGCCGGACGGCGGGGGGATTTCGTCGAGGATTGTATCGAGGAGCGGGCGCAGGTTCGACCACTCCGCCTCCTCCAGATCCCGCTTGCACTGGCCCTCGGTGGCCACGGTGTACAGCACCGGGAAGTCGATCTGGTCCATCTCCGCCCCCAGGTCGATGAAGAGGTCGTAGATCGCCTCCAGTGACTCCTCCGGGCGGGCGTCGTCGCGGTCGATTTTGTTGAGCACAACGATGGCCGGCAGGCCCAGGTCCAGGGCTTTTTGGACTACGAAGCGGGTTTGAGGAAGGGGGCCTTCCGCCGCGTCCACGAGCAGCATGATGCCGTCGACCATGCGGAGCGTGCGCTCCACCTCCCCGCCAAAGTCGGCGTGGCCCGGCGTGTCGACGATGTTGATCTTTTTGTCCTCGTAGCGAATGGCCGTGTTGTTGGCCATGATCGTGATGCCCTTCTCCCGCTCCAGATCCATCGTGTCCATCATCCGCTCCTGCACCGCCTCGTTGTCGCGGAAGATGCCGCTCTGCCACAGCATGGCGTCGACGAGGGTGGTTTTTCCGTGGTCCACGTGGGCCACGATCGCGATGTCGCGGAGATCGGTCTGCTTCATGGAGCAAAGAGGCTTGCGCCAAAGAGAGGGTATGCACTGAGCGGGTCGAGTTGTGTAATACATGACCGCTCCCTGTACGTTGCATCCGCGATCCGCCCCGTCCGACGGTATATGCGAATTGCGGCAGACTTCGCACGGGCCCCATGTGGGAGGATCCTCCTGCGCTTCGCGGTCGTTCCTATTCGTCGTTGTCCGTCCGTTCCCATCCCACTCCCATGCGCCTTTGCCTCGCGCTCGGCTGGGTCGTCGCCTTCCTTCTTGCCTCAGCCCTGCCGGCCGCGGCCCAGCAGCCCGCCGAAATGGCGCGCGCACAGGCCCTGTGTGACGTCCACGGCGCCGACGGAACGGGAAAAGACGGCCCGCTGGCAAAGGCCGGATTTGACCTCGTGCTGTTGCATCACCGCGCGCGCCTACTCCCTGATTCTGCCCTCCTTGCACCGCAATCGTCCACCCTGCAGCTTCGGGACGACCACGTCGCTATTGACGCCGTCGCCGCCTCCGAGCCTGCAGCCCTCCGAGAGGCCCTCGACTCCCTCGGGCTACAGGACGGCGCCCAGGCCGGCCGCGTCGTGTCGGGGTGGTTTCCCATCGATCGCATCCCCGCACTGGCTCACCTGTCGTCACTGCGCGGCGTGCAGCCCGCCCGGGCCCGCACGCACGATGATTCCCTCCGCGCCCCTCCGTCTGTCCAGCAGCCGGCCCCCGACTCCTCATCGGAATGATGGCTCTGAGGACCGGGGCTACGAAGCAAAGTGACGGTCAAGATAGCCCTCCGCCTCGGCCTTCACGCGGCTGCGCAGCGGCCGCAAGAATGCACTGAGGTTGATCAGGATGTGCACGGTCTCGTGTCCCACTTCAATGCTGCCGTCGGCGCCCTGCCCGTCGAAGTGCAGCGTGTTGTTCGCCCACTCGTATTGTACGCCCAGATCGTTTTCGAGCTGCTCAGCAACGCGCTCCACGGCATCGCGACCGTCGGCAAGACCAAGGGAATGCGAACGCGTAAGATCAATGTCGGCCATTTGAAAAGCAGATGTGGAGGCGAGCATCGTGAGAGCGGATTTTCATTCACAAGCCGCTTTTCGCCCGGTTCCGCACACGCCAAGGTCGTGGAGAAAGAATCACACCGAGTTCCTCCCCTCGCTCCTCCTCTCCTCGCCCCACCCGTGGGCCCGACGTCCGGTCCCCGGCATGCACACCGATGCACCGCCCCCCTTGCCATTTCGACGACGACCGCCTTGTTTGGTGCGTCCGTGCCTTCCGGTTTTGTCTTTGTGCCCTATGCCCCGCTCACTTTCGGTTTCCCTCTTCGCCTTCGTTCTGCTGCTGGCTTCCCCCGCCGCGGCCCAGCCTGCCGAGTCGCTAGAGTCCCCATCCGCGTTCTTAGGATACGACCTTGGCACTGAGTTTACCCCGCACCACCGCGTGGTGGACTACGTACGGCATGTGGCCGAGCACTCCCCCCGCGTGGACGTCCAACGGTACGGCACCTCGTACGAAGGACGGCCCCTTCTCCTCCTCACCATCGGCACGCCGGAAGCCCTGGACCGGCGCGGCGCCATCCAGGAGGCCAATCGACAGCGGGCGGGCCTCGCCGAGGGCGCCCCGCAGGACCCAACCGCGGTCGTGTGGCTGAGCTACGGCGTGCACGGCAACGAGTCCGTCTCCACCGAGGCCGCTCTCAAAACCCTCCACACCCTGGCGGATCCGACCAACGAGCGGACCGGCGACTGGCTCCAGAACACCGTGGTGCTCCTCGACCCGCTCCTCAACCCCGACGGCCGCGAGCGCTACGTGCAGTGGTACAAACGCACCACCGGCGCCGGGATCAACCCACGCCCCGAAGACCGCACCCACCACGAGCCCTGGCCCGGCGGCCGCTCCAACCACTACTACTTCGACCTCAACCGCGACTGGGCCTGGGCCACACAGCAGGAGACGCGCGCCCGCCTCGACGTGTACCACGACTGGATGCCCCACGTGCACGTCGACTTTCACGAGATGGGCGCCGACGATCCCTACTACTTCGCCCCCGCCGCCGAGCCCTTCCACGAAGACCTGACCGACTGGCAGCGCGAGTTCCAGTTCACCATTGGTGAAAACAATGCCTCGTACTTCGACGAAAACAACTGGCTCTACTTCACCCAGGAGGTGTTTGACCTCTTCTATCCGGGCTACGGCGATACGTGGCCCCTCTTCAACGGCGCCATCGGCATGACGTACGAGCAGGGCGGCTCGGGCCGGGCCGGGCGCGCACTCATTACGGCCGAGGGCGATACCCTCACCCTGGCCGAACGGCTGGCCCACCACCACACCGCCGGCCTCTCCACCGTGGAGGCCACGGCCCAAAACCACGAGGCCGTCGTTGAGGAGTTTGCCGAATACTACGAGTCGGCCCGGCAGGACCCGCCGGGCGACTATGCGTCGTACGTGGTCCGGCGTGAGGACCACCCCGACCGCCTGCAGGCCCTCGCCGAGCACCTCGACCGCCAGCGCATCCGGTACGGCTACGCGACGGAGTCGGCCTCGGCGGACGGCCGGTCGTACCGCAGCGGCGAACAGGAGTCCCTGCAGCTCCGCGAGGGCGACCTGGTGGTGCCCGCCGCCCAGCCGAAGGCGCGGCTCACCAAGGTCCTCTTCGAGCCGCAGACCACCATCGTCGACTCCATCACGTACGACATCACCGCCTGGGGCCTGCCCTACGCCTACGGCGTGGACGCCTACGCGCTACCGGACGCCCCGGGGATTGACACCACAGGAACACCGCCCGATGCCGCCCCCTCCCCCTCCGGACCGGACACCCCCTACGCCTACGTGACCCCATGGGGCAGCCGGGCCGACGTACGGTTTGCCGCGGCGCTCCTGCAGGAAGACGTTCGCCTCCGCTTCGCCACCGAGCCGTTTACGATCGACGACCGGTCGTACGACCGCGGCGCCCTCCTGATCACTCGGGCGAACAACGCGACTCGCCATTCGGACTTCGACGCCACCGTGCGCCGCGTGGCCGAGGACCACAATCAACCCCTCCACGGCGTGTCAACCGGGTTCACCGAAGACGGGCCGGATGTCGGCTCCGGCACGGTGGGCTTCATAGAGCCCCCCCACGTGGCGGTGATGGCGGGGGAGCCCACCTCGTCGTCCCGACTGGGCGAGGTGTGGCACTACTTCGACCAACAGATCGACTACCCCGCCACGCTCCTCCCGGCGGAGGACTTCGATCCGGCGATGCTCGACGACGTGGACGTGCTGGTCCTCCCGGACGGCTACTACGGTGAATGGATGAGCGACCAACGGGCCTCGGCGATCACGCAGTGGGTGCGCGACGGCGGCCGCTTGCTCGCCCTTGGCCGGGCGGCCGGCACGATGGCCGACCGATCGGACTACGCCCTGGCCTCCAAGCCGGACTCCGCTACGGAGCGCTCCGAGGACTCTCCCCTCTCCCGATACGCCACCCGGCAGCGCCGGGCCCTCACCGGGTCCACCCCCGGGAGCATCCACCGCACCTGGGTCGATACGACGCACCCGCTGGGTTTTGGCCTTTCGGACCCGTACTTCACACTCAAGCGCAACGACGACGCATACGCCTACCTGGAAACCGGCTGGACGGTCGCCGCCCTGGAGGACGACCCTGCGCCGGTCAGCGGCTTCATGGGCCACGAAGCCCAGGAAGACGTCGACAACACGCTTCTCTACGGCACCCAGCAGTTGGGCGACGGCCAAGTGGTCTACTTCGTGGATAATCCTCTCTTCCGCGGCTTCTGGTATCAGGGCCAGGTCCTCTTCGGAAATGCCGTCTTCTTCGTCGGAAATGAGTGAGGCCTATGGAGGACCGAGAAGGCACGAGGGAGAGGAAGACTTCCTGTCCCTCCACCCATTCCTTTGCCCCGCCCCGCGGACCGTGTCGCGCTCGGTGTCGAGAGGGACAGTTGCGGTCCCCCCTCCTTTTCTGCGCGTGTCCTTTTCTGCGCGTGAGTGTGTGGGAGCACAGACGGGTGCGTGCTGAGTGCCAACGTCTCAAGGCGTGCCGGTACGCCCGTGCGCCCAAATGCCTCCACGGATCGCATCCATACCATGGCTCCTTCCGCCCCGTCCGACGACGGGCACTACGTCTACGTCCTGAAGTGCAGCGACGGCACCTACTACACTGGCTACACGACGAACGTGGACCGCCGCGTAGCGGAGCATAACGCCGGAACGGGCGCCAAGTACACCCGTGGCCGCCGCCCCGTGAGGCTCGTACACGTGGAGGCGTACGACAGCCAGTCGGCCGCCATGCAACGCGAGTACGCCATCAAGCAACTCCGGCGCAGGGCCAAGGAGCAATTGGTTACTTCATCCTAGTGGTGCAGACGGCGGCGCGGCTCATTGACCCAGGCCTGGGGGGACAGCGTCGCTTGTGTCGGGGGCATCCGAGCGTGGTTGCTGCCTCCTCCCGTCGCGCCCCCTGCTCAGCACTCGCCTCTTGCACCGAAAGGGGGTGAGGCACAGTTGTCGGCCTGTTCTCACCCCCACGGCCCTCTCTCTTGTCCCACACGCCCGCGAAACACGCCCCTACGCCCCACGTCCGACCGTCGCACTCTGTGCCACTCTTTCCTCCCAACCTTTCCCCTCCCCATGGCCGATCACCCCCAGTGGGACGCCCCGCCCGACCTGCAAATCGACACGGACGCCGTCTACGAGGCGACCCTTGAGACGAGCCGGGGCACCATCCGCGCCGAACTCTACCCTGAGCACGCTCCCAAGACGGTGAACAATTTCGCCTTCCTGGCCGATGAGGGCTTTTACGACGGCACGCCGTTTCACCGCGTCATCGAGGGCTTTATCATCCAGGGCGGCGACCCCACGGGCACGGGGCGCGGCGGGCCCGGCTATCAGTTCGAGGACGAGATCGAGGGCAACCCGCTCTCGCACGAAACGGGCGTCCTGTCGATGGCCAACGCCGGCCCCAACACGAACGGCAGTCAGTTCTTCATCACGCGCGCCCCGCAGTCCCACCTCGACGCCAAGCACACCGTCTTTGGCGACGTGATCGAGGGACAGGACGTGGTGGATGCCATTCAGGAGACCGACACCCTGGAACGCGTCACCGTCGAGAAGCGGTAGTCTGCAGGGCACGCCTATTGAAGTCGCGTGCGTAGGCGCTGGGCGTCGTGGGGGGCGTGGCCCTCGCCCGCCGTGTTGTTGAAGTAGACGTACACGTCGCGCCCCTCGGCCTGCCAGTCGGCAATGGCGCCGGCCCAGTCGTCGAGCGCCGCGTCCGTGTAGCGCCCGCCGTAGGGCTCTCCCGCCCCGTGCAGCCGCACGTATACGACGTCCGTCGTCACGGAGCGGAGCGTTTCCCGGTCGCCGTAGTCGTAGATGCAGAACGCCGCGTCGTGGGCGGCCAGCGCCTCGGTCGTGCCGTCGTTCAGCCACGTGGGGTCCCGGAACTCGAAGACGTGCCGGTGGTCGTCGTCGAGCGTCTCCAGGAAGTGGTGCAGGCGGTCGAGGTTCTGGTGCCAGTTGGGCGGGCACTGAAACAGAATGGGCCCCAGCGCATCGCCGAGGGGCTCCACGTTGCGGTACAGGTTCTGGACCGGCTCTTCCGGGTCCTTCAGCTTCTTGAAGTGGGTGATGTACTGGTTCGCCTTGACGACGAACGTAAAGTCGGCCGGCGTCTGCGCGCGCCAGGCCCGGAGGGTCTCCGGGTCGGGGCTCTGGTAGAAGGTGTTGTTCACCTCGACGGTGCCGAACGTGTCGCTGTAGAACGCGAGCCGGTCGCTTGCGGACAGGTCGTCGGGGTAGAAGCGGCCGGCAAACGTGTCGTGCTGCCAGCCGGAGGTGCCGATGTGCACGTCGGGCATGGAAAGGGGGACGGATGAACAGGGAACGGGCCGGACGTACACACAGAGACCGACCGACGGATCCCGCCGGGATGAGTGGTGGGCGGAACGTTGCCGCACTCTCCAAAACGCCCCCTTGATTTCCCTTCGTTCCACAAGCAGGCGCGGAGAGATCCCGATCCTCTCCGTGCGCCGGCACGCACCGCGTCGCCTTCCACGGGGCGCACAACCGGCCGTCCAGCCCCACAGGCGGGTCCGCATGGGGAATCCGGTCCTCGCCCCTGCGGCGCCGCCCCCAGGCACAAAGCCCGGGCAAAAAGACGGTTCGCCCCCACAAACAGCAAGAGGGGACGCCCTTTTGCAAGGACGTCCCCTCTGCCTGCCTGCAGGAACCGGTTGACGAGTTAAGTCGCTGAAGAATGCCCGATGGGGAGCCCTAGGCCGCTGTTTCGGCTGGGGCTTACCGGTCCCCGCCGGCTCTCGCGATCTTCTGCTGGGCCTTCACGGCCTGCTTGTCGCGCATCTTCTTCGCCCGATCGATGTCACGGAAGGCGATCTCCCCCCCGTTCATCCGCGCCGTCCTGGCCAGCTCGGG
>JAWOAQ010000144.1:0-3063 GCA_046498495.1 Salinibacter sp. | reverse complement strand
CGCTCTTCGCGACTGGAACCCGCGCTGAGCCAAAGGAAAGTCAGTGGGCCGATCAGCACCGGCTTGCTGCCCGGGTCATCCACGAGCGATTCGCGAATCTGGATCAGCAGCTGGCCTGGCGGGGTTCACAGCCTATCGTCGCGAGGGGACCGGCACGGACCACCATAACGCTGTACCTGAGAAATCAGGCGAACCCGTAAGGTTCCGGGCGAGTCACAGATCGGACTGACCCACACGATGTCCACGCCCAGATCGGCGAGGTAGTCTATCCGTGCCGTAATGCCGGGCAGATCGCCGTTGCCGTCGCCCGTGGTATCATTGAAGCTGCGGGGGTAGATCTGATACACGACCGCTTCTTTCCACCAGCGGCGGTCGGGGCTGGACGTGACAGTCATGGTGTTTGTGTCTGAAGAAACAGGGACGGGGGACAACTCACCTCATCACGAGGCCGCCGTCGACGATGAGGTTCTGACCGGTGACGGCCCGGGCCCAGGGCGAAGCCATCAGTAGTACGGCGTCGGCCACCTCCGCCGGCGTGGTGACCTGCCCTCGGGGCGTGTTCTGCGCAATGAGATCGAACACGTCATCGGGTGTGGCGGCACTGGCGTCGGTGGTGTCAAGGAGACCGCCGGAAACCATGTTGACGGTGATGTTTTTCTCGCCCAGTTCGCTGGCCATGTTGCGCACGAAGCCAAGAAGGGCGGCCTTGCTTGTGGTGTAGTCGTGGTATGGCACCACCGGGTCCTGTACGAGGTTCGATCCGATGCCGACGAAGCGGCCTTCCCCTGCATCCTCCATGCCCGGCAGGGCGGCCTGCAGGAGGTGGAGCGCCCCCTGCACCGAACCGTCGAGCTGTGTCTGGTAGTCGGTCCAGTCGACGGTATCGGCCCCCGGACGGGCGGCAGGGTCGAAGCGGAAGTCAACAAGCGCGTTATGGACAAGGGTGGTGACGGGATCGCCGAAATGCTCGGTTGCCGCATCGATCATGTCACACACGGCGTCGTGGTCGCGGACATCCGCCTGCACGGGAAGCGCGTCGCCGGCCCCGTCCATGTCGGCAACGTCGTCGGCCACGTCGTAGGCGGCCTGCGTACTCTGGTAGTAGTTAACCGCGACGCGGGCGCCCTCGCGCCCAAAGGCGCGGGCAATGGCGGCGCCGAGCCCCCGGCTGGCGCCGGAGACGAGGACAACCTGTTCGTCAAGGGACTGCATGGTGTGGTGGGCTTCGGTCAAAAACGTGCGAACGAAGCCGGGGCCACACCGGGGCCGATCGGTCCCGCAGGTTGGGGACGAGTGCTTTCCTGCGCCGGTACGAGCCGGATCAGGTTCGAGGGGTGTGGTCTCAGCCCCCGCAGGAACGGCGAGGGCACCCCCAGCTTCATTGTACAGGGTAGGGCCTGCGCACGGCAGTTACAACGAGTCCTCGTCCCGGCCAATGCGACCGGCGTGCCCTCCCGTCTGCGGCGTGCCTAAAGCGGAGCCCCTGCGGAGGGCGTGGGGCGTTGCTCGCGGACCGCCGGCCCCACCTGTCGGTGGAACCGGAGGAGCATCAAGACGGCCGCCGCCGCAAGGCCGAGGACGAGTCCCCACCACAGCGCCTCCGGGCCGCCCCCACCGCGCACGCCCCACAGGTATCCGGTCGTAAGCCCAATGCCCCAGTACGTCACAAGGGCAATGCCCATCGGCACGCGGGTGTCCTTGAGCCCCTGCAGGGCGCCGTGCGCCGCCACCTGAACGCCGTCGAACAGCTGAAAGACCGCCGCCAGGGCCAGCAACTCCACCGCAAGCGCCACAACCTCTGCGTTGTCGGAGACCGAGAGGTCCAGGTAAAGTCCAACGATGGGACGGGGAAAGGTCCAGAAGAGCACCGCCGCCGCCACCATAAAGACCGTGGCAAGGCCCACGGCCACGGCCCCGGCCCGGCGCGCGCCAGCCTCCTCCTGCCGCCCGGCCGCCTGTCCCACCCGCACCGTCCCCGCCATCCCAATCCCGAGCGGTACCATAAACGTGAAGGCGGCACACTGCAGGGCCACCTGGTGGGCGGCCAGGGCCGTCGTGCCCAGCGTCCCCATCATGACCGTCGTTACCATGAAGAGGCTCGACTCAATGCCCCGCGAGGCCCCCATTGGAGCCCCAATGCGCACCAGTTCGCGCAGGTAGGTGGGATCGGGCTCCCGAAGCCGGGCAAACACATCGTGGGTCGAAAAGGGTGCAGTCCGGTGCACAAAGAGCGCCAAGAGCCCAAAGAGCCCCGTAAACACAATTGTGCTCGCCCAGCCGGTGCCCGCCAGGCCCATCGCCGGCAGTCCCCAGCGCCCGAACATGAGCAGCTCGTTGGCGCCGATGTTGACTCCCACACCAATGAATGAGATGATCGTCACGGGCAATGGGCGGGACAACCCCTCCACAAAGCTCCGTAGGGCGACGAAGCCCAGAAACGGCACGATGCCCCACCGGATCGCCCGGAGGTACGCCATGGCACCCTCGCGGGCGACGGCGCCCTGTCCCGTCCACCGGAGCACCGGCTCCAGACTGCTCAGGCACACAAAAATGATTAGGCCCAGGGCCAGGGCGAGCCAGAGCCCCTGCCGCACGCTGCGCCCGGCCGCCCCTTTCTCCTCGGCCCCGACGGCCTGCGACACCATCGGCCCCACGGCCCGCACCATGCCCATCCCCATGATCGCAAAGAAGAAAAACGCGGTGTTGCCCAGCGCCACCCCGGCCAGGGCGTCCGGCCCCAGGCGGCCGACCATCACCGTGTCGACAAAGCCCATCGACACGTGCGCGAGCTGCGCAGCCACCACTGGACCCGCAAGCCGGAGGGTTGCGCTCAACTCGGTGCGCAACGCATGGCTGGAGACAGATTCCCACACGGGCACGGGCAGCGTAAAGAGGAGAACCGAACGAGCAGAGGAGCGGTCAACGCACCGCCCGGTCCGGCGTTCGGCTCACATCCTTTCTTTCTCCCTGCGTTACGCTGAATACGTTAGCATTTCGCCAAGCGTCTGTACACCCACGCCGTCCGCGACGGGGTCCCAGTTCCGATTGCGTCCAAGAAACGAC
>JAWOAQ010000118.1:0-40235 GCA_046498495.1 Salinibacter sp. | reverse complement strand
CCCGTACTGGCTAACCTGTTTGGCACCCCCAAACGGGTAGCCATGGGCATGGGCCACGACAACGTCACCGCACTGCGGGACATCGGCAAGTTGCTGGCGTTTCTGAAAGAGCCGGATCCGCCCAAGGGCTTCAAAGACGCTATCGAAAAGTTTCCGATCTTCCGCAAGGTCATGAAAATGAGCCCCAAGGTGCTGCGGTCGGCGCCGGTGCTCCGATGGGAGCGCCGCAACGATGAACTGCTCCTTCGGGTGGCCAGCTACGAGAAGACAGCCGATGAGGACGACCCGGTCTTTCAGGCCGTCCAAAACTCGAGCTTCGAACCCATCCTGAAGTCCTTCGATGTAGCAGCGCTCAATGAGGATTCGACGGGCGTTGTAGTGAACGCGAAGGCCCTCTTTACCAGCGATGTCCCCGCACTGGGGCTCTCAAAAGAGGCGCGAGAGGAGTATCAAGTCCGTCGCCTCGATGGAGAGCGGACGTACCTCACCGGTGTAGAGAGCTTTCCGAAGAACACGGACGTGGAAGCCATCCTCACCTACGAGGCACAGAATCCCCCATCGAGCGAATCCTCGGGTACAGTGAGCGTAGAGATGAACCACTCGATGGTCCTCTTGCCGAGCGACCCAATGACGCCCCGCCTCTGCGACCAGCGGGTGGGCTACTTCAGCGTTGAGCACATCAACTTCAGCTCCGAGGAACAGCAGGCCGCGGAGGAATGCTTCGTGACGCGATGGCAACTGGAGCCGTCGGATCCCGAGGCCTACGCCAACGGCGAGCTCGTGGAGCCGGTGGAGCCGATTGCGTACTACGTTGACCCCGCCACGCCCGAAAAGTGGCGCCCCTACGTAAAGAAGGGGATTGAGGACTGGCAGGAAGCCTTCCGGGCCGCGGGCTTCAAGAACGCAATCGTGGCGAAGGACTCCTCGGACGTTGAGGGAACCTTCGACCCAGACGATATCCGCTACTCGACGGTTCGCTGGTTCGCTTCCGAAATCCCGAACGCGTACGGCCCGCACGTCCACGACCCGCGCTCGGGCCAGATTTTGGAGAGCGACATCGGCATGTACCACAATGTGCTGAGCCTGCTGCGCGATTGGTACTTCGTGCAGACGGCAGCGGTGAATCCAGAGGCCCGCGGCCAGTTTTTCGACACGGATGTCATGGGCGAACTTCTTCGGTTCGTGGTGGCGCACGAGGTGGGCCACACGCTCGGCCTGCCGCACAACTGGGGCTCCAGCGACGCGGTGCCGGTCGACTCGCTCCGCTCGCCGGAGTACACAAGTGAGCACGGAACCGCCCCGTCGATCATGGACTACGCGCGATTCAACTACGTGGCGCAGCCGGGCGATGGGGTAACAAACTTCCTCCCGCAGATCGGCACGTACGACGAGTGGTCGATTCGCTGGGGCTATCAGTCGATGCCGGACGTGGACGGGGCGGAGGCTGAAGCCGAGCGCCTCGACGACATGATCCTGGAGCGCGCCGACGATCCGGACTATTTCTACGGCCGGCAGACGCTGGATCCGGTCGACCCGCGCTCGCAGCGGGAAGACCTGGGCCGCGACGCTGTGAAGGCCGGCAGCCTGGGGGTCGAGAACCTAAAGCGCATCGTACCCAACCTGGTGGAATGGACCCGCCAGGACGGCGATAACTACGATGAGATGGAGGAGATTTACGGCTCGGTCGTGGGACAGTGGGACCTCTATCTAGGGCATGCCGCCCGCCACATCGGCGGCGTCCATGAGACGTTCAAAACGTATGAGCAGGACGGACCGGTATACGAGCCCGTCCCGGCCGCCGAACAGCGCGAGGCAATGCAGTTTGTGCTTGAGCAGGGCCTGCAGCCGCCGGAGTGGCTTGTGGAGGCGGACGTGCTGCGCCGCATCGAAGCCTCCGGCGCTCTGAACCGGGTGCGTGAGACGCAGGTGGGGGCCCTTGAACTCGTGCTGCAGCCGGAGCGCTTGGCGCGGCTGATTGAGATTGATGCAATGGATACGGACACCGAAACGTACGCGCCGGACGAGATGCTGGCCGACCTCCGGAATGGCGTATGGGCCGAGCTCGACGAGGGAGCGGCCGTTGGACCGTATCGCCGCAATCTGCAGCGTGGGTACCTGGAGCGGATGGATGACCTCATGACCGCCGAGGTCGAGTCGTCTTTCCCGGACGCCTACGACGACTATCAGGTCCCGACGCCGGTTGATGTCAGCCAGTCTGACATTCGGGCGTACGTCCGTGGCGAGCTCAACACGCTGCAGGACGAGGTGGAACAGGCCCTGCGCCGCACCACCGACGAGACAACGACGATGCACCTTGAGGATGTGCAGGTGCGCATTGAGAACGTCCTGGAGAGTGACGAATCGGCGGACGCATAGCATCCCCGTCCCCGCCCCCGCACCACCCGAGGCGGCGGTCCATCTTGGGCCGTCGCCTTCGGTTCGTTGGGGCAGCCGCAGGCCCTTTCATCCACGACTTCATCCTACGAGGCGCCGTCGCGAAGGACGAACGTCGTGGCCGGATGAGGAAGCAGGGCGCGCCCCGCCATATCGGTACAGGTGTGACGGTCGATGTAGGCTTGCACCCCGTCCTGAATCTGCGGAGGGAGCGGGGCCCACTGGGCCTGGATCAAGAACTCCAGCAAGAGCGTGCCCTGCGGCGTGGCATCCGAGAAAAGCGTACGGGGAATGCTGGCCGGGATGGTGCGTGACGTAACGGAGGGGGGCGCGTACGCGTCGAGGAGGTGTCGAAGGTCGTCATCGAAAAAGTCGGCCTGCGCGTGCTCGGACCAGAAGACCTGAGCCAGGGCATTCATGGCTGTTTTGGGAGCGTGGGCGATGACCAGCGTGCCGCCCTCCTGAAGCTGCGCGTACATCTGTCGAAGCGCTGCTCCCCGGTCGTCCATGTAGTAGAACACGTGACTGCAGTAGACAAGGTCGTAGCGCTGGGGGGCGTCGAAATCCTCGAAGCGAGAACACTCGATGCGAATGGGGGGAAAAGAGGTCGCACTGGGAAGCCGTTGCTCGCAGTGAGCGACGGCGACCGGATTGGGATCCACTCCGACGAAAGACTCCATGTCCTCAGCGAGGTGGGCGAGGAGGGGGCGATCCAGCATGCCACAGCCGCATCCTACGCTCAGCACATCCAGGGGGGCGTACCCCGACTGGACGAGGCGCTGTCCCTCTACTTCGATATCCCGTCGGATTTGGGCCTGCTGGGTACTTGCCTGTTCGAAGGTGCGGTGCGCGTCGACGTACCGAGCATCGTCGAGCGGGCGCACGGCCTCTTCATTTTGTTGAACCATGGCAGCGAGGTCGTCGAGAAGGGCATCCGGATCGGAGGGGGGAGCCATTCCGGTGTCGGATCGGTAAGAAAAATATAGAACCTTTCGGACATTGAGTCTGGGGAGCGCTTAACGCGTGCTGCAGCATAAGATTCCGCGCAGGAATCCGCGGTGGGTGCGGGAGCGTTCGCCACGTGTCATCCGCCGCAATCATTGGAGAGGGTCGTCCCCGTTGCTGCCATGTCCCGCATGTTTGCCTGTGTGGTCGCCGTTCTCGTCGCGTGCCCATCCGCCGTGATCGGACAGGTCAATACAGAGCGCATGCGGGCTCTGGACGTAGAAGGCGTGCGCACCACACTTGGAAGCGACGTGGCGGTGCAGGCCGGCAACGTCGACCTGTTCGAGATTGGAGCGGCCGGGCGGGTGGATGTGCGGCAGGCGCCTCATTCTGCCTTTTTGGTTACCCAACTGCGCTACGGCGTAAAGGACAACGAGTCGTTTCGCGACCGGACCTTTGGGCACCTTCGCTACAACTACCGACTCCTCCCGTCCCTCGTGGCCGAAGGGTTTACCCAGTTGGAGCGTGATGGCTTCGCTCGGCTGCGGCTGCGCGTGCTGGCAGGGGGTGGGCTGCGCATCCAGTATCTCAATACCGAGACGCTCAAGATTTTTCAGGGCACGACGCCGATGTACGAGCACGAGGTTTTGGACGCAGGGGCGGACGATGTCGCGACGGCCTTATCGACCCTGCGGTGGAGCAACTACCTCAACGTGCGCCTGCGCCTCACGGAGGCCACACGCCTGATGGGAACCGTCTACGTGCAGCCTCGGATGGATGCATTTGAGGATGTCCGGGTTCTGCATCAGTCCACCCTGGCGGTGCAGGTGACCGAGCACGTGAACCTCACAATCGAGGTGGACCTGCGGTACGACAGCCGTCCGCCCGCGGAAATTGAAGACCTTGACCTCACCCTTCGCAATGGTGTAGAGGTGTCGTTCTGAGGGGACGGCTTCACATCATCAGGATGCTGCGTCCGTGGGAGGCGAGAGCGGCTGGAGGCGGCGGAGGCGGTCCCAGCGAAAGATTCCGGCATTGTGCCCATCGTCCCATGTAATTCGGATTCCGACACTGCCGGCCGGCTCAACTGCGAGGTCTGTCCATGTACGCTCTGGGTCCCGGTCGTCGGACGGCGGGGCGATGTGTTCAATGGACCCGCCCCCGCAGTTCGCGCAGGGACAGGACCGACGCAGGGCATCGAGGGGGAAGACCGACGTGTGCCCATCCTGCCAGTGGACCGTAAGCGTTTGGGCTTCGGTATCGACCTCGAGGCGTGAGGGAGGGCGCATATTCAGAATAGAAACAGGGCGTAGGCTGCGGGAGGGGGAAAAGAAAAAGCGCCGGACCCCGAAGGGATCCGACGCTTGATCTATTGGAAAATGGCCGCCCGGCCTATTCGTCCTGGAACGGATAGACGTCTTCCAGAAGGGCCTGCAGTTTGGTTCGGCCCCGGTTGATGCGGCTCTTGACGGTCCCCATCGGAAGACCGGTGATCTCCGCGATCTCGTCGTAGGCCAGCTGTTGGATGTCCCGGAGGACCACCACTTCACGGAAGGCCGGCGGAATCTCGTTCATGGCCTCCTGAATGTAGCGGTCCTGAATCGTGCTCTCCGCATGCTTATCGGGAGAGAACGACTCGTCCGGAATTTCCATCTCGTACTCCTCGTTGTCGCGGTTGACCGACTGAATCGACTGCATGCGCCGCCGCTTCCGCTTCCGATACTCGGACCGCGCGAGGTTTCCGGCAATGGTGTAGAGCCACGTCGAAAACTTCGCAATCCGGCGGTAGGAGTGCCGATTGCGGTGCACACGGAGGAAGGTTTCCTGCAGCAGATCCTCACACCGCTTCATGTCGCCGAGGAACCGGTAGAGGTACTGCATGAGCCGGTCCGAATAACGGTCTACGAGAATATTGAAGGCCTCTACCGTCCCGGCCTGAAACTGGGACATGAGGTCTTCGTCGCTCATCTCCTGGAGGGCCTCATGCTGGCTGTCGCGGGCCTTCCGGTCCGACGAGGCGGTCTTTTTGGTCACAACTTCCGCTTTGTCCTTCGCCATATAGGTGTAGGTACAGTTCCTGCGAGGAATGGTAAGTGTCGGGACTCGACGCCCAACCTTGATCTTATAACGTCAGAATTGCGCGGCAAAACCGCAAGCAAAAAAGTGTTACGAATCAGGCATTGGGCGACATGTTCCTGAACGGGCCTCAAGGGCAAATTATTGTGCAGCAAAATGCGATCCAGGTGGGAGGGACGCGAAAAGGGACGCGCAAGAATTCGTAAAGACAGCGTAAGATCCGCCAATGCGGCGGGTAGTGGGAGAGGAAGGACGAGGCCTCCGACGATTCGTCAGGAAAACAGGGGTGGCGATTCTGCACGCCAGTCCCCTATGTTGGACACGGTCCGGCCCTAGTGTTCAGCTGTTCGAACAGTTTTCTATCATCATGCACGGAATGCCCATGAGTATGCTTGACGTTCTACGAGAGTCCGCTACGCTTCTTTTTGGTCTTGTTTTTCTCTGTTGGGTGTCCCTTGCGCCTGTTACGGCGTCGGCTCAGGCGGATGGGGGAGAGACGGCCCTGCTGATTCACGGGGGAGCAGGAGGCATGAGTGAGGACGCAATGAGCGAGGCCCGTCAGAAGACGTATAAAAAGGCGCTGCGGGCGGCCCTCCAGAACGGGAACGACGTGCTTCAGGAAGGCGGGAGTGCACTCGATGCGGTGGAGGCCGTGATCACAACGATGGAGAGCGACACGCTCTTCAACTCGGGGCGCGGCGCGGTGCTGACCAATCAGAATACGGCGGAGCTCGATGCGGCCATCATGGATGGGGACACGCGCAATGCTGGTGCGCTCACCGGCGTGAAGACCGTAAAGCATCCCATTCGCCTGGCCCGGACCATCATGACGGAGTCCGAGCACGTGATGATGGCGCAGGACGGAGCCGAGACGTTTGCCGAGGAGCACGGCCTGGAGCTCGTGGAGAATGAGTACTTCATCACGGACCGTCGTCGCTCGGGGGCCGGGGACGACGCCCATGTCGAGGAGACGGCCGCCGAGAAGTTCGGGACGGTTGGGGCCGTGGCGCTCGACCAGGATGGGGACCTGGCGGCGGGGACCTCCACGGGGGGCATCTCCAACAAGCGCTTCGGTCGCATTGGCGACTCGCCCATTGTGGGGGCCGGTACATACGCCAGCAATAAGTCTGTGGCTGTGTCGGCGACGGGGCAGGGCGAATTTTACATCCGGAGCGTTGCTGCACACAATGTAGCGTCGCGCGTCCGCCATGGAGGGGCGTCCGTCCAGGAGGCGGCGCGGGCCGCCGTGGAGGAGGCAGAGGCCCTGGGCGGTGTAGGCGGGCTCATCGTGCTCGACCCGGAGGGCAACATGGCGACGCCCTTTACAACCAGCGGCATGTTCCGAGCCTCCGTGGATACGGACGGCAACACGGCGGTCCGGATCTTCGACGGGTCCGATGATGATCGATAGGCGGCTAAGGCGGGGGGCGTTCACCCGCCTCCATTCCCCCCTCCGCCGCTCCCCCCGCCGGGCGGATCGTCGGGCGGCCCGTTGTCTGGGGGATCGTCGGGCGGCCCATTTTGACCTTGCCCTCCGTCCCCGGTGTGGGCTGGTGGGCCGGCGGGTGGGGCCCCTCGGAAGAGATTGCGGAGAACATTGGCAGCGGGGGTGCCCCACGAGATGGCCTGGGCGGTGCCTTTGGCGATGGCGGCGGCGGGCTGCTGGGTCTCGCGCCTGGCCTGCTCGATGGCTGTGGGCAGCTGGCGCATGGACTCGGCGTCGTATCCGGCATTGAGGGCCGCGACCAGGACGTCCCGCGCGGCCGAGCCCACCTCCCCATTGGCTGTGAGATCAGGAAGCACGCCCACGGCAACCGACACGTTGGAAAGGGGAACGGGACGCCGCTCGGTGGTGCCGGGAAGCTCGTTGAGGAACGACTCAATCGTTTCTGGGGATACCTTTTGCTGCTGGGCGTCGGCCACACTGGCGATCAACTCGGCCCGGCCGCGCTCGCTTACCGGGTCCTCGCCGGTCTCGAGCATCGCGCGGGTCTCCTCTTGCTGAAGCCACCCCGAGACGAGCTGGCCCGCTTGCTCGGTGCCGGTACGTAGCTGTTGGAGAACAGAGCGCATGCGCTCCGGCGGCACGTTCTTGGACAACCCCTCCAGGGCCTTATTGAGGACCGGACGCGTTGGGAGGTCCTGCTCCGCGAGAGACACAGCCGGTTCAAGCAGGTCGGTCGTGGCCGTGGAGGAGAGATTGGCGGCCTCGGCGCGGCGGGCCACCGTGCGCATCAGGTCTGCGTCTGCCCCAGCCTCTTGGCCACGCTCCAAGAGGGGTTGGACTGAGGCGTCCTGGGCTGCCGCCCCGAACGGAAGGAGGGCCGTCAGAAGAAGGCCGATCCCGATCCAGAAGAGAACCGGTCGTAAGAAGTATCGGTAAGTCATAAGCAGTTAGGGAGCAATGCACACGCCATTCGTGCCGCCGAAGTCATCCTCGGCGGTGCGAGCGTAGGAGGGAAGAGAAAGCCACCGGGCGCTGTCGGCTTCAACGACACGGATGCGATAGGGATAGCGTCCGGGGGAGACGTCTACGGTTGTGCCCCACACGCCGTCGTCAACCTCCGCAAGGGGGATGCCGGGAAGGGACCAGCTGGAGAATGCCCCCGTGACATGCGGCGTCCCCGTTCCGTCGTAGGGCACGCGGAAACGGAGCCCTTCGTCGGTGGGGCGACACACGGCGCGGCGTGGGGTCGAGGAAGCAGATGTGTCCTCGCCGAGGGTGCGCTGCACCTGGAGGCGGACGCCGATGGAGCCATGTACGTCCGCATCGGTATTGTCCGCACCGGCCAGTGAAGCCTGGAGGGCCCGGGCACGGCCAAACACCGACACCGACGGGTGCACGTCCCACTCGGCCGAGAGGCCGAGGCGTCCCACGCGGTCCTGTGGGGTGACGTCGGAAGAGGAGAACTGATACTGTACCTGCTCGGCCCCCGCCTGGGCCGTCAACGAGAAGGCGCTAGAAGGCCAATAGGTCGCCGACAGCGAGGCCCCGGTGCCCCCGTATCCGGATTCCGTGCTGGCGGCCGTCCGCCCGTCGCTCCGGTACAACTGGAGGGCTCCGCGCAGACGATCGTTCAGCCAATAGGCGGCCCGGAGGGTGGCCAGTCCGCTCCACTGCCGGGCCGCGGGGGAAGACGAGCGATCCACGCGCTGGGTGAGGCCGGCCCGAAGGGTTAGTGTCGCGTTGGACGTGGGGGTCCAGCGGACGGAGGGAAGCGCCCACCACCCGTCGCGGGACACGGTGAGACGGTACCGGGTGGCCCCTCCAACCAATCCGAGAGACCAGGAGGGGCTCAGCCGGTAGCGGCCCTGGGCAAATCCCTGCAGAAGCTGCGGACGGTTGTCCTGGCCGGGATACAGCAGCGAGCGGGTGGAGAGATCGAACCGAGTCCGCTGGCCCTCGCGCGTAAGGCTCAGTTGTGGGGTCAGGGACGTAAAAGCCGAGTCGAACGTGGGGTCCCAGGTCTCAGCCACGGGGTCGAGGTACGGATTGGTCTGGTAGCCCCCCGCGAGGCCCAGGGACGCCGCCCCGCTCCACTGCTGGGCGGCCACAGGAGACGCACCGAGCAGCCCCAGGAGGCTTATTCCAAGGAGGAAGTGCCAAAAAGAGAGGCGCGGGACGATCATTGTGGGAAACATCCCCTACACTTCGAGTACGGCGTTTTGAGCCCCGAAGCCATCACTCTGCGTTTCGGGGGCAAGGGGGTCGGGGACCCAGCGGTCCCCATCGATCACAAACTGATATTCGTGCTTGCCGCGGGAAACGGGCACCAGGCCGGTCCACACGGTGCGGCCGTCGACGGTCCGGGGCGTGAGGGAGACGGGCGACCACTGGTTAAAGTCTCCGGCCACGGCCACCGAGTCGGCCTCGCTGTTCGTGTACAGGAACCGGATCCAGACGGTGTTGCTTCCACCTCCCCCCGCGGCCGGGTCGGTGCTCACGGCTCCGGACGAGGACGACGACACGGGCTCGGCGGACGAGGTGCCCTCGGGCGGGGCCGACGACGGCGGCGCTATGGGCCACATCGTCCACGCCACGACGCCGAGAAAAAGGGCCGTTACAATCGTGTAGGTCGGGCGAACGGGTACCGACACCGGCGTTGTGATGCTCCGCCAGAGCGAACGGAGCCCGTCGGCGAGGGACGAGGGAGCTTCATCGGCGGCCTCATCGGCGGCTGAGGGGAGGGCCTCAACGGTCTGAGACGCAAAGTCGGGTGGCGGCGCCGGCGAGCGTGTGGCGGCAAGGTCCTGGGTAACCCGAAGCTCAAATTGGAGCAGGTCACGAGCCTCCGCATCGTCAGCAATGCGGTGCAGGGCTGGCGCGACCTCCGTGTCCGAGAGGTCGCCATCGAGAAGCCGCTGAACAAGAAGGTCGGGATCAGAAGTCTCCATGGTGCTCGTCAAGTAGGCGTCGGAGTTTTTTGCGGGCACGATGAACGCGAACTTTCAGGGCACTCACCGACACGTCCAATCGCTTCGACATGGCCTTGTACGTCATGCCGTCCCGGTATTTGAGCAGGAACGGAGTGGCGTAGGTGGACGACAGCTCACTTAAGGCGCCCCACAGCTGCTCGGATTGCTCGTCGAATACGAGCTGGTCGTCCTGAGCCGGCTGTTCGTCCGTGACGGTGGCGTCGTCATGCTCTTCGGTGTGGCTAAAAGCGTACGTTTCTCGCCGAACGTTTTTTGCGTAGTCTCGACACCGGTTCAGGGCAATGCCGTAGAGCCAGGAAGAGAACTGACCGGGCGTCCGGAGGTCGTCGATGCGACGATAGGCCTTCAGGAAAACATCCTGGGCCAGATCCTCGGCGTCTTCTGGGGTCGTGCTGTACTGGTGTGTGAGGTCGAACACCATGCCCTCGTACCGCTCGATCAGAATGCGGAACGCGTCCCGGTCCCCGTCCTGGGCACGCCGGGCGTAGACCTCGTCGGGTTCGTTGTGCGCCATGAACGCTGTACATCAACCGAAGTGAGGCGGACGAAGGGATCGCAGCCGCCGATCCCGTGGTCACTTCTCCTCGCAGATTGCATGCCAAAATCGAGTCCATTGAGAACCCCGTAGAAGATCGTGAGGAAGGAGCACAACAGGCTGGATCCCCCTCCTCCGTTCAGAGGCGGGGCAGGGCCGCGTGCAGCCGGACCCAATGGACGATTACGGGCGGCGATCGTTACATGCTCTGCATGTCGTAGCGAGAAAGCCGGAACGGGGCACCGGGCCTGTATCGAAGGCCCGATAAAGCGGAGCGCTGAGGTCAGGCTGCCATCTCAGCCTGTGCTCGTTTTAATGTGTCAACGTGGGTCAATTCTTCCCACGGAAACCCCGGACGGCCAAAGTGACCGTACGCTGCGGTCTTACGATAGCGGGGTTTTAACAGGTCGAACCGTTCGATAATGGCGGTGGGAGAGAGTTCGAAGTGCTCCTGCACCAGGTCGCAGAGAACCGCGTCGGAAAAGGGGCCGGAGCCGTTCGAGCGGACGTCAATAGAGACGGGATCGGCGACGCCGATGGCATACGCGATCTGCACGATGGCTTCGTCGCAGAGGCCGGCGGCCACGAGATTTTTGGCGACGTGGCGGGCGGCATAGGTGGCGCTGCGGTCGACCTTCGAGGGGTCCTTGCCGCTGAAGGCGCCTCCACCGTGGGCGCCCTTTCCGCCGTAGGTATCGACGATGATCTTGCGCCCCGTGAGGCCCGTGTCGCCGTGCGGCCCGCCGATAACGAACCGCCCCGTGGGGTTGACGTGGAGAATAAGGTCGTCGTCGAGCAGATCCTCGGGGAGGGCCCGGGGGAGAAGGGTGTCGCGCACGTCGCGCTTAATCTGCTTCTGCGACACGCCATCGTCGTGTTGGGTGGACACGACGACGGTGTGAATGCGCTTCGGGGTCGTGCGGTCGTCCTCGTACTCAATCGTCACCTGGCTCTTCGAGTCGGGACGCAGGTAGGCCATTTTGTCCGTTTCTTTTCGGAGGTGGGCCAGCTCCTGCACGAGGCGATGGGCAAAGGTGATGGCCATGGGCATGTACTCTTCCGTCTCCCGGCACGCATACCCAAACATGAGGCCCTGGTCGCCGGCGCCCTGTTCCTGCTGGCCGTCGACCCCGCGGTTAATGTCGCTGCTCTGCTCGTGGATGCTGCTGAGGACCCCGCATGAGTCGGCGTCGAAGCGCAGGCGGGGGTTCGTGTAGCCGATGTCCCGAATGACTTCGCGGGCGATCTGACGGGGTTCCACCTGAGCCCGGGAGGTCACCTCGCCGCTGAGCACAACGAGGCCGGAGGTCACGAGCGTCTCGACAGCAACACGGCTCCCCGGGTCTTCGGCGAGGAGCGCGTCCAAAATTGCGTCCGAGATCTGGTCGGCAATTTTGTCGGGATGCCCCTCCGACACCGACTCGGACGTGTACAAGTAGGCCATAAGCGAAAAACTGGCGATAAGAACAAGTAGACGAAAACGAGGGCGTCTGCTTCACGATGCGGCGCGGGCGCCCAGCCTCCCCTCAGCGACGGACGTGAAACGTAAAGACGAAGATAAGGTAAGCAGCCGATCAGCCATTGCAAACGACCGTTTTGTAAAGAACGATAAGAGGTTGTGGGGTTCCGGCGGAAGGGGGCTACGCCGGCGTGAGAAGCTTGCATCAAACGAAGGGGGACCGTTGCTTCTCCGTCGGTCTGCTTGTAGTTTTCGGCGGTTGAAACCAGGGCCGTCCTGGCCCGAGCGGTCGGAAGAAAGCACTCCCAGGAGGGCGACGACCTTTTGTGACCGCGACCTGTACGACACTTTTACTCACCAACGAGACCGCCAACCTATGGCTACCGAAATCGAAGATACGGTCAAGTCAATCATTGTCGAGAAGCTCGGCGTAGACGAATCGGACGTGACCTCGGACGCCTCCTTTACGAACGATCTGGGGGCCGACTCGCTCGATATCGTTGAGCTCATCATGGAGTTCGAAAAGGAGTTTGACCTCACCATTCCGGATGACGAGGCCGAGGAAATTGCCACGGTGGGCGACGCAATCGACTACCTGGAAGAGAACGTGGAGTAACCTGCACAGCCGCGCTCCGCTCCGGCATCCCGCAGAAGCGTCGGGGCCTGCCGGGCGTTCCGTATCGATCCCATAGACGGGCCGGTGCGAGGCGCCCCGTTCTGCCGTTCCCCTTTTGTCTCCAGACCCGGTACCACCATGGCTGATCCGTCGCGCAGAGTTGTCGTCACGGGCATGGGGGCCCTTACGCCCCTTGGACTCACTGTCGACGACTATTGGAACGGGCTTGTCGAGGGACAGAGCGGGGCCGATACGATCTCCTCGTTCGACCCAGAGGGCCTGCGCACCACGTTTGCGTGTGAACTCGACGGCTTCGACGCCGAAGAGCATCTCGACGCCAAGCAGGTGCGACGTATGGACCCGTTTTGCCAGTACGCCCTGGTGGCGGCGGACGAAGCGGTCCAGGACGCAGGCCTGGATCCGGAGGCGATGTCGCAAGACGAAAAAGACCGGATCGGCGTGGTCTACGGCACGGGCATTGGGGGCATGCAGGTCTTTCAGGATCAGACGGAGTACTTCCTGGACAACGACCGGGCGCAGACGTCTCCGTTCTTCATTCCGATGCTCATCCCCGACATCGCGGCGGGGCAGATCGCGATGCAGTATGGCTTTCGGGGGCCCAACCACGCCATGATCTCGGCCTGTGCAACGGGCAACCATAACATCGGGGATGCCTACCGCCTGATCCGCGAGGGCGACATGGACGCGGCGCTCTGTGGGGGCACCGATGCGTGTGTGACCCGCCTCGGCATCGCGGGCTTTGCAAGCATGCGGGCCCTCTCGACCCGCAACGACGACCCAGCCCACGCCTCGCGTCCATTCGACGCGAAACGCGACGGCTTCGTGATGGGAGAAGGCGCCGGGGCGCTCTTCGTCGAATCGCTGGAACGGGCCCGGGACCGCGGCGCTCCGATCTACGCCGAACTCGAGGGCATTGGGATGTCGGCCGATGCGTACCACCTGACGGCACCGGATCCGGAGGGGGGCGGGGTATGCCTCGCCCTGGAGCGCGTGCTTGAGAATGCGGAAATCGATCCGGCGGAGATTGACTACGTGAACGCCCACGGCACGTCCACGCCGCAGGGGGATGTGGCGGAGACGAAGGCGCTCAAGCAGGTCTTTGGCGACCACGCCTACGACTTCAATGTCTCGTCCACGAAAAGTATGACGGGGCATCTGCTGGGAGCAGCCGGCGCCATTGAGGCGATCGCCGTCATCCAGTCGATTCGGCACAACCTGGTGCCGCCCACCATCAACTTTGAGGATCCCGACCCGGACTGCGACCTCCACTACACCTTCAACGAGGCCGAAGAGCAGTCCGTGGACCTGGCCCTCTCCAACGCGTTCGGCTTCGGGGGCCACAACACCTCGGTGGCGTTCCGTGCCTTTGAGGGATAAAGGGCACGCGCCTCGGGTGGAGGGCGTCCGCTAGCGAAAGACGATTTCCTCGACGAGGTCGCGGTCGAGCGCCCCGTTCAGGCGCTCGCGCCACTGCCGGCGGTTCATGTGCAATTCCTGCCGCCAGCCGGCAGACGTGATCTTTACGTAGAGCGTGTTGCCCTTCATCCAGGCCGTTTCGGTTACGCTATTCACCTGGGTGCCGGCAATCGACGCCCATGTTTCGATCACCTGTGCCTCGTCGATCTCGGCCTGAACGTCAAGGTCGCCAATCACCTCTTTGAGAATTTCACCGAGCGGGCGGGGGCGGTTCGACGGCATGGCGGGCGGTGAATGAGGAGCGGAACCAAGAGGACGATGCCTACGGCAGATCGCGCGCGGTGTGCCGCAGGGCCAAGATCGGGGCGATCCGTTACCTTCTGCAAGAGCGAAGCGGCGTGAAGAACGGAACGCACGTCTGCTCCGCCCGGTCCTCACGGACACATCCACTTTTCGATTGTCGCCCACTGCCCATGTCGTTTCTCCGGCGTCTCCTCATGCTCAGCGTGCTCCTTGGCAGCCTCCTTACGGGGCTTGCCCGGGGGCAGGCCCCGCAGGATACCCTCCGCGTGGATCTTACCGAAGCGCTCGCGTCGGCCCTTCGCGTCAGTCCGGAGGTAGACCAGCGCCGGGCCGAGCGCCGGTTTGCCTCGGCCCGCAGCGATCAGGCGCAGGCCAGTCGTTTTCTGACCGACGTGTCGCTCAGCCTCTCCTCCTCATTTGCACCGGGCCTCGACGTGCCGTCGGACAACACGATTCCGGACGACCAGCTCTACCTGAACCCAGATGTTGAGAACGACTGGTCGATCGGGGCGCTCCGTCCGTTTGGCCGGGCCGAAATTGTGGCGCAGCAGCCGCTTTTTACCTGGGGAGAGCTCTCTGGTAACATCGAGGCCGCGGGGCACGGTGTGGCCGTCGAAGAAGCGCGCGTGGACCAGAAGGCGCTAGAGGTGGCCGCCCGCACCGGAGAGATCTACTACAACGTGCTGCTCACAAAAGCGCTCGATCGACTGGCCGGCCGCACTCAGGAGGTCATTGACCGCGCCAAGAAGGAAATCAATCGACTGTTGGAGGAGGGAGACGAGAGCGTGGACCAGGCCGACCTGTTCCAAACCCGCCTGACGGAGGAGGAGTACAAGCGGCGCGTGGTGGAGATCACCCAGAACCAGCGCACGGCTCGCTCCGCCTTGCGACGCCAGCTCTTCGTGCCGGAGGAAACGACGGTGCAGGTTGCCGGGACGGAAATCGAGCCGCTCCCGTTTGAGGTTCACCCGGATTCGCTTGAGCACTATATGGATCTGGCTCTCCAGAACCGACCGGAGGTCGAGCAGGCCGCCGCCGGGAAGAAGGCCCGCGAGGCGCTGGTGGACGTAGCCGAGTCCGACTACTACCCGAAGATTGGCGTTCAGGCGAGTCTCTCGCAGAGTGTAACCCTGCCGGAGCGCCCCAACCCCGACAATGCCTTCATCGGAGACTCCTACATGGGCACCGGGACTCGAACAGGCATCGGCATTCAGCAAAATCTGAATTTTGATCAGACGAGCGCCCGCGTGGAGCAGGCCAGGGCTGAACTCAGCGAGGTTGAGAACCAGCAGACGGCAGCGCGGCAACTTGTGCGCTTCGAAGTGGAGGAGGCCTACCGAAACCTGATTGTGGCAAAGACAGCCGTGGAGTCGCGAGACCGGGCCACCACCATCTCGGGCGAGTGGCTTCGAACGGAACAGGTCGATTTCGATCTGGGGTTTGGCGACACGGAAAACCTGGTGAAGGCCGTGCGGGCGGACCTGGAGGAAAAGGCGCGCTACTTTGAGGCGGTCAAGAAATACAATGTGGCGGTGCTCCGGCTCCTTCGCACCACGGGCACCCTGGCCGATCGGGTTCGAAGCGGCACGCTTGTTGATTCTACCCACACACCGGACTAGTGCGCCGCCGATGGCGCTTCCGGGGCGGTCCTGATCGCCACCTTCTTTCCCTTTCGTATGCCTCGCACCATGTTACACCTGACTATGACCCGTCTGCGTCCCCTTCTTCTCGGTGTTTTTCTCGCGGTTTTGGGCCTCAGTGTTGCCACAGCGCCGGCGGGGGCGCAAGGCACGTCGGCCTCCACGGAGGATGAGATCCAGCAAATGCTGGAGGAGCGAGACCAGGAGATCAAGAGCATTCTGGAGGGGGGCGGGGACTACACGTCCGAGCAGCGCGAGCGCCTTAAAGAGCTGATCAACGGGGTTATTGACTTTCGTATCATGGCACAGACGGCCCTTGGCCCCCACTGGGACACCCTGAGCACTGCCCGGCGCGACACGTTCGTGACGGTCTTCCGCGACGTGGTTCGCGCCCAATCCATGAGCGACCTTAACGTGTACAACTCACGGGTCACGTTCGACCAGATTTCCGTACAGGACGACAGTGCGTTTGTCCGTACGACCACCGAGTACGAAGGGACTCGCACACCGGTTGAATATGTGCTGGAACGGCGCGAGGAGGAGTGGCGGGCCGAGGACATCATCGTTGATGAGGTTAGCACAGCGGAGGGATACGCCCGCTCCTTCCAGTCTGTCATCCGGAAACGCGGATTCGATGCGTTGATGACGAGCCTGGAGCGAAAACGAGCTGAAGAGGCCGGGTCGAGATAGGCGAGGCGGGCCGGAACAGGGCCGGAAGCTCTTGGCCGGCCCGGCTCGCCGGGCGCCGGTTCTGCGGGGACGCCCGATAGTGGAGCGGCCGGATTTGCAAACGGGCGATGGGCTTTCGCATCTTCTGCGCACATCGTCCCCGTTCTTCGACTTGTGCTCAATCGCGGATGCACTGGGTTGTACGATCACTTCTCGTTGTGGGGCTGCTCCTGGGGGTTTCGGGGGTGGCGATGGGGCAGAGCAATCGCCTGATTGAGACGGGCGATCCACTCTACGGCCCCATTCAGAATCTGCAGGAGCGGGGGTACCTGCTGTCGCTAAATCCGAGCGCCCTGCCCTACACGACGGGGGCCGTACGGCAGGCCCTTCAATCTGTGGACCGGTCGACGCTTCGCGGGGCCGAGCGGCGGTGGTACCGGGAGCTTCAATCCGCGCTTCCGGCGCGTCCCCCCAATGTCGACAGCCTGCGTGTGGGGGGACGGGCAACGGCTGGACTCCGACGGAGCAGCAGCGAGCGCCTTTCTGTGCTAGAGCCGGTAGGAGACGGCGAACGGGCCCTGCCCCGCCTCCGGCTTGACGGAACGTTGGAGGCGGGAAACTGGATCGGGCAGGCGGGCATGACCATCGACTGGTTCTACAAGGTGGACCCCGACGGCCTGGATACGGTCAACCGGCTCTACGGGCGGAGCGAACAGGTATACCTCGGCTACAACGGCGACCACGTGGGGGCGTACCTCGGTCGGTTTGATACGCACTGGGCCCTGCACGACCGGCAGGGGAGCCTGCTCACCGACAATCCGCGGGCGTTCGACCAGCTGCAGTTTCGCCTCGGCGGGTCCACCCTGTCCTTTCGGAGCGTCCTGGGGGGGCTCGACAACATGACCGCCGACAGCACCTTCACCGGCCGTGCCGCGGGACCGGAGGCGACGCGGCGCTTCGTGTTTCTGCACCGGCTGGACTGGAGTCCCACGCCGAACCTGAAGCTGTCGGCCATGGAGGGGGAGCTCTACAGCGGGCGCACGGCCAGCCTGTCGTTGCGGCGACTGGTTCCCCTCCACACGCTCTTCTTCGATAGTCATAGTGCCCCCAGGAACGACAGAACGAACCTGATCCTGGGCGGGTCGGTCTGGTACCAGCCGGGGCCGGTAACGCTTCATGTCCAGGGCATGCTCGACGACATTCTCGTGAGCCGGCGGGAGGAGCGGAAAGAAAATGGCGAGTTCTATCCGGCCATCTACACCATCAACAGCTCGGTGACCTGGGCCGGGGTGACCCCGCGGCTCGATGTGGGGGCAGAGCTCGACATTGTGAGCACCAACTCGTATCGGACCTACGACCGAGCCGAGGAGTGGTCGTACGCCCAGCGCGGCCTGGCGACCAACTTCAGCGACTACGTCCGCTCGGAGGCCCACCTTACGTGGACGCCGTCGTGGGGACCGGGGGTGGAAATCGAACCGGCGCTCACCATGTACTGGAAGGGGGAGGGCGACTTTCGCCGGCTCAAGATCAATTACAATACGGGGCCGGGCGACTCCTTTCCAAGTGTGTTGAGCGGCACCGTGGAGCGCACCGTGCGGCCGTCGCTTACGTTTCGCTACCAGACGCTTAGCGTTCCTGTGTTTGGCTCGGAGAGTTCCGCCCGCTTTCGGCTGTGGCTGGACGCCGACATGGGAGTTAATCTCATTCAGGCGCACGATCACCGGGCGAATGTGGACACGCGACGGTTCATTGGGCTTTTCCGCGTCTTCGGCCACCTTTCGTTCTGATTCCACCGGCCCAAGCGCGGGCGCGAGTGGTGTGGGGCGCGCTACGGCAGTTTGTTCTGTGGCTATGCCCCCGCGTAACCAGACTGTGGCGTTCCGGGCCGAACGCCCGGGCAGACCGCCCGTTCAGGATTTCTCCACTCCTACTGTCCGGATCTCTTTCTGCTTATGACCTGGCTCCGTCGCCTCGCCCATCGCGATGATGCTCGCCTGCTGGACCCCGAAACGGATCCCGTAGAGCCGACGCCCGATGCGCCCCACGCCGTCGTGATTGGGGCGGGCATGGGGGGGATCGCCTCAGCCGTACGCCTGAGCGCCCGCGGCTTTCGTGTAACGCTGATTGAGCGGCTCGACCAGCCCGGCGGCCGGGCGCGTGTCTTCGAGCAGGACGGGTTCACATTCGACGCCGGGCCCACGGTCATTACCGCTCCGTTCCTGTTCGATGAGCTCTGGCAGCTCTGCGGGCGCGACCGGGCCGACGACGTGGACCTGGTCCCGATCGATCCCTTCTACCGCATTCGCTTCCACGATGGATCGGTCTTCAATTACAACGGCGACACCGATCAGATGGAGCGAGAGATTGCCCGGTTCTCTGAGGCCGACGTCGAAGGCTACCGCCGGTTTCTCAAGAAAAGCAAGGAGATTTTCGAGGTTGGGTTCGAGGAACTGGGCCACGTGCCGTTCCAGAACCTGACGGACATGCTGCGCATCGTGCCGGCCATGATGAAGCTGGAAAGTCACCGCACGGTGCACGGCCTCGTCTCGAAGTACATTTCGCATCCGAAGGTGCGGAAGGTGCTCTCGTTTCACCCGCTCCTGGTGGGCGGCAATCCCTTCAACACCACGTCCATCTACACCCTCATCGCCCATCTGGAGCGCACGTGGGGCGTGTGGTACGCCCTGGGCGGGACAGGAGCACTCGTGTCGGGCCTCACAGACCTGCTGGCGGCCCGGCCCCACACGGAGCAGCGCTACGGGGTCGATGTGGATCAGATTCTGGTGGACGACGGACGGACGAGCGGCGTTCGCCTCGCCAACGGGGAGACCATCGACGCGGACCTGGTGGTGTCCAATGCCGACGTAGGCTTTACCTACAAGAACCTCCTTGCACCGGAGCACCGCACCACGTGGACCGATCGCCGCGTCGACAACATGGATTACTCCATGAGCCTCTTCGTCTGGTACTTCGGCACCGACCGGACGTATGAGGACGTGGAGCACCACACCATTTTGATGGGCCCCCGCTACAAGGGCCTGCTCGACGACATCTTCGATCGCAAGACGCTGGCCGACGACTTTAGCCTCTACCTGCACCGCCCAACAAAGACGGACCCGTCGATGGCCCCGGCTGGGCACGACGCGTTCTACGTACTAAGTCCGGTGCCGCACCTTGAGAGTGGGGTCAACTGGCGCCAGCAGGCCGAGCCCTACCGGCAGGCCGTCGAGGACTACCTCGCAGATACGGTGCTTCCGGACCTGGGCGATCACCTGGTGACAAGCCGGATGCTTACGCCCCGCGAGTTTAAGATGGACTACAAGAGTTTGAAGGGGGCCGCCTTCAGCGTCGAACCGAAACTAACTCAGAGTGCCTGGTTTCGACCTCACAACCGAAGCGAAGATGTCGAGCACCTCTACTTTGCTGGAGCGGGCACGCACCCGGGGGCCGGCCTGCCGGGCGTGCTCTCGTCCGCTCGCATCCTTGACACGGTGGTGCCCGCGCCGGAGGCCTTCGACGTGACGACTCCCGTTGAGGTCACAGCATAGTGCCCTCGCACTCCCCTCTCCGAGCCCAGGGGCAGGGCACGCTGCGGGGCACGCACCGGACAGAGGACTCGGGCCGGGGGCCCTGGCGGGGGCGTTCGATCCGGTCCGCACGGCAACAGCAATACCGAGAGTAGGAGCACAGGCATAGAGCATCACACCGGTCCCACGCCTGCGCGCCTCCACACATCCTGGCTGATCCGATTGACAGCGGTATGGTACGCCGTTCCGTCTTGGTATGACCGACTCCTCCCCCTCATCTTCGCCCGACTATTACGCGCGGCTTGGGGTGCGTCCCGCGGCATCGGCGGACGAGATTCGGCGCGCCTACCGGCAGAAGGCCCGAGAAACCCACCCGGACCACAACCCCGACGATCCACGGGCCGCCGAGCGGTTCCGGAGAATAAAAGAGGCGTACCGCGTGTTGCGGGATCCGGAGCGACGCGCCCGGTACGACGACGTGCGGGCGGCGGGCCGGCGCGTTCCCAACGGGCTCACCATCACGCAGCAGGCGCCGGCGGGCTGTGGGGGCTACCTCTGGCGGGTTTTTGCGGGTCTTGTGGCTGTGGGGCTCTTCTTTGTGCTGGAGGCGATTGGGGTGTGGGCCACTGCCGATGCGTGGACCATCGCGGCCGCCGTGGGCATTACCTCGCTCCTGGCTGGCTTCCTTGCGATGGTCGTCGCCCGCTGGTTTCCCGACGAGGCCACCGACGTGTCCATGCGGCTGACCGGTGAGGGACTGACCCTGTGGGCCGACGGACATGCGGTCCTGCAAGTGGGGTGGGAGCGGGTGCGAAGGGTGCGCCTTCACGACGACTGGAGCCTGGAGATGGACGTCGAACACACAGTGATGGAGGGCCTGCGCCCCGTTCCGCCCGTTCTCGTCGCCGTCGACGCTCGGAGCGACCACGGCCGCCTGCGCCTCGACCTGTCGGAGACGGACGCCCCCCGCGACGCACTGCTGACATTTCTGCGTGGCACCGGCGCCGTTCCCTTCCCCGCCCGAGAGAAGAGGCAGGCCTCGGGAGCAACGTAGTCTCGCTTCGGAACGAACCGGCAGCGCGGGTGCGTATGCGGGAGCGGCGTGCCCGGACGCCGCCCCTTGCTCGCTCATTCTAAGGTGGTTCCAATGCCTGATTCTCCCTCCATCCCGGACGACAAGACGAAAGGACAGGTTGAAGCGGGGATCACCGAGGCCGTCACACGCTTCGAGCGCGAGTATCTGGGCCGCGGCCCGAAGGAAGCCAAGTCGTTCATCGTCGAAAATCTCGTCGTCGTTAAGCTCCAGGGCATTTTGAGTCCCGCCGAGCAGCAACTCAGTCACGAAAACGGCGGGGTTGAGCTCATTAAGAAGATGCGCACGCGCCTCATTGAAAGCTCCAGCGACACGCTTTCTGATCTCGTGACGGACGAAACGGGGGTCGGCGTCGTCAGCATGCACACCGACATTAGCGCCCGGACGGGAGAGCGCATTTTCGTGTTTACCCTTGAGGAGGATCTGGAGGCGGTTTGGAAAGAAGAGCGGTGAAAGGGGGTGTGAACTTTTGTCAAGAGCACGTCATTCACTTGCTCTCTTTCCGATGTCCCTATACCCTTTTTGATCGGCTGAGAAGACGGAGCACTGGATGCCAGTGAGACGGCTTTTCAGCCCACACCATACAACCCGGCACACAAGCCGCGCACACGCTCTGTCCGAGCGGGTGCAACGATTGGTGGCCGACGTCCAGCGCGTCTGACCCGCGTTGCGAGGTCGGCCTTTTCTATTTGACCGGCAGTCGTCCTCGAGAATGAAAGTTGCAATCGCATGACTCTGTCATTCATGCCGCGCGTGCTGACCCGCTTGGTGTGGGGACTCTTTGGGATCAGTCTCGCGTTTCTTGTGTGGCCCCCTGCTGCGGAGGGGGTGTGGGACCCAATCCTGCGGGTGGATGGCCTGACGCACATCATGGCTGTCGTGACCACCTTTGTCAGTGGCATTGTGCACAGCTTTTCACGGCGCTACATGGCGGGGGCAAAGCACCTGAACCGCTTCTATGCCCGCCTCTTTGGGCTCACGCTTCTCGTGCTGTTGCTGGTAGCGGCCAACCACCTGGTGCTCTTCGGGCTGACCTGGGCGGCGATGGGCTGGGTGCTGGCCGATCTCATCGGGCACCTTCGGGGCTGGCCGCAGGCCCGTGCGGCGGCGTGGCATGCGCGCCTGCTCTTTCTGATCGGGAGTACGCTTCTGGCCGGGGCGCTCGCCCTTCTGGGCGTGTGGGCCGGTACGATCACGATTGACGGCGTGCTGGCGGCGGTCGGGTCCCTGCCGACGGGGATGGTCCTGGGAGCGGCCGGTCTGCTCCTCCTCACGGCGATGATTCAGTCGGCCCTCGTGCCCTTTCACCGGTGGCTGCTCTCGTCGATGACAGCCCCTACGCCCGTCTCGGCCTTCATGCACGCCGGACTCGTGAATGCCGGGGGCGTGCTGCTTGCCCGGTTTGCGCCCGTCGTGTTCGAGGCGTCCGCGGTGATGCTGGGCATCGTGGTGGTGGGCGGCCTCAGTGCCCTGTTGGGCCAGGCCTGGATGCTCGTGCAGGCCAACCTGAAGCGGCAACTCGGGGCCTCCACCGTCGCCCAGATGGGCTTCATGGTGCTCCAGTGCGGCCTCGGATTCATTCCGGCGGCCATCGCCCACCTGCTTTTGCACGGTCTCTACAAGGCCTATCTGTTTCTGGCGGCCGGCTCCGCGGTGGAGCACACCCAGCCCAAGTCGACCGCGGCCCCCTCGCCGTCCCTGCTGAGCAGCGGCATCTCCCTTGCCACGGCCCTCGCAGGCGGCGCGCTCTTTGCTGCACTCACGGGCAAGTCGCTCACTTCACTTGACAGCGGCACCGTCCTCACGATCTTTGTCGTCCTGTCGGTGCTGCACGCCACCCAGACGCTGGTGCGGCGAGCGGCCCTGCCCGTGACCGTGCGCCTCTGGGCCGTGCCCCTCGTGCTTCTGCCCAGCATTGGCCTCTACGCAGCGGTGTACAACGGGCTGACGGCCCTTCTGCAGTCGCTCCCGATGGCTGTGGCCCCCACAGCCCTCACACCGGTACACTGGGGCCTCGTCGGTCTCTTCGTCGCCGCGTACGTTGCCATCGAGCGCGGCTGGCACCAGAAAAGCACGTGGCTCTACGTGACCCTGATCAACACAGCCCAGCCCGTGTCAACGACTCTCCTTCACGACCGCGAACAGTACAATGCCTATTGATCGCACCGTCCTCCAGGCACGCATCGAGAACGCGGCCGAATATGTTGGGCCGCTCTGGCCGTTGCAGACGTTCAATGCGACCAATCCCCTCCTCGGCTTCGAGGACCGGCCGTTCGATCGGGCCGTGCAGGCCGCCGAACAGTTTTTCGGGGGGCGCGGCTACCCGTCGTCTGCGATCTTTCGACAGGCGTGGGCGGCGGGCGCCATCGATCCGGAGGTGCTGACGCGCCGGCTGTCGGCGCACGGTGTGACGGACCGCCCGGAGGCGCTGCTCGACCGCATGCAGGCCGACGAGCCCCGCCGAACCGGCGATCCGGCCCGGGATAAGCCCCTCGACCGCGCGATGACAAAATGGCTGGCGGCCTTCCTGGATCAGGGACAGGCCCCCTGGCCCATGCCCAATCGGGAAGAGGGCTTCTACGCGGCGTGGCGAACGGTGGCCCCGTACGACGATGACGTGCCGGGTGTCTCGCAGGCCGCGGACCTGCCGGATACGCTGCTGGAGGCGTTTGAGGCGGTGCTCGGCTCGTATCCGGAGGAGCGCTGGGAGCCGATTTTTGCCCACCACTTCGCCGCGCTCCCCGGGTGGGTCAGCTTTATCAAGTGGCGGGCCCGCCGGTCCGACAGTGCCTGGCAGGAGGCGCATCCCATTTCGCTGGCCGACTACCTGGCGGTTCGGCTCACGCTTGCGACCCGGATGGATCATGCCATTGCACCGGATCGGCCCGATGAGCTCCCCGCCAACGGGACGGATCGAACGTTTCTCCCGCGCATCTGGCTAGAGGCCTGGGAGGAAACCTACCGCGCCCGCCTGCTGGAACGCCTCCGGCAAAATGGCGCCGGCGACGCCGTGGAAACGCCCGCCCGCCCCGATGCGCAGCTCGTGTTCTGCATCGACACGCGGTCGGAGGTCATTCGCCGTCACATCGAGGCACAGGGCAACTACGAAACGCACGGCTATGCCGGGTTCTTTGGGGTTCCCATGCAGTATCGGCCCTACGACTCGCCGGAGCGGATCAAGGCATGTCCGCCCATCGTGGACCCGCGGCATCAGATCGTAGACCGCCCCGCCCCAGATCGGGCCGCGGAGGCGGACCGCTACGACGGGTGGGCCCGGCTCAAAGCAGCAGGCCTCAAGCTCGTCAAAACGCTTAAGCACAACGTGGCCGCTGCGTTTGGGTTTGTGGAGGGCGGGGGGGGGATCTTCGGCGGGGCCATGGCCGCACGGACGCTCGTCCCGTCCGGCCTCTTCCGACTCGAATCCACTCTGAACGACCGGGTGCCGGGGCCAGATGCCTTTTGTGAGCCAACGGTAGACCGAACGGTCGCCGAGGGGATCGAGGGAAATGGCCTGCCGGTCGGGCTCTCCCCCGAGGCCAAAGTGCTTTACGCCGAGGCGGCCTTCCGGCTGATGGGGTGGACGGAGACGTTTGCGCCTCTCGTCGTCTTTGCGGGGCACGGGGCCCAGACGCCGAACAACCCGTACAAGTCGAGCCTCGACTGCGGCGCCTGCGCCGGCAATCCGGGCGGGCCCAACGCCCGCGTCCTCGCTGCAATCTGCAACGACGAGACAGTGCAAGACGAGCTCCGGGATCGGGGGATCGAGATTCCCGAGGACACGGTCTTCCTCGCAGCCCAGCACAACACCACGACCGACGCGATCCAGCTCTTCCTCGACGAAGAGGATCCGCCCGCGCCCCCGGACGCGCTGGACCGGCTCCGCCGCGACCTGCGGGCCGCGCAGGCCGACGCTACGGCCGAGCGCGTGCACACGCTGAATACGAGGGTTGACGAAGGCCAGCCCGACGCGTCCGTCCGGGAGGTGCAGCGCCGGGCGGCCGACTGGGCGGAGACGCGGCCGGAGTGGGGCCTGGCCGGGAACGCCGGCTTCATCATCGGCCCGCGGTCCTTGACCCACGGCCTCGACCTCAATGGACGGTGTTTCCTGCACTCCTACGACTGGTCCGAGGACGACGACGGGACGGCGCTCGAAACCATCCTGACGGGTCCGCTGGTGGTGGGCGAGTGGATCAACACCCAGTACTATTTCTCGACGGTCGACAATGCAGCCTACGGCAGCGGCTCGAAAGTGACGCAGAACGTGGTGGGCAAGGTGGGTGTTGTTCAGGGCAACGGGGGCGACCTCATGAGCGGCCTTCCCCTGCAGTCGCTTCAGGCCGACGACGAGCACGTGTACCACCGGCCCCTCCGCCTCACCGCCGTCATTCAAGCCCCGATAGAACGAGTTGGGTCCATCCTGGACCGACAGGTGGATCTCACCCAGCTCCTGGATCACGAGTGGATGCGACTCACCGTCATGGATCCGCAGCGGGAAAACGCGTTTTTCCACTATACCCCCGGCGGGTCGTGGACGCCGCACAACGCCGAGGGAGCGTCGGGTGCGGTTGCCTCGTAATACCAACTCAAGGGGATCGTCGTGGCCTTCCTCACTTTTGTTTGGTAACGAACGGCTGTCGCGTAGCGCCCGCCCTGTTCGTTCCCGGCCTCCATGGGTCCACGCAAAACCAACTTTGGCAGCCGGTACAAGTTGTTTTGAGCCCTTCGCCGTTCCACTTATCGCAGTGCCGACTCCGTTATGCCTGAATCGACCAACAAGGGGACCGAACACAGCCTGCATCCGGCCAAAAAAATCGAGATTATCGTCCGGGGAGAGAAGGAAGCCTTTGTTCAAGACCTGCTTGACGACGCGGCCATCAGTGGATACACCATCCACCGGAACGTGGCCGGACGGGGCGAACACGGGTTTCACGAAGGACGGTTGCTCTTCAACGATCGTGCCAGCCTGGTGATGTTCTTCGCCGTGGGCAGCGGGGACATGATCCAGGAAATCGTGGACGGCCTCACGCCGCTGTTTGAGAAAAGCTCCGGTGTGATGTTCGTGTCCGACACGAGCGTGGTGCGACTCGACAAGTTCATTCCGGACGAGGAATAGTCGGGTGTGGGACGAAATGCCCCTTCGGTTGCTCTGCCAACAATCTTCCCGACATGCCACCCTCTCCCAAACTCGTACTCGAAACGAGTCTCTACGCCGCCGATCTGGCGGCCGCCGAACATTTCTACACGACCGTACTGGGGCTCGACGTGCTCCTCCGGACCGACGGGAGTCACGTGACCTTCCGGTGTGGGCCGGGCGTTCTGCACGTCTTCGATCCCGCCGCAAGCCGTACGCGTGACGGCCTTCCGGCCCACGGCGCCGACGGGCCCGGCCACGTTGCATTTGCTGTGCCGACTGATCAGTTGATGGCCTGGCGCCGCCACCTCAACAGGCACGACGTTGCCATCGAACACGAGGAACGGTGGGGCGACGGGCAGCGCTCCCTCTACGTCCGCGACCCGGCCGGGCACAGCATTGAGCTTGTGAGTGAGGACCTATGGGGCACCATGGGCCGCGCCGAGCGCCTGCGGCGGGCGCGCCCGGTCCTTGCCCTCGATACGAGCGAGGCGCGCCCGGTTGAACAGTTTCAGAACGAGACGCTCCGGCCCATCCTCAAGCTCCTGAATCCGACGATCCTGGGCCTGGTGGCCGAGCGGCTGGCGCGCTACGGGGTGGGGTTCGCCGAGATGGACCGGGCCGACCAGCGGGCCCGCCTCCGCAACCTGCTAAAGGAAGACGGCCGCCTCAAGCGGACACTCTTAGGCGCGGTGGTCGGTCACCTGACCGAAGGGGAACTGGAGACCTATCTTGCGCACGAGGCAGAGGTGCGGCGTCGTACGGTGCCGATGCTTCTGGCTCGTGCGCAGGACCAGATCGACGACATCGTGGAGCGGATCGAGGGAGGCGACTCGCACGCTGAACCGTGATTGGATTGGTTCGTGTGCATGAGCGGCGGGGTGCACGAGCGGTTTCCATATTCCCTCACGTTCAATGGTGCGTTGGTTCGTTTTGAGTCTCCTCCTGGGAGGCGTAATGGTCCTCCTCGCTGGCTGTGCAGATGCCGATCGGTCGACGGGGCCGGTCGGCGATCGGCTGGAGGGGCCCGCCGGTCCGGGAAGCGAGACGCCCCGCCTTCACGTTGCGGGCGACAGTGCGGTGTGGCTGAGCTGGGTGGCCCCCAAAGACAGCGGGCACGCCCTCCGGTACGCTTCCTTTGACGGCGACACGTGGTCCGATCCGCACACCGTGGCGACCGGAGCCGATTGGTTTGTGAACTGGGCGGATCTTCCGTCGGTGGTTCCGCTTGCCGAGGGGCGCGCCGCGGCACATTATCTACAAAGCAAGATGGACGACACTGGCGTCACGCCCCTCGCCTACGACATCCGGCTCACGCAGCGATCTGGGGCCGATGCCTGGCGTGAGCCCGCCACGCTCCACAATGACAGCACGGACGCGGAGCACGGGTTTGTGTCGGTGGTGCCGTGGCAGACGGATCGCCTCCTGGCCGTTTGGCTCGACGGGCGCGACCTACATGGCGGCGGGGCGATGACGCTCCGGGGCGCCGTGGTGGGGCCGCAGGGCACGGTGCACCAGCGAATGGAGATCGACGAGCGCACCTGTGAGTGTTGCGCTACGAGTGCCGTGCGGGTCGGGGACGATGCCCTCGTGGCCTATCGCGACCGCTCGGATAACGAGGTGCGGGACATTCATGTCACACGGTTCGACGGGACCGAGTGGAGCGAGCCCGTCCTCCTGCACGACGATGGATGGCAGATTGAGGGGTGCCCGGTCAATGGGCCCGCACTTGCGGCGGCCGGAGACCGTGTGGCTGCTGCCTGGTTCACGATGGCCGATGGGCAGCCGCGGGTGCGGGGTGCCATGTCGATGGATGGGGGGCGGCATTTTTCGGAGCCGATCGACGTAGGGACCGAGCAGCCCAAGGGACGCGTCGACATCGCTGTTCTGGACGAGGGGACCGCTGTGATTAGCTGGTTGGAATCGACGGAGCGCGGGGGAACGCTGCGCGCCCGTCTTCTTCGTCCGGATTCTGATCCTGAACAGTCGGTCCCCATAGCCCGATTGCCGTCGACGAGCCGTGGCGTTGGCTTTCCGAAGATGGTGCATCACGACGGCGCGCTCTACCACGCCTGGGTGCGGCCGGAGGCGGGAGACGAGGGCGCTCAGGTGCGGATGGCTCGTACGCCGGTCGACCGCCTCCGGTGAACCGTCACGGCCGGTTTAGGAGGGGGAGCGTTCCCACGCGTGGATGAGGGTGGCGGGGGCTGGATGGGCGTAGCGCGTGGTCCCGTCGATGGATTGGGCGCGGACGCTGTCGGGGCCGGGGACGACGACGGTTTGGTCGTCCGTCCAGCCCCACACGGCGCCGTCCACCGGCCCAAGGGTTCGGGTTTGCCCCTCGATTCGTACGGCGGCCTGAGCGTCGGCCCCACGGCCCTGGGTAAAGGCGACGTAGGTGCCGTCCGGGGACCATCGCGGGTGCATCTGGTCGCTTGTGGCGTCGGATGGCGGGGTGAGGTAGATGGTGCGGTCGTCGGCTTCGCTGTACACGACAATCTGACGCTGCCCGGACTTTTCCGTGTGGACATCCAGGGCCAGCTCCGACCCGTCGGGGGCCCAGCGGAGGTGGCGTGGGCGGCGGTCGGGGCTGAGAACTTCGGTGCCATCTTCGCCCTGGGCATCGCTCACGTACAGGGACGAGTCGGGGGTATACTCGCCTGCGTCCGAGTCGTAGGTCAACTCGCGGCGGATGTATGCGAGGTGATCTCCACTCGGAGCGTACGTGGCCTCATGCATCCGACGGGCATCGGTCGAGGTGGCGGTGGCGCAGTCGTCCGGGGCGACGGTGTAGAGGTCATCGTCGTTGCGGGCGGCCAGCACGTCGCTGGGAAGCCAGGCGAGCACCTCGCGCGCGGCGCTGCATCCGACGCTCTGGGCGGCCCCATCGGGCGTTGCGGTGCGGATGGTGCCGGGGCCGCGGCCGTCGTCCTCGTTGGGCTCATAGACGCCGAAGGCCAGGCGATCGTCCTCGGGGTGCCAGGCCAGCGAATACGCTGCACCCCCAGCGTGGGCGTCGATTGGCTGCAGGCGTCCGTCCGTCAGGTCCAGGAGGGCCAGGTGGGCGGAGTCGGCCGTCGCGTAGCGGAAGGCGAGATAGCGTTCCGATGGGGAGGCAGCCCGCGGCCCGTTCGCCTGCACGCCGGTGGCGAGGGTGTCGGAGTCCGCGGTCCGGGCGTCGTGATGGACAAGTGCGCCGTCGGGCGTCGTGTACAAGAGCGAGAGGGCGGGGCCGTTCGCCGCAGCCGATTCGTCCGCGGATGAGTCGGAGGTGGTCGACTCCGAGGATGAGCAGCCAATCCACAGTGCACACGAGGCCAGGGCCACGGCGAGGAGGAGGGGAGAGACGCGAGGCACGTTGGTCGGTGGGGACAGGAGAAAGAGCATGGACGCTTTCCAACATACGAGGGCGCGTCGGAAAGGTCAGATGGACCGTTCGTGAACGAGGCCGGGGCGGTCGACGGGCGGTTCGCGGTCGACGGGCGGCTCAAGTCCGTGTTGCGGCGGCCTGCGCAATGGCCCGTCCGTCGTCTGTAAGGTGGAGGCGGTTGTCGATGCGGCGAACGGTTCCGTGGCGGACGGCCCGCGCCACGACGCGCTCGGCCACGTCCGGCGTCCAGTTCAGGTGCTCCTGCAGGTGGTCCACCCGGCACTCCCGATCGGCATCGGGGGTGTGTTCGTGCTGTCGGAGGTGAAGCGCAAGCATCTCTTCCGCGAACCGCCACTTCTGGCGGCGGTGGCGGCGCCACTGGGCCAGCAGGCCGTGCTGCGGGGCCGCCAGGAGCGTGAGGCCGAACAGGCAGCCGATGGTCGTCGCCATCGACCCGGCGATCGATACGTCGAGCCCGTGGGCAATCCAGTAGCCCCCGACGGCGCCGAGCGCCCCGACGCCCGCGCTCAGGCCGATGAGCACGCCCAGGCGGTCGGTCAGGAGGTGGGCTGTCATTGGCGGGCCCACCATCAGGGCCACAACCAGGATGGCACCGACGGCGTCGAACGCCGCCACGGCCGTGAGGGAGACGAGCCCCATCAGTCCGTAGTGAAGGAGGCGCGGCCGGAAGCCGAGCGAGGCGGCCAGGCTGGGGTCAAAGGTGGCCAGCTTGAGCTCCTTATAGAAGAGGAGGAGGGCAAGTGCGTTGAGGAGAAGCACTCCGCTCATCATCCAGAGGGCCTGCGGCCCCAGGTCGAATCCGAACGCCGTCATGCGATTGAAGGGGGCAAAGGCGAGCTCGCCGAGGAGCACCACGTCGGTGTCCAGATGCATGTCCCCCGCAAACCGGGCAATGAGCAGGACGCCGAGACTGAAGAGGACAGGGAAGACGATGCCGATGGCGGCGTCCTCCTTCACCCGGCCGGTGCCGTGAAGGGCCTCAATGAGCGCTACGGTCAGCAGCCCCGTGCCGGCGGCGAAGACGAGGAGGAGGGGCGAGTTCAGTCCACCAACGATGAGCACGCCAACGACGATGCCGGGCAGGATGGCGTGGCTAATGGCGTCGCTCATCATGGCCATGCGCCGCAGCATCAGGAAGGAGCCGGGCAGGGCACACGCGACGGCCACCACGACGGCCACGAGCTGAATTTCGAGCTGGGGAATGGTCATCACAGGAGGGACGGTGGGTCCGTGGACTCGTCCTCAGGAGAACGACTGCGGTCGTCGACCAGCTGGCGGGCCTCGGCGGCACCGGCCTGGGTCAGGTGCCAGCGCCCCTCGTCGGTCTGGGCGACAAGGCCCCGGCTGGCCAACTGGCGGAGGGCATCTCGGGGGCGGGAGGGGCCGCTCGTCACGGCATCGAGGGCGGCGGGGCCGTGGGGGTGATCCCAGCGACCATGGTTGGTGGCAAGGGCGTAGAGGGTGCACAAGACCTGTTCGTGTCGCAGGCGCCGGTCCGTTTGGCGTCGGTGCCACCAGGACCATAGCAGGCCGTGGGTGGGGGCCAGGAGGAGAGAGAGCGCCACCAGGAAGCCCATGCACAGCACGATGGTCGGGCCCGTGGGGAGGTCGGCGACGGTGCTGCTTGCAACAGCGCCGCCCACGCCGCTCAGGGCCCCAAAAGCAGCGGCGAGCCCGACCATCACGCCCAGCCGGTCCGTCCACTGCCGGGCCGCGGCGGCTGGGGCCACGATGACGGCACTCATGAGCACGACGCCCACGGTCTGGAGTCCGATTACAATGGCGACCACCAGGAGGGTGGTAAGGCCCACGTCGAGGGCCCGGACGGGCACCCCCAGGCTTCGCCCAAAGTCCGGGTCGAAGGCCAGGAGCTTGAACTCTTTCCAGAACAAGAGCAGGGCGGCAAAAGCAAGCCCGCCGAGCATTGCCATCGTCCACACGTCTTGCTCTACGAGGGCAGCGGCCTGACCGAACAGAAAGGCATCAAGGCCCGCCTGGGCCGCCCCGGCGGCCCGCTGGAGGTAGGTGAGCAGCATGAGCCCGGCCCCGAAAAAGACCGACAGCATGAGGGCCAGGGCGCTGTCGTACGGAATGCGCGTGCTGTTTGTGATGCCCACAATGGCGAGCGCGGCCGCGGTGCCGGTAACGGCGGCACCCAGCATGAGCGTAAGCGGCGCCTTGCCCCCGGTCAGCAAAAACGCGAGGGCTACGCCGGGCAGAGCCGCGTGTGAGATGGCGTCGCCCAGGAGGCTTTGGCCCCGGAGCACGGCGTAGGACCCGAGGCCGCCCCCCACCACGCCGAGCGTCGCGGCGCCAAGGGCCACGGTTCGCAGCGTGTAATCGGTCCAGAGCTGGGAGAGCAGGTCAATCATGCCGACGTCGGGTCGTCCGTGGAGGGCTCCGTCTCAGTCGGTCGGAGAAAGCCCACGCGGCCGCCATAGGTGCGGCGCAGGTTTGCCTCCGTAAACACCTCCTCGACCGGTCCACTGGCGATGCGGCGCACGTTGAGGAGCATCACGTGGTCGAAGTACTCGGGCACGGTCTGAAGGTCGTGGTGCACGGCCACGACGGTGCGGCCCTCTTCGCGGAGCGTCCGCAGCACGTCGATGATGGCGCGCTCGGTGGTGGCGTCGACCCCCTGTAGCGGTTCGTCCATGAAGTAGAGGTCGGCCTCCTGCACGAGGGCGCGGGCGAGAAAGACGCGCTGCTGCTGCCCGCCCGAAAGCTGGCTAATCTGGCGGCTGGCGTAGTCGCCCATCTCCACCTGTTCCAGGGCGGCCCTGGCCTCCTCTCGCTCCGCGGCACCGGGCCGACGGATCCAGCCCAGGCGGCCGTAGAGACCCATCAGCACCACGTCGAGCGCGTTCGTTGGAAAGTCCCAGTCCACACTGCCGCGCTGCGGCACGTACCCAATCCGGTCGCGCACGGCATCGTACGGCCGTCCGAACAGACGCACCGTCCCGGCCGCCGGGGCTTCGATGCCGAGGATGGTTTTCAGCAGGGTCGTTTTGCCGGCACCGTTGGGACCCACAATTCCCATGAGGACGCCGGTGGGAACGGTGAGGTCGACGTCCCAGAGCACCGGATCCTCGTCGTAGGCCACCGTGAGGTCGCGGACGGTGAGGGCGGGGGCGGCGTCTGGCATACGAAGAAACGGTCGATTATAGAGTGAGCACTGGGGGGGAGGCGTATTGCGTGGTACGTATTGCGCAAGGATGCCCACGACTCTGAAACTCACGACGTACGGAATACAAAATACGAAATACGGAATACGCAATACGCAGTACAAGACGTTCTATCGCGTTGCGGTCGACGACGGAGTTGGATCGTCAAGCAATCCCCCCACGATCGTGTCAATGTTGTGCCGGAGCGCGCCGACGTACGTGCCCTGGGGCGTCCCGCGGTTGTCGAGCGCATCGCCGTAGAGGGTGCCTCCGAGTTGCACCTCGAACCCCTTCGACTCCACGGCGGCCTGGACGGCTTCGATGCCGCGCGACGACACGGATGATTCGACGAACATCGCCGGGATGCGCCGCTCCACGACAAAGCCGGCCAGGCGCTGCACGTCCTGCGCGCCGGCCTCCGTGGCGGTGGAGATGCCCTGAAGCCCGCGCACCTCAATGTCGTACGCCCGGCCCAGATAACGAAACGCATCGTGCGAGGTAATGAGCACCCGCTTGTCCTCTGGCACCCGCTGTGCCTGCGTGGTCACGTACTGGTTGAGGGAGTCGAGGCGCCGGGCGTATGCGTCGGCGCTCTGGCGATACGCCGCGGCGTGGGCCGTATCGCGGCGGGCCAGGAGCTCGCCCACGTGCCGCGTGACACGGCGCCACAGCTGTACGTCGAACCACACGTGCGGGTCGTAGCTGCTCGCATAATCGGACGACGGGATGAGGAGACTGTCGGGCACCGCCTCTTCGGCGAGGGCCGAGGAGGGAACGGAGCGCGAGTTCATCCGGGCAAACACATCGGTCATCTTGCCCTCCAGGTGCAGGCCATTGTAGAGAACGAGGTCGGCCGCGGCCATCGTCTGCACGTCCCCTTCGCTGGCCCGGTACAGGTGCGGATCCACGCCGGGGCCCATTAGCGTCGTGAGGTTCACGCGATCCCCGGCCACCTGCCGCACGAGGTCGCCAATCACGTTGGTGGTCACGACAACGTTCGGTTTGCGATCGGTGAAATCCCCCGGCCCCCCGGAATTGGCAGACGGAGCACAACGCGCGAGCAACGACAGGAGGACAAGAGCGCCTCCCAGACGAAGCCCGCAGGCCACACGGCGCATGTTCATGGATCGACTCAGGACAAACAGTATTTCCTCGGAAAAGAAGAATATTAGCCTGGGCTAAATCGTTCCGAGGGGGGACGGCGCCGTTCTGAGGCAGGGGGAGCAGGCAGTCCGGCGTCAGGGGGACGCCAGGGAGTCCGACACCAGGGAGTCCGACGCCAGGGTATCCGGGCGCTCCTCCGGGATCGTCCACCGGTAGACGTTGCTGGGGCCCACCTGTTCGGAGGAATCGGGGGCCCAGGCGCCCATGTCGAAGTTGTGCGAGACGACCCGCGTGCCCGGGGCCAACTGCTCGAAGAGGAGGGGGCGCAGCTTTTGATTCACCATGGGGAGCAGATAGAGGGTCACGACGTCGGCGTCGCTGAAGTCGGATTCAAAGAGGTCGCCCTGGCGGAATTCGACCCGATCGGCGACCCCGGCGGCCTCGGCGTTCTCGCGGGCGTCCCAGACGCGGACGGGATCGATTTCGATGCCGACGCCATAGGCGCGGTACCGCTGGGCCGCGGTAATGACGATGCGGCCGTCGCCGCTGCCAAGGTCGTAGACAGTGTCGCCAGGAGCTACTTCGGCCATCTCCAGCATCCGGGTCACGACCGACTCGGAGGACGTGACGTAGGGCACGTCCCGCTCCACAGTGGAGTCGGCCGGACGCGATGAAAGCTCATTGAGAGAGGACGAGCGGTCCCCGGAGCAGTCGGCTCCGACAATAAGAAGAAGGACGCTTGCCAGAACGACGACGGACGCGGCGCGGGCGGAGGTCATGGGGCAGGACGTGATTACTGGGGGGACGGAGACGCAACGACGACTTTTTGAGCCACCGGGGCCCCGATGAGCTGTTCGGCTCCGTCCACCGCCACGACCAGCAGGCCGTCGAGCGGCCGGGTGTCCACAACCTCCACGGAGGCGCCGGGCAGCAGGCCCCGTTGCTCCAGCAGGTGAAGCAATTCGCCGTTCTCATCGGCGATATGGTCGATCGAGGCCGCGTCGCCCTCCGTCAAATCGGCCAGGGAGCGGGTGGGGAGCTCGTCGACCGTGCCGTCGCGGGCCGGGATGGGGTGCCCGTGGGGGTCGCGCTCGGGATTCCCCAACATCTCCTCGATTCGATCCTCGAACCGCTCGGAGATGTGGTGCTCCAGGATCTCAGCCTCCTCGTGAATCTCGTCCCAGGAAAACCCCATCACCTCCTTCAGGTAGAGTTCCAGCAGGCGGTGGTGGCGGAGCACCTCCAGCGCGACGGTGCGGCCGGGGTCGGTGAGCGTGGCGCCTTCGTACGCCTCGTACGTTAGAAAGCCAAGTTCGTCGAGCCGCTTGATCATGTTCGTTGCCGAGGCAGCCGATACGCTCATCGCCTCGGCTACCTCGCCCGTTGATACAGGACGCCCCTCGTCCTGGACCTCCAGCTTGTAGATTGTTTTGAGGTAGTCCTCGATTGACGGACTCCGCATGCGGGCACACGTTCAGGAAGAAAAAAGGGTGCATCTTCCCTACGTCCGGACGGAAAAGATGTTACCGGACGGACGGAGGCTCGAACGCCACACGACCAGGAGAATGGATCCGTCAGTCCTCTCTCAAATTCAATGAAATAGCTGGCAGACGTCCGGCATCCCTCGTCGAGGCGCCCTACGTTACCTTCGTGACCGCGGACGGCCGACTGTAGACGGCGGTCCGGTCTCATGCCCGTTCCGCAATTCACGGTTGAGTTCACTGATTCAAGTGTTTGCACGACGCTATGCCCGACGACGCCCCGTCCCTCGCTTCGATGAGCAAAGCGTACGAGCCCTCCGAGATTGAGGAGAAGTGGTACGCCTACTGGGAAGAAAACGGCTTCTTTGAGGCCGATGCCGACAGCGACGCCGAGTCGCACGTCATCATGATGCCGCCGCCCAACGTCACCGGGCGGCTCCACATCGGCCACGCGCTACAGGACTCCATCCAGGACGCCCTCACGCGCATCCACCGCATGAAGGGCGACGAGGCCCTCTGGATGCCCGGCCTCGACCACGCGGGCATCGCCACCCAGAACGCGGTGGAGTCGAATTTGCGCGAGGAAGAGGGCAAGACACGCCACGACCTCGGGCGCGATGCGTTCGTGGAGCGGGTGTGGGCCTGGAAGGAGGAGTACGGCGATCTCATCCTCGACCAGAAGCGCACGCTGGGCGACTCGTGCGACTGGAGTCGCGAGCGCTTTACGATGGACGAGGGCTTTACCCGCGCCGTGCAGGAGGTCTTCGTGCAGCTCTACGAAGAGGGCCTCATCTATCGCGGCGACTACCTGGTGAACTGGGACCCGGAGAACGAAACCGCCCTCTCCGACGAGGAAGTCGAAAACGAAGAACGGCAGGGCCACCTCTGGTACGTCGAGTATCCTCTAAAGAATGATTCGGGAGAACCGTCGACCGGCCGGTCGACGGTAACCATCGCCACGACACGGCCCGAGACGATGCTCGGCGACACCGCCATCGCGGTGAATCCGGACGATGACCGGTACGAACACCTCGTGGGGAAAACCGCGATCCTTCCGCTCCTGGGCCGCGAAATCCCGATCATCGCCGACGAGCGCATCGACAGCGAGTTTGGCACCGGGGCGCTGAAGGTGACGCCGGCCCACGACGAGACGGACTTCGAGATCGGAGAGGACCATGACCTGGAGAAAATCACGATCATGAGTCCGAAGGGGACCATTAACGAGAATGGGGGACCCTACGAGGGCATGGACCGCTTCGATGCCCGCGACCGGATTGTGGAGGACCTGGAGGCGGAGGGCCTGCTCGTGGATGTGGAGGACTACATGATGAACGTGCCGATTTCCGAGCGGTCGGAGGCGGTGATCGAGCCGCTGATTTCGCGGCAGTGGTTCGTGGAGATGGAGCCGCTGGCCGAGCCGGCGATCGAGGCGGTGCGCGAGGGCGAGATCGAGTTCTTCCCCGACCGATGGGCGAACGAGTACTTTCGCTGGATGGAGAACATCCGCGACTGGTGCATCAGCCGCCAGCTGTGGTGGGGGCACCGCATTCCCGTCTGGTACTACACCGATGAGAACGGGGAGCCGGATCCGGAGCAGGGCTACGTGGTGAGCGTCGACCAGCCCGAGGAGGGAATGGTGCAGGAGACCGACGTGCTCGACACCTGGTTCTCGTCCTGGCTCTGGCCCTTCGCCACGCTCGGCTGGCCGGAGGAAACCGACGACCTGGAGAAGTTCTATCCCACCGACGTCCTCGTCAGCGGCTACGACATTCTCTTCTTCTGGATCGCCCGCATGATCATGGCGGGCTACCAGTTTACCGGCGAGCCGCCCTTCAAGAATGTGTTCATCACCGGCATGGTGAAGGACGCGCAGGGCCGCTGGATGTCGAAGAGCCTGGGCAACGGCATCGACCCGCTGGAGATGGTGGACCAGTACGGGGCCGACGCCACCCGCTTTACCCTAACGCTGCTGTGCGCGCAGGGGCAGGACATCAAGCTGGCGCCGTCGAAGTTCGAGATGGGCCGCAACTTCGCCAACAAGATCTGGAACGCGTTCAACGTCTTCGGCCAGTTCATGGATCGGGACGACGGCGTCCCGACGCGCGACTACCGGCGGGAGCGCTCGTTCGAAGAACTGGAGCTGGCGGAGCAGTGGATGCTCCACCGCCTCCACACCGCCATCCAGGACATCGAGGACTCGCTCGACCGCTACCGCCTCAATGAAATCGCCGAGCGCGTCTACGACGTGTTCTGGCGCGACTACTGCGACTGGTACCTGGAGCTGATCAAGCCGCCGTATGGGGAGGAGATGGCGGAGGACAAAATTGCCCTGGCGGCCGAAATCTACGAGACGTTGCTCACGCTCCTGCACCCGCTGATGCCCTTCATCACCGAGGAGTTGTGGTGGAAGGTGCGTCCGCGGGAGGAAGGCGAGGCCTGCATTGTGTCCGAGTGGCCGGAAACAGACGAGCGCCTCATGGACGCGGAGGCCGCCGAGACGTTCGAACTCCTCCAGGAGATGATCTCCGGCGTGCGCGGCATCAAGAGCGACTACGGCGTGGGCCTCGGGCAGGAAATCGCGGCCACCGTGAGCGTGCCGGCCGGCGACGAGGAGCTTGCTGATACCGTCGAGCAGTACGCCGACTACTTCGACAAGCTCGCGAGCGTAACGGATCTAACGGTAGAGCCCGGTGCCGAGAAGCCCAACGCGAGTGCCTCCGTGGTCGTGGGCCGCTGCGAAGTGTTTGTGCCCCTGGCAGGGATGATTGATCTGGAGCAGGAGCGGGAGCGCCTCCGCAACGAGATTGAGGAGAAAGAGGGGTTTCTGGAAAGCGTGGAGCAGAAGCTCAACAACCCGCAGTTCGTCAACAAGGCCCCCGATGAAGTGGTTGACCGCGAACGACAGAAGAAGTCGGACGCGACGGCGGAGCTGGACCGTCTCAGGGACAATCTCGCTGATCTCCAGGCGGTGGATTAGCGGGGGCGACTCAGATGATTCTTTTGTAAACCCGCAGCACACAGGGGGGCGCAGGGATCCGTGAGCCGGGATTATGCTTTCTCAGCGTGTAGACATCGCACAGCCGCCGGATGAGGCGGCTCATTCGTTCCTGACCCTCGGCTTCGATTATGACGCGCCTTCTTCGGTGGCTTCCTCGTGGATTCGTTCTCGCAGTGCTTGTTGTAGGGGGGGGCAGCCTGCTGGGTGGATGTGGGTCAGACGGAGGGGGATCAGAGGAGGTCAAGGTAATTGAGCCGCGTCTCGTGAAGACCGAGGGGGGCGAACGGGCCTTTGCCGGGACGCTCGTCAATCCCGGATCCCAGACCATTCCCATTGCGCAGGTGGAAGTGGCGCTCTACGACGACAGCGGATCGGAGATCGAGACGGCGCGGATTGAGGTAGAGGACATTCCTGCGCAGGATTCTGTGGACTTCAATGGGCCGATTGATTCCGGGCGGTCGTTCAGTCAGGCTCAGGTAAAGAGCGTAATGACGCCATAGTCCAGAAAAAGGCCCCCGGCGGTTGGCCAGGGGCCCCTGTCGGCTAAATATGCAGGCCCGTGCGGCATCAGTACTGCGGCAGGTCCGGATCGATCTCATCGCTCCATGCGAGGACGCCCCCCGCAAGGTTGGACGCGTTATAGCCCTTCTTGCGCAGAAACTCAGTTGCTTTCGCCGAGCGGCCGCCCGAGCGGCAGTGCACCACAATCTCCTCGTCCGGGTCCGCCTCCAGTTCGTCGAGGCGATCTTGCAGCTGATCGACCGGGATGAGCTGGTCGGCGTCGATGCTGGCAATGTCGGCCTCGTACGGTTCGCGCACGTCGAGCACGAACGGGGCGTCGCCCGCGTCGCGTCGCTGCTTGAGGTCGTGGACAGAAATTTCGGGGATGGCGTCGTCGGCGTCGGACACGTCGGCAGTTCCGTTGGTTGAGGAGGCGTCGTCTTGTGGAATGCCGCAAAAGGCCTCGTAGTCAATCAGTTCCGTCACCGACGGATCGTCGCCGCACACGGGGCAGTCGGGGTTGGTGGGCACGTTGACCGTGCGGAAGTTCATCTCCAGGGTCTCGACCATCAGCAGGCGGCCGATGAGGGGCTCTCCCATGCCCGTGAGCAGCTTGATGACTTCGGTGGCCTGCAGTGTGCCGATGAGCCCGGGCAGGATGCCGAGCACGCCGCCCTCGGCGCAGGACGGGACGAGTCCGGGTGGGGGCGGCTCCTCGTAGAGGCAGCGGTAGCAGGGACCGTCCTCCGTGGCAAAGACCGACACCTGGCCCTCGAAGCGGAAGATGGAGGCGTACACGTTGGGCGTCCCCGTCATCACGCAGGCGTCGTTGACGAGGTAGCGGGTGGGAAAGTTGTCGGTCCCGTCGGCCACCACGTCGTAATCGTCGATGATGTCGAGCGCGTTGTCGCTGGTGAGGCGCACCTCGTGCCGCTCGATGTCGACGTGGGGGTTGAGGTCCTCCAGGCGCTCGGAGGCGGCCTCCAGCTTGGGCCGGCCCACGTCGCTGGTGCCGTAGAGGATTTGACGCTGAAGATTGGAGGCCTCTACGGTGTCGAAGTCGACGAGGCCGATGCGCCCGATGCCCGCGGCGGCGAGGTAGGTGGCGGCCGGGGAGCCAAGTCCGCCGGCGCCGACGAGCAGGACAGACGAGTTCTTTAGTTTCTCCTGTCCCTTCCGCCCGAACTCCGGAAGGGTGAGGTGGCGGCTGTAGCGCTGTAATTCCTCCGGCGACAGGTCGGCTTGTTGCTGGTCCGGGTCTGCGGTGGTTGTGGCCATGTTGGAGTGGGTCGATTGCTTTAGGGATCGTATCGCGGGTTGCGTATCGCGTATTT
>JAWOAQ010000218.1:0-7492 GCA_046498495.1 Salinibacter sp. | reverse complement strand
GCCGGGTGTGCCGTCAGACAACCCGCACCGGTTGAAGATATCCGGATGTTATCCCAGGATGCCGGGATGTATCTGGCCCTCATCAAGGGCCCGATATTTGATCCGGCCCGGCAGGCAGCATATTTTCAGCAATTCAAAGACCGGTTTTTCAAGCCCTGGCACCGGACCGGTCCGAAGCATTCTGCTGAAATCGTTTTTTCCGGACTGAAAAAATACCGGTTAAAAAGTCTATATGGCGAAAACAACCTGCCCCTTCCCCCGGATTTTCTGGATTCAATGGCCCGGCAGTCCCAACCCGGCACTTATCCTATGCGGCACCAGCCGGCCATCACCGTGGCCCACGCATCCATTCGGGTGCTTCCCACTCACAAACCCGTGTTTTTCGGACCCTTGCACCCGGGTCGCGGATTTCCCTTTGATATGATGCAGAATTCTCTGGTACCGGCCGGCACCCCCGTGCTGGTCACCCATGAAAGCAAAGACAGACTCTGGGCCCTGGTGGAAACCGACTGGGTGGCCGGGTGGGTGCGACGGCAGCAGATCGCGGCCGTGGATGAGGCATTCATGGCGGATTATTCCGCCCATCCTCTGGCAGGATTTACAGCCGACCAGGTCCCCGTGATTCCAGAGAACAGCCCCCCGGTTTTCTCCGGCCGGGTGGGCATGGCATTGCCCATGAAAGGCCCGGCATCTGATACGGGATTTGTCACGGTCCTGGCCCCGGCACGAAACCCTCTGGGAAATGCGGAACTGCTGGAAGCCGGGGTGCCGGAACAAGGAATTCAGCGACTCCCGTTTTCCGCCACCCCTGATAATTTCGCCGACCTATTGAACGCCCTGATGGGTCAAACTTATGGCTGGGGCGGGCTGTATGAAAACCGGGACTGCTCCGCCCTGATCCAGGATGTGTTTGCCGGTTTCGGCCTCCCTTTGCCCAGAAACTCCAAAGACCAGGCCGACTTCGGCGAAAATATTTCCCTGAAAAAACTGTCCGGCCCGGAAAAACAATCCCTGATCCGGACACAAGGGGTTCCGCTGCAAACCCTTTTATACATGCCCGGCCACATCATGCTCTACCTGGGAGTGGATCCGGCATCAGATCAACCCGTGATCTGCCATGCCATGTGGGGCGTCACCACCCGGCCACCGCTCAGCACCCGGTCCGGCCGCCTTGTGGTGGGCCGCACCGTGATCACCACCTTGGAACCGGGTAAAGAGCAGTTCCCTCTGGTCCAGCCCGAAGACCTGCTGGTTGAAAAACTGACCCGCATGGTGCTGCTGCGCGGCCGCACAATGCCGACGTGGCAGCCGCCGTCTGGTGGCGATTGGCCGGATGGCATCTCGTCGGTCCACCGGCGTTGCCCACCCGGTTGCCTTCCGAACACGCTGCTCCGCCGTCTGCATCACTGCCTCCAGGATTCCCCCCCGGGCGGATTTGCACTCGGCGCCGACGCGTTTGGTCACGAAATGGATCGCAGCCTGGACGGGACCGACGCGCACGTTCGTCCCGCTCAGCGACGGGCTGCGTGGGGAGACAGGCAGTAACGGTTCTTTCAAACCCCCGTCTTGACTTTCCCTCGGCCGACGCCTACCGTACGTGCACATTCTGTTGACACCCCGTCCTCTCCGAGGCCGCGCTGTCGTGGCGTGGCGGCATCCCGCCCCCGTCGGGATGCGTCTCGGGGGAAGTCCGGTGAAACTCCGGCGCTGTCGCGCAACGGTCAAAGCCCGAATGCCCGCTTGGAGAGCGACCCCACACCGCCCTACGCGTCATAGGGCCGCGGTCCGCGACGTGGAGTGTACTGCCGGGTCGGCCCAACCCGGACTCCCCATTCAATCTCTGAATGGGCCGTGCCGACCCTTCCCGGCCCTCTACACTTCGTTTGCGCTCTGCTGCCTTTGTGACGCGCCCGGCGTCCAAAGGCTTTTTCTTTATCTGCAGAGCGCCCCATGAGCCTCTTCGACGAGCGCGTTAACCTGAAGCCCTACGCGTACCCCGGCCTCCTCGACTTCAAGGACGCCATCCGCCAGTCGTACTGGGTCCACGACGAATTCAGCTTCGAGGGGGACGTGCAGGACTTCCACGTCAACTGTACCGACGCCGAGCGCAGCGCCATTAAGAAGACGATGCTGGCGATCGCCCAGGTCGAGGTCGCGGTTAAAACCTTCTGGGCCGACATCTACGAGCGGCTTCCCCTCCCCGAGGTCGGGGCTGTTGGCATGACCTTCGCCGAGTCGGAGGTGCGCCACCTGGACGCCTACTCGCACCTTCTGGACCTGCTCGGCCTGAACGACGCGTTCGAGCGCATCGACGAGATTCCCGCCCTCCGCGACCGCGTGCAGTACCTTGACGAGGCGCTTGAGGGGGCCCGGACGGGCGACGACCGGGACTTTGCGCTCTCCATTCTGCTGTTCTCGATCTTTGTCGAGCACGTGAGCCTGTTCAGTCAGTTTCTCATCATGCTTTCGTTCGACAAGTACGAGAAGCGGTTCAAGGGCGTGGCCAACGCCGTGGAGGCCACCTCGAAGGAAGAGCAGATCCACGGCCTCTTCGGCATCGAACTCATCGACATTATCCGCGAGGAGCACCCCGAGTGGTTCGGCCCGGCGTTCGAGCAGACGGTTCAAGACGCCTGCCGACAGGCCTACGACGCCGAGCAGAACATGCTCGACTGGATCTTTGCCGAGGGCGAGCTCGACTTTCTTCCCCGCCCGGTCGTCGATGCCTTCCTGCGCGACAAGTTCAATCGGTCGCTCGAAAACGTGAAGGTCGACCCGATCTTTGAGGTCGACGACAGTCGGCTCGACGAAACGCGCTGGTTCTACGAGGAAATCCTGCTGACGAAGGGCAACGACTTCTTCTCGAAGCGCTCCACCAGCTACTCGAAAATGACCCAGAGCGTAAGCGGCGACGATCTGTTCTGATATTCAGGTCCGGACCCTCACCATATTTTTTCCCTCCGACCCCTCCTCCTCTCATGCCCCAGCAAACCCTTTCGCGCCCGTCCACGCCGTCGTCCACGTCGCCAGACTTCGCCTGGCTCAACGAGGAGGCCCGCACGTTCCTTCGTCGCGGCTACCTTCTTGACGGTGTTGGGCCGGAGGAGCGCGTGCGCCAAATTGCTGACCACGCCGAATCTCTCCTCCAAATGGACGGCTTCGCCGACCGGTTTTACGAATACATGGCGCGGGGCTACTACTCGCTTGCCTCGCCCGTCTGGGCCAACTTCGGGCTCGACCGCGGCCTGCCCATTTCGTGCTTCGGCTCTTACGTCGGCGACTCCATGGACGCGATCCTCGACACCCACGCCGAGGTCGGCATGATGACGAAAGTGGGCGGCGGCACGAGCGGCTACTTCGGGGACGTTCGCCCCCGCGGCGCCCCCATCACCAACAACGGCACGTCGAACGGCACCTATCCCTTTGCCCAGCTCTTCGACAAGGTCATCAACGTGGTGAGCCAGGGCGAGACGCGCCGCGGCCACTTTGCCGGCTACATCGACATCGAACACCCCGACGTGGACGAATGGCTCAACATTCAGACGGAGGGCGACGCCATCCAGACGATGATGTACGGCGTCGTGGTGGGCGACGACTGGATGGAGGCCATGATTGACGGCGACCCTGAGAAGCGGGCCCTCTGGGCCGACGTCGTTGAGTCGCGTATGAACCTCGGCATCCCGTACATCCTCTTTCGCGATAACGTCCGCCGCGGTCGGCCGCAGGTGTACAAGGACAAGGGCTACGACATCAAGGCGAGCAATCTCTGCTCGGAAATCGCCCTGCCGGCCGGCCCCGACGAGAGCTTTGTCTGCTGCCTCTCCTCGATGAATGCCCTCCACTACGACGAGTGGAAGAGCACCGACGCGGTTGAGACGCTGACCGCCTTCCTCGACGCGGTGATGCAGGAGTTCATCAACGGCGCCGAGGGCATGAAGCACATGGAGCGGGCCGTCCGCTTTGCGAAACGCCACCGCGCCATCGGCATCGGCATTCTGGGCTGGCACTCCTATCTGCAGTCGAACATGATCCCGTTCGAGTCGGCGGAGGCCGCGCTTAAGGGCACCGAGATCGCCAAGACGATCAAGGAGCGCTCGTATGCCGCCTCCGCGGAGTTGGCCGAGCGATTTGGCGAGCCCGAGGTCCTGGAGGGCTACGGGCGGCGCAACACCACCACGATGGCCGTGGCGCCTACCAAGTCCAGCAGCTTTATCCTCGGACAGGTGAGCCCCTCCATCGAGCCGATCAAGAGCAACTACCACGTGCAGGACCGGGCCAAGATGAAGGTGACCTACAAAAATCCGCACCTGACGGACCTCCTGGCGGAGAAAGGGAAGAACACCGCCGATGTCTGGGAGGAAATTGCCCTACACGATGGCTCGGTGCAACACCTGGATTTTCTCTCCGAGCGGGAGAAGGATGTGTTTAAGACCTTTAGCGAAATCAGCCAGATGGCAATTGTCGATCAGGCGGCCGGACGGCAAACCCACATCGATCAGTCGCAGTCGCTGAACCTCGCAATCGACCCGAACGCCGTTCCGGTCAAGGACATCAACCGGTTGTACATTGAGGCCTGGAAGAAGGGCGTCAAATCCCTGTACTACCAGCACGGCGTGAACGCAGCACAGAGCTTCTCGCGCAACCTGCTCGCCTGCCGCGCCTGCGAGGCATAAGTTGCCTCGTTCAAAACAGCGCCGCGGACGCGCCCCGGCCGCCGGACCCATATTCTTGTCCCCCTCGTACGCTCCACGACGTTGCGTTCGGCTTTTTGCCTTCGCCCCCATGAGCACGTCGTCCTCTGCTTCCCAATCGCCCGCCTGGGTCGGCTACTGGCGCGTGCACCGCTACGGGGATGCGCCCCCATCGGTGCCCACCTACTATGACGCGTCCGAGGAAAGCTGGGACGTGATCAAGGATGAGGCGACGGGGCTCCACGTGGCCCGTCACCCCATCCTAAAAATCGACGGCGCCACGATCGTGCTCAAGGACGAAGGCGCGTCAGACGCCGAGACCGAGACCTGGCGGGCCGAGGTCGCCAACGACCGGTTGCGCGTAACGGCCCAGACCGGCCCGCACCAAGGAGCTGTGGGACGCGCCGAACGCATCGACACCGATCCGCGCGCCCTCGCGGCGTCGTAATCCGCGGTGGGCACCGCCCCGGCACGACGGATTGTCGGGAGGGGCATGCCGGCATCCCCGAATGGTGTCAGATTCGATGCGCTCCGGCAGCCGCAGGTTGCCGATGTGACAGTCGTCCGTCCGGAGCGCACGGCTGGATCAGATGTTGTCGGGGTTCTAGCGTTACTTCTCCGGTTGCCTTCCGAACAAGCTGTACCGCCTATGCACCACTGCCTGCAGGACTCCCAGAACCAGGTGGTCGGGTTTGCGCTCGACACCGACGCGCTTGGCCACGAGATTTATCGCATTCTGGACTGGGCCGACGCCCACTTCCCCTCCTACTCAGTCGACCAGACCGACGGACGCGTCTACGTCCGCTCCGACGCGATCGACGACGCATCGGACCTCCACACCGAGCCCCTGTCGCTGGACGACCGGGCGCCCGCCGCCGATCGGCGAGGGGACGGAGACGGTGAGGGGGGCGAGGCCGAACCGGTGGGCATGTAAGTCGTTCGCGTGCCCATTGCCCTTCGGCTTACGTGAGTGCTGCCTCGACCTTCTCGGTCCGCCGTCGCGCTACCGGCACCTTCGTGCCCTCCCGAAGCCGGAGTGTGGCGGTCCCGGCGGGCTCGGGCACAAGCTCGTACACCGCACTCAGATTCACGATGGCCGAACGGTGCGTACGGACAAAGCCCTCGGGCGGGAGCCGCTTTTCCAGCTCGCTCAGAGTAAAGTCGGTCCGGTAGCGCCCGTCGTCGGTGTGGGCAAACACGAATCCCTCGTCGGCCTCAATCCACCGCACCTCGCCGAGCGGCACCACACGCAGGCGCTTCCCGATGTGGACCGTAAGCCGCTTTAGGGTCTGATCCTGCCGGGCCTCCCGGAGGTCGTCGAGGGGTTCCTGGCCTGCAGCATCCTCACCCGTCAGGGCGTCGTGCACGCGGTTGAGGGTCGTGTTGAGACGATCGGGCCGCACGGGCTTGGTGACGTAGTCGAGCGCGTGCACCTCGAACGCCTGTAGGGCGTACTCGTCGTACGCCGTGACGAACACGATATGGGGCCGATCGGTGGTCCCATCTGGTAGCAGGTCCACCACGTCGAACCCATCGAGCACGGGCATCTGCACATCGAGAAAGACGACGTCGGGCTCGTGCTTATGGATAAGCGATACGGCCTCCTTGCCCCCTCCGGCCTCGGCCACGACCGTAGCGTCCATATCCGCCTCCTGCAGAAGGGACTGCAGGCGCTCCCGGGCCAGCGGTTCGTCGTCGACAAGCAGGCAGCACACAGGCATTGGCCTCAGTGCATGTTCAGGAAGAGAATGTCGGGAATTGACCTGCCCTACGCGATCGTCTCAGGCGCAGGCCGTGGTCGCTCGCCCGCTTCGGGCCGGACAGGCACCCGGAGCTCGACCCCTTGCGGACGCAGCTGCATCTCCGCCGACGTTCCGAAGAAGAGATCCAGCCGCTCCCAAACGTTGGCGAGGCCCGCCCCCTCGTCGAGCACCGCGTCGAGGTCGGTCGTGTCGAACCCCGGCCCGGTGTCGGTTACACGGAGCACGAGCCGGTCGTTCTCCCGGACCGCCTCGATGGCGACCGTGCACTCGTCTCGCGTCTCTCCGACCCCGTGCTGCACGGCATTTTCGACGAGGGGCTGTAGGGTCATGCCCGGCAGGGGCACGGACCGGAGGTCCTCCGGTACATCGATCCGTACGGTCAGCCGGTCCCGGAACCGGGCCTTCTCGACGCGGAGGTAGCGCCGGGCCGCCGTCAGCTCCCGGCCCACCGTGACCATGCCGCCGTCCTTCGACGCCTGCAGGGCGTAGCGAAAGAGGGCGGACAGGTCCTCAACAACCGTCTCGGCCTCATCCGGACGGGTGCGAACCAGTGCCGCGATCGAGTTGAAGGCGTTGAACAAAAAGTGGGGGTTGATCTGGGCGCGGAGCGCAGCCAGGCGCGCCTCGTACTGGGCCGCCTCCGCCTCGCGAAGCCGTCGGTAAAACGCGTTCATGTAGGCAAAGGCGCTCCAGATGAGCGTGAACGCGAAGGCAACGGCCGCCGTGACGGACAGCACCTGCCAGCTGACGTCGAAGGCCGGATGGAGCATCTTGCAGACCCCCGTTGCGACCCCGTACGCCACGATCGTCACGCCGGACAGGACGCCCACGTGCACCGCGACGGCCCGACGGGAGCGGAGCGGCACGCGGGACTTCAGGATCCGGATGGCCCCCTGGACGCTTGTGACGATGACCGTGGCGTAGACGAACGTAAAGTACACGTTCCAGAGGAAGCGGGGCCAGCGATCGGGCAGCCGCCCCAGTCCCGTCCAGACGTGAAAGAGAAAGGTGCCGACGAGAAGGCTTACGCCGAGGATC
>JAWOAQ010000202.1:0-5939 GCA_046498495.1 Salinibacter sp. | reverse complement strand
AGAGCACGAGCGAAGACGAGCGTCGCCAGCAGATCGAGCGCAGTGTCAACCGGCGGTCGACGCTGGTCTGCGGGAAATGAAGGAAACGATTGACCGCTTCACGGACATGGCCTATCTACAGAAAGATTGGCTGACCCTTGATGAGGCAAGGTACGCCGATATCACTACGGCAACGCTCCGAGAGTGGCGTCATGAAGGCTTCCCGGAAGCCGGGGGATAGGAGGAAGGACCTACATCAAGAGGGAGGAGCTCGACCGGTTCATCGGCTCCCACGCCTAGGATTGATTTGCTACCATATGTCCCACCACCTCAAAATAAAAACCGCCCAAGTCCCTGATATTCAGGAACTTAGGCGGATACTTGTGTGGTCAGGGGCGGATTCGAACCGCCGACACACGGCTTTTCAGGCCGTTGCTCTACCACCTGAGCTACCTGACCCGGAATGGAAACCCCCCTACCTTGCCAACCAGAAGGTATTAGCGTTGGACGGTGGAATCAACGGGGTCCGGAAGGCTTAATTCCGCCTTCACGGCGTCGATTCGCTATCTGCATCGGGGGCCGTTTTGCTCTCCGCCGTCTCCGAACGATGCGCGCCCCACATCAGTTTCGACCGAAGCGTGTGGAAAAAGTGTTGGTCCGGGAGCTTCACAAGGTTTACTGTATGGGGCGCGCGCTGAATGCGAAACTCGTGCCCGAACGTGTCAAAGAGGGTGCTCCGCCCATCGGCGCCAAAGACGTACGGCCGTTCGTCCCCGAGCACCCGACAGGTCACGGTTACGTCGCCGGGGAGAACAATCGGACGGACCGTGAGGGTGTGCGGGGCAATGGGGGTCAGGATCATGGCGTCGACGCCCGGGGAAATGATGGGACCACCCGTTGACAGCGAGTAGGCCGTGGACCCTGTGGGTGTGGCTGCAATGAGCCCGTCTGCCCAGTAGATGTTGAGCGGAGTATCATCTACGGCAACCTCAATTCGAATGAGGCCGGCGGATCCGCTCCGGTTAAAGACAAACTCATTGAGCGCCCATTCCGTCTCAAAGGAGTGCGGCGCATCGGTCTGCGCCTCCATCACCATTCGCTCTTCGATGGTGTACTCCCCCTGCTCGATCGACGTTATGGCAGCGGGCAACTGGTCGACTTCGATGTCGGCGAGGAAGCCGAGGCGGCCAATGTTGACGCCGAGGAGGGGGGTGTCGTTGGGGCCCGTCTGGTGGGCTGTCCGTAGTAGCGTGCCATCCCCGCCAAAGGAGAGGACCAGGTCGCTCGACTGGGCAATATCGTCCACACGACGGTCGTTGACGAGGCCGTTGGGGCTGTAGTCGTGCTCGAGAAGGCCCGTTGCGATGGGATCGTGAATCCAAAAGTCCAGGCCGTGGTCGCGAAGCCAGTCGATGGTCTGGGCAACGGGGCCCCAGATGGCAGATTTTGTAGGATTTCCCGCAAGACCGTAAATCATAAACGCGATGTGGAGCCCAGTGTGCTTGCAGCCGTTAGGAGTCCTGCAGAGACGGAATCACCGCCGACCCTGATAGTGAGGCTTCGGCGTAACGTTCCCCCCACGTCCAGTCACACCGTAGGGTCGGGGCCGGCTTCTCTTCCATCATTACACGACCGTATGCTCTCCGCTCTACTGAACGGTGTCCGTTGGCTCCTCTCCCCGTTACAGCAATACGCCGACTGGCTGCATTTGCAGTGGCCCGCCGGGCGGGTGGAGCAACTCCCGCGCGTCGATGAGGACTTTCGCACCAACGTTGATGGGGTGTACGTGGTCGGAGACCTGGCCGGAGTCCCGCTGCTGAAGTTTTCGGTCGATGGGGGCGTAAAGGCCATCCGAGACATCGCCCGCCGGGGGCGGTCCTCGAATCCGAAGGCGGAGGCCTATGATGTCGTCATTCTTGGGGCCGGGGCGTCCGGGATGGCGGCGGCGCGAGAGGCGGAAGAACAGGGGCTCTCGTACTGTGTGATGGAGGCCCGTCGCCGCTTTGCGACGATTCACGACTTCCAGAAAGAGAAGCCCATCTACACCTATCCAAAGGAGATGACGCCGGCGGGCGATCTTACGGTGACGGCCGACGTCCGGGAGGACCTTATCGACGAACTGGAGGCGCAGACCCAGGATATCCCGGTGCGCTATGCGGAGGCGCATCGCATTGACACGCACGCGGACGGGCTGGAGGTCGTCACGGCCGATCAGGAGCGTGTTGCGGCGTCCAATGTTGTGGTGGCCATTGGGCGGAGTGGGAATTTCCGCGACCTGGGGGTGCCGGGCAGCGACAAGGACCATGTGCACCACCGCCTCTACGATCCCACGCGCTGCGAGGGCGCGGACGTGGTGGTCATTGGCGGGGGGGACTCCGCGGCGGAGGCGGCCATCGCGCTGGTGGAGGCGGGGGCGCGCGTGACCCTTTCGTATCGCCGATCTGAGTTCGTCCGCCCGAAGGACGAAAATGCGGAGCGATTGCGAGAGCTGGCGGGGGCGTCCTCGGCGCCCGGCGAGCTCACCGTACGCATGCCGACCGACGTGGAGGCAATTACGGACGACGCGGTGGTGCTCTCCGATAAAGAAGGCAATACCGATCAGGTGGCCGCCCGGCAGGTCTTTGCGATGATTGGCCGGGAGGCGCCCCTCGACTTCTTTCGCCGGTCCGGCATCGAACTGCGCAACGACTGGGGGGACGGTCCCGACTCACTCCGGGAGGCTCTTGGCTCTCTCGACTGGCTGGGCCGGCTGAACTGGGGGCGTATTGCATCCTTCGCGTCGTTTTTCCTCTTCTTGGCGGCCATCTACAGCTGGAAGGATGGCGGGTGGGTCGGCCGCTTGGCCCAGTCCGCCGAACTGTTCCCCTTTGGCTGGACGCCCGGTGCGGACGGAGATGGGCTGCTGGGGGTCACCCTGACCTCCATGACACAGCCGGGGTTCTACTACACATTTGCGTACTCGGCCCTCGTCGTCATCTTTGGGGTGAAGCGGATTCGACGGCGTAAGACGCCGTACATCCGGGTGCAAACGCTAACGTTGATGACCGTACAGGTCTTGCCCCTCTTTGTCCTGCCCGAGATTTTGCTTCCGTACCTGGGCGAAAATGGACTTCTCCCCACGGGGCTCCTCGACGCTCTTTTCCCGGCCAGCGACGGGGCCGCGCACGGGCGCCAATATTGGCGGGCGTACGGGTTCATCCTGGCGTGGCCCCTCTTCATTTGGAATGTGTTTACGTCCGATCCGCTCTGGTGGTGGCTGGCGATCTGTTTTGTGCAGACGTTCGTCCTGATCCCCGGGATGATTTACTTCTGGGGCAAGGGGGCCTACTGCGGATGGATCTGCACCTGCGGGGCCCTCGCTGAAACCCTGGGCGATCAGCACCGCGACAAGATGCCGCACGGGGACGGGTGGAACAAGTTAAATCTCGCCGGACAAGTCATTATGGTCCTGGCCTTCGTTCTTTTGGCCCTCCGGATCGTTGGATGGATCTGGCCGGAGTCGGGGGCGACGGCGGCGTTTTGGGCGGGTCTCTCCGGCGAATGGCTGGGGCTTCAGCTCAACTACAGCTGGCTGGTCGACATCGTCCTGGCGGGCATGGTGGGCTTCGGCGTCTATTTTTGGCTAAGTGGACGCTTCTGGTGCCGTTTCTTTTGCCCGCTCGCAGCGATCATGCACATTTACCACCGGTTCAGCCGCTTCCGCATCCTGGCCGACAAGAAGAAATGCATTTCGTGCAACGTGTGTACGAGCGTGTGCCACCAGGGCATCGACGTGATGTCGTTTGCCCAGAAAGGGGAGCCTATGGCCGATCCGCAGTGTGTGCGGTGTTCGGCGTGTGTGCAGAGTTGCCCCACCGGGGTCCTGGAGTTTGGGCAGGTGGACCCCAATACCGGGCAGATCATCACCACGGATGCCCTTGAGGCGTCGCTGACCCGGATTCAGGAAAAGGAGGGGCACCCCGCCTAAGCCGCTGCCTCCTCGTCCAGGCGAACGAGCAAGACCGAGCAGGGGGCAAAGATGGCGACCTGATGGCTTACCGTCCCGACACTTGTTTCGGGGTCGTCGTCGCGATCGACCGTGTGGGACCGCTGCACGATGAGGTCAATGTCGTCCTCCTCCGCCACCCGCGTGATTTCGGGCGCGCGCGGCCCATAGGTGATTTCGGCCTGCACCTCAAAGCCATCGTCGGCGATCGTCCCGGCCCACGCCGTCAGTTTCTCGTTGGCGTCCGCATGGAGCTCCTCGTAGAAGTCGTCGAGTTCGCCGGGTTCGTCTTCTTCGAGGGTCTCAATGACATGCAGGAGGAAAAGCGTGGTCTCGCCGGGGGTGCCGAGGCGGCGGGCCTCCTGGAAGACAGCCTCGTTTGCGCTCGATAGATCGACGGGGATTAAGATGTGGTTGTACATGGAGGCAACGTGGGGCCAAGTGGATGAGGCATCGAATGGAGACCCGGAGGATCCCGGGACGGGAATACGCACTCCTTTGGATCTCAGTTGAAGCGCCCTCGATAAAATATACGACAGACCGCACGACCAACAAAAGGCTCGCCATGAGTACAGCCAAGCAGACGTTGCGGAGACGCCTCGCGGGTCGACAGCAAGAGAAGGCCGAGTTGGAGCAGCAGGTTCGAGGCTACCAGACACGATACCGCGAAGAGGTGGCCCCGTTGAAGGAGCAGGTTCTCCGGCTCCAGCGGGATCGCCTGCGGGCCGCTGCGCAGGCCCACATGCGTAATGCGCGCCTCCGCAACGCGTACCACGACGCCCAGCAGGCATACGATGCGTTTCAGGAGGCGCGTGAGGGGCGGCGGTCGTACGCCCCAGAGACGATAAAGGCCCTCTATCGGCGAGCCACGAAGCACTGCCATCCCGATCGGGTGCCGGCCCCGTACCGGGCCGAGGCGAAGGCGACGTTTCAGTCCCTGGAGGCGGCGTACGGAGCGGGGGATGAGCCGGCGGTCGCGGCCATCGCAAATGCCCTTGAACAATGGGGCTTTCCGCGTCGAACGTCGGCGGGGGGAGACCCAGGGCGCAGCACAGAAGCACTCAGCGCGGCGGTTGCCTCGTTGGAGGCAGCGATTCAACGGCTCCGCAGCCTGGATGCATACCAGGACCTTCAAGAAGCGGGCGGCCCTGAAGCTGCCATTGAGGCCCAGAAGCACGCCCTCGTTCAGCAGATGCGTCGATTGGGGCGCAGCGATGCGCCGACCCGTCGGGGGCAGCGAGCGTCCTGGGCACCGCGATGACGGGAGGGGCCCGGGTCGCTTCTGTTATTGCAAGAAAAAAATCGTCCCTGGGTCGTTTCGTCGGGGATGGAGGCCGTTGTATCTGAGGAGGCCGACCGATACGTTGGTGGGTCCGCAACGCTTTGCACGCACAATTTCCGTTTTTGCATGGCGGATACGCAGACAAATTCTTCCACAGCGAACCGGGGGCGTACCCCCCTCATGCGGCAGTACTATAAGATCAAGGAGCGCCACCCCAAGGCCATCTTGCTCTTTCGGATGGGGGACTTTTACGAGACCTTCGACGACGACGCGAAAACGGTAAGCCGGATCCTGGGCATCACGCTTACCGAGCGCAACAACGGCGAGGCCGACGACGTGCCGATGGCGGGATTTCCCCATCACGCCGTCGACAGTCACCTGCCGAAACTCATCCGGTCGGGCCTCCGCGTGGCGATCTGTGAACAGACCGAGGATGCCGATACGTCGAGTGGAAAGGTCGTGGACCGCGACGTGGTTGAGGTGGTCACTCCGGGGGTATCGTTCCACGATCAGTTGTTGTCTCCAAAGCAATCAAATTTTCTGGCGGCGGTGCACTTTGGGACCGGGCGCAACCAGGGGCAGATCGGGTTTGCGTTCATTGATGCGACGACCGGCGAGTTCAGTGTGACGGAGGCCCCGGAGGCTCAACTGGCGGACTTGATTCAAACGGTTGCGCCGTCGGAGGTCATCCTT
>JAWOAQ010000182.1:0-8908 GCA_046498495.1 Salinibacter sp. | reverse complement strand
CCCGGACGACGTGGTGAACGCCCTGCGGGGCCGCGGCCACGCGGTGGACGTGGGCGCTGGGGGCTACGGCGGCTACCAGGCCATCATGTGGGACCCAGAGGAGGGCGTCTACTGGGGCGGCACCGAGATGCGGAAGGATGGAATTGTAGTTGGGTACTAATTCCCGTTGGAGGGGGGCGGGGCGGACTGATTCCGGGGCTCCTGCGCCGCATACGGGGCCGCACATCCTTCGGGTGCTGATGGCCCGCCGCTCGGCGCAGTCGGGAGGACGGGGCGAGCCGGAGGGGCTGTGAACGACGAGGTGAAGGGCTCTAGACTCCTCCGTGCCCGCTTCCTGCGCGTGGGGGGCGACCGGGGACCCCGATTCCAAAATCGCCTGCTTCGCCCAGTACCGGCAGACGACAATCGAAATTGTGTCGGCGTAGGCTGCCCGGCGGTTTTGGGTGAGCTCACGTGCGCAGACTAAGTAGATACGCAGAAATACATTTATTCGAGAGTCGTTCTGAGCGACCGACGACCGGAGGGAGGAGAAAGTCGAAGAATCTCTCTGGGTCTAGCGAAGAGTCTAATTTTGGGGTACATCGCCCTGACGGTCGACTATGGTGATCTTTGGAGAGATTCCTCGACTCCGCTTCGCTGCGCTCGGAATGACTCATTGTTAAGGTTCTTTTGCGTCTCTACTTAGGAAGACTCGGCCCGGTCGCGAATGGCCTCCATGCCAATGAGGCCGCGTCCCGACTTGTTGAGTCGACCCTCGCGCTCAAGATTCATGAGGATGGAGTCGAGGACCCCATTGATGAACCGGTCGCTTCGGGGCGTGCTGTAGGTCTTGGCAATTTCGATGGCCTCGTCGATTGTAACCTTCGGAGGGATCTCCTCAAACTTCAGAAACTCCGTGACCGCCATGCGGAGCAGTGCCCGATCGACAACCGTGATGCGGGGAAGATCCCAGTTTGTGGCGTGCTCCTGGATAATCTCGTCGGCCGCGTCGATCGTGTCAAGGGTCGTCCGGAAGAGGGATTCTGCAAAGGCAAAGGCCTCGGCATCGTCTTTCAGCTCGGGGGCCAGAAGGGTGCCCACCAGGTGCTCGGGGGTATCCCCCGCCTGCTCGTGGGCGTAGAGGGTTTTCATAACATGGATGCGAGCCTCGCGGCGGGTACTCATAGGGCCATACAGACGGTGACCGGGGGACGGTGCGGGACACGGGCCGCCAGGGGAATGCGGAAAGGCTTTACAACGTCGCCGCCGCCGGAGGTTCGGAGGGGCGAATGGATTCCCTCAATCTTGGATCCGAAAGTGGGTGCCGAGTTATGGATTACGGGTTGTCTGTGTCTATCGCTCCCGTCCGCTCCGTCCTTCTGCCTTCCATCGGATGCGTCCCGGTACGCACGTCCACTGGTCGGCCTATCCTTCGCTCCTCGTCGCAGGGGCCTTCGCGTTTGGAATTGCGCTGGGCCACCTCGGGGGTCCCGGGTCGGTTGGAAGTTGGATCGGGGGGACTGCCGTCGGATTGGCGGTGTTTGCAGGGGCAGATTGGTGGGACCGCCGTCGGATGGTGACCCTTGGACCGTTGGGTCGCGTGGTGGGACTTGTCATACTGGTGGTGTGTGCCGGCGCAGCGCGCCATGCGGCCTACCAAACCCCGTCTCCTCGCGCGCTGAAGCCCGTGGTAGAGCCCCTGGAGGACAAGACATCCGTCCGTGGAGTCGTGACAGGGGCGCCGGAGCGGTCGGATGTGGACACGCGGTTTACGGTCGCGGTCGACCGAGTGGAAACCAAGCGGGCCGCGATCCGGGTGGAGGGCCAGGTCCGAGTGACGCTTCGCCCTTCTCCTTGGACCGATCGGCCCGTTGCTTTTCCCCGGGTGGAGCAAGGCGACTCTGTTCGCCTCCGCGGTACACTGCGCCCGGCTCCCGATCAACGCAACCCGGGGGGCTTCGATTACGCGGCGTACCTGGCTCGACGGGGAACGTGCTGTACGATGTATGTTGGCGATCCGGCCGATATGGACATCCGGCCCCGGACGGACCGTGGCACCGTCGACCTGGTAGTGGCGGGGCGTCGGTACCTGGAGACGCAGATCCATCGATACGTGCCGAGCGACGGGGGACAGGCCGTGTTGCAGGCTCTCCTTCTGGGCGATCGGGGCCGCATCACCGATGCGCAGCGGGACGATTTCGCGCGCACCGGGCTCATGCACCTGTTGGCCGTATCGGGGCTCCATGTGTTTCTGGTGGGAATGGTGTTCTATGTGCTGCTTCGCCCCCTCCTCATGCGGTTCCAGTTTCCGTGGCGCGCCATGGAGGTCGGCCGGGCCGCCCTCACAGTTGTTCTGCTCGGCTTTTACATGGTACTGACGGGGGCGCGCCCCTCGGTGGTACGGGCGGTCGTGATGGCTACACTTTTTATTGGAAGTGTTGTGTTGCAGCGGTCGTCGCATCCACTGAACACGTTGGGGGTGGCGGCACTCATCTTACTGGCTGCCCGCCCTGCGGCCCTGTTTGACGTGGGGTTTCAGCTGTCGATGGCGGCCGTGGCAGGGATTATAACCCTTCAACCCCGGCTCTCGCCGATTTCCAGTGGCACACAGGCTTCCGTTGGGGTCGATTACGCTGTGTCGGTGGTCGTGACCACTGCGGCGGCTGTGTTGGCTACGGCCCCCGTGTTGCTCTACCACTTTGGGTGGGTTTCTGTAGCGGGCCTGCTTCTGAACGTGGCAGGAATTCCGTGTACTGCGTTGGGGCTAGCTGCGGCCCTGGCCATGGGAACCATCGGAGCCGTTTCGACAGTCGCAGCAGGAGCATTCGGAAGTGCGGCGGACCTGCTTATGCAGGGCCTTCTTCTCACCTCCCGCCACGGAGCCGACTGGCTGTCATGGGCGGGCATCCGGATGGCACGCCCCAGTTTTCTGGTGCTGGGGGCCCTTACACTGGCCATCGTGTCTCTGGCGCAGTGGCCCCGCCCCCGAATTCGATGGCGATGCGTGGTGGGGAGTCTTTTGCTCGCGACCGTTGCAGTATGGGGTGGCGTTCTGAATCGCGCACCCGCCCTGGATGTCATCTTCTTCGACGTTGGGAACGGGAATGCGACCCTCGTGTCGACGCCACTGGACCGGCATATCCTAATTGATACAGGGCCTCGGTCCCCCACCGGCAGTGCAGCGGCGTACTCCGTTCTTCCATACCTGGAACAGCAGGGCATCCGCGAACTCGACGCGGTGGTTGTGAGCCATCCGGACGACGATCATCTGGGCGGGCTGCCAACCATTCTGCGGGAGGTGTCGGTCGAGAACGTTTTTCACAGTGGACAATCGACTGACACTGAGCTCTATGAAGAATCCCATCAGCTCCTCACGGACCAGGAGATTCCAAATCGCCCCGTGAAGCGTGGGGACGTGCTGTCCTTTGGGGCTGGTATCCACGCTCAAATTCTGGGCCCGCCGGACCCAGAGGCGTTTGATTCGCAGAACAACCGTTCCGTCGTTCTGCGGCTTACCTATGGAGGGACGAGTATTCTCCTACCCGGAGACATAGAGGCGCCGGCTGAGGAAACCCTTACTCAAGCCTATGGACGCCAACTCCGAAGCGACGTGGTTGCGGTGCCCCATCATGGATCGAAAACGAGCAGTACCGAGGCGTTCGTGAAGGCGGTAGTGAACCGGGAAGAAACGCACGCGGTGGTGAGCGTCGGAGACCAAAATCAGTATGGTATGCCCCACGCGAAGGCAATGGCGGGATGGAGAGAAGAAGCAGCCCAGGTGTGTTTAACAGCAGACCGGGGAGCCGTGTGGATTCGATCTGACGGGCAAGACGTGTGGCAGGTCCACTGGAAGTAGATCCTCCAGACGGATTCCTTGACGAGGGAGCCCCCTGGTACAGGCGGCTATACCGAATATATGACATCCCCCATTTGGTATACAGGCACCGATCAGCTAGGAGGCGCCTGACGGAAGTTATTCACAGCCCCGTTTGAATAAAGCAAGAGGGGAAGTTTAAAAGAGTAGTTGTTGTTGTTGGGGCTGTGGAAATGTGGATAACAGGGTTACTCACAACCGGCGGGGGGAAATGTGGATGACTCCCCGAGTCGTGCACAGGGTTTTCCACATTCAGGGGGTAAGAGGAAGCTGGTGTGCGGCGCACAGGCCCACTGGATGAACAGTTTTCCACGTTTCCACACTTGTCCACAGAATGCCTGTGGAAGATCCCCAATAGTTTTCCACAGGCATCCACACTGTGGACAAGTAGAGGAGGGACGTGGACAAGTGGGGGAGTTGTACACGGGCGAGAACGGACGTCCGGAGCCGTCCACACCGTTGGGCAGTTGTCCCCCACTTGTGCACGGGTTATCCACAACATTGTGGACAACAGCTGTGGACAGGTATTGGGACGTGGGCCGTGGAATTGTACGTCGTAGGGCGACCAGTTGGGGTTATCGCCCGAGGCGTTCGTACATCTCGCGCTTGTAGGCTTCGACGCCCGGCTGGTTGAACGGGTTAACGCCGAGCAGGTAGCCACTTACGGCCACAGCGTGCTCGAAGAAGTAGATCAGTTCGCCGATGGGGCCGGGGGCGATCTCGTCGAACCACACCGTCATGTTGGGAACGCCGCCGTCGGCGTGGGCCTGAGCGGTGCCGTCGTACGCGGCGCTCGTCACGTCGTCCATGGTGCGCCCCGCCACATAGTTGAGGCCGTCCACGTCGTCGTCGGTTTCCGGGATGGCAAGGCCGTCAGGGGTGTGCTTGGGCATCAGGAAGGTCTCAATGAGCGAGCGCTGCCCCTCCTGCATGTACTGGCCCAGGGAGTGGAGGTCGGTGGTGTACTGCACGACCGACGGAAAAAGGCCGGTGTCCTCCTTGCCTTCGCTTTCGCCGAAGAGCTGCTGCCACCACTGGCCGATGCCCTTGAGTTTGGGCTCAAAGACGGCGAGGGTTTCAATATTGTATCCGTCGTCAAGGAGCAGGGCGCGGAGCGCGGCGTAGCGCAGGGCATCGTGGTCGGCATCGGCATCTGCAAGATCCTCGCAGGCCGAGACGGCGCCGTAAAACAGGGATTGAATGTCGATCCCCGCCGCGGCGATGGGCAGGAGGCCCACCGGGGTGAGGACAGAAAAGCGACCGCCCACGTCGTCCGGGATCACGTACTTCTTGTAGAAGCTGTGCGCATCGTGGAGCGCATTGAGGGCGCCCTGGTCGCTGTCGGTCGTGATCAGGATGCGGTCGTTGGCGTCGTCGAACCGGTCCTGCAGCCACGTCCGCACGACGCGGAAGGCGAGGGCCGTTTCGAGGGTCGTGCCGCTTTTGGAGATGACGTTGACGAAGACGGACTGCCCGTCCAGATCATCGAGCATGCGGCGCAGGTAGCGCCCGCTCGTGTGGTGACCTGCAAACCGGACCTCGGGCGGCTGGTCGGGGTGAGCACTCGCACCCTCTGAGGCCTCGTCCGGGCCCGCGGGGTCGGGGCGACGGGCGGCGCCGTACGGCGTAAGGGCATCAATGACGGCCCGGGCGCCGAGGTAGGACCCACCGATGCCCAGGCACAGAAGGACGTCGGCGTCGCGGCGGAGCCGGGCCGCGGTGGACTCGATGTCCGCGAGGAGGGCGTCGTCGGGGTCCAGCAACAGGTCGCGCCAGCCGAGCATGTCGCTGCCCGCACCGGTTTTCTGGAGGACGGCTTCGTGGGCGTCCTCCACGCGAGGACGGAGGGACTGGAGGGCGCCCTCGTTGAGAACGGGGCGAAGGTGGTCGTCGTCAAGTCGGACCATGGGAGGAGAAAGAGATGGGTGCGAAGAAACAGTAGATGGCAGCCTCTTCGCGACGGTCGGGGAAGAGGCAACAGCATACCAACATACGAAGGAGCGTCGGCATTCACAGGGGGACGTCTGCCTCGTTGGACCCGAGAAAACGTTTCGGTTTGGCCGGACGCCGAGGAGATGGGAGGCGGAGCTCGGAACTCTGAGGCACCGGCCTATTTTGGGGGGACTGTCAGATGCGTATGGGTCTGCTTCTAAGACGTGGCACGGGGGAGATCCGATGAACGGAGGGACCCGTTGGGTGCCCGAGCAGGAGCCGAGACCCGTACGTCGTTTGTGCTGACCGCAGTCCCTGCCCCACGCACGTGTCGACCCCTCCGAATGCAACTGGCTCTCTTCATCGGATATGTGGTGGGGGGGACGGCCATCTGCTGGGTTGGAAGCGGCATGCTGGAGCGGTCGGCCCAGCGCCTCGCGGTGTACCACCAGGTGCCGATCGTAGTACAGGGGGCTGTGATTACGGCCATCGGGTCCAGTTTTCCCGAGCTGTCGAGCACTGTGCTGGCCACGCTCGTTCACGGGACATTTGACCTGGGGGTGGCGTCCATCGTCGGATCAGCGCTTTTCAATATTCTGGTGATCCCGGGCGTGTCGGGGCTCGTCGGGGGGCGCATCGACTCGGGACAGCTGCTTGTCTTCAAGGACGTGCAGTTCTACATGCTGTCCGTTGCGGTGCTCCTGCTCACCTTCGCGCTGGCCGCCATCTACTATCCCGTTCCGGGCCCCCGCCGCGTCGGCACGGTGACGCGCGGACTGGCGCTCCTTCCGTTCCTGTTCTACGGGTTGTACCTTTATCTTCAGCTCCTGGCAATGCAGGACTATGAGGGCACGGATGTGCCGGAGGGCCTGCAGCCGCGCCGCGAATGGATACGGCTGGCGGGCAGCCTCCTGCTCATTCTTGTGGGGACTGAGGGGCTGGTGCGTGCCGCGATTGGCCTGGGCAATTGGTTCGGGACGCCGCCCTTTCTGTGGGGGCTTACGGTGGTGGCCGCTGGCACCAGCGTGCCGGACATGTTTGTGAGCGTGCGGGCGGCCCACCGGGGCTACGGAACCATGAGCCTCGCCAACGTGCTGGGAAGCAACGTCTTTGATCTTCTCGTGGCCGTGCCGGCGGGCATCCTCATTGCGGGGGCGTCCACGGTGGACTTCTCGGCCGCCGTGCCCATGATGTCGCTGCTCGCCGCGGCCACCGTCGCGCTGTTTTTGATCCTGCGCACCAACGAGTCGCTGGAGCCGGCCGAAGCGGCCAGCCTGCTGGCCCTTTACAGCGGCTTTCTGGTGTTGGTGGCGCTGGAGACGATGGGGGTTTTCCGATTCATGACCTGATGGGGCCTCCCGATGGCCACCGGGCTACGCTGTACTCTGCTCCTCCTGGAGGGTGTAGAGTCGGTAGCCGCAGTAGCCGGCAATCAAAAGCGGCCACAGGGCCGAGAGCCATTCCCCGTTCAGGAGGCGACTTGCCGCGAGAAAGGTCCCGAAGATGCCGAGTCCGGCAAAAATGAGCTTGTAGATGAGCGTCGCGTCCATTGGCAGGGGGAGGATGGAGGGGACAGGATTAGGACTCGGCGGTGCCGTTGGCGAGGTCGGCCAGGAGCACCGTGAGCTTGCCGCCGGGGTTGGTGAGGTCGTGTTCGGCCACGTCCGACGGGAGGGTGATGGGGGTCTGCTCCACGAGGTCGAGGCCGTAGCCGGCGAGGCCGATGCGCTTGCGGGGGTTGTTCGTGAGCAGGCGCAGCTTGCGGATGCCGAGGTCGCGGAGAATCTGGCAGCCGATGCCGTAGTCGCGGTGATCCATGTTGAGCGAGACGTCGGCCGGGTCCAGGTCGTCGCGCGTCTGGGAGCGCTCGATGTCTTCCAGTTTCGAGAGGAGGCCCTCGCCGTGGTTGCTCTGCATCATGTACAGGATGGCGCCCTGCCCTTCGTGTTCGAGGCGGAGGAGCGACTTGGCGAGCTGTTCGCTGTACTCCTCGCGGCGGGCCGCCAGCACGTCCCCGAGTACGTTCTGAGAGTGCACGCGCACGAGCACGGGCTCGGTCTCGTCCCAGTCCCCTTTGAGGAGCGCCAGGTGGACGTCGCCGGTGAGGGTTTCCTTGTAGGCCACCACGCGGAAGATGCCGAAGGCGGTGTCGAGCTGAATCTCGGCCTCACGGCTCACGAGGCGCTCGTTTTGCATGCGGTACGCGATGAGGTCCTGGATCGTGACGAGGGGGACGTCCAGTTCGTCCGCGCGCTCCGTGAGCTGGGGCACGCGGGCCATCGTGCCATCGTCGTTCATGATTTCGACGAGGGCGCCGGCAGGGGCGTACCCGGCCAGGCGCGCCAGGTCGACGGCGGCCTCGGTGTGGCCGGCGCGGCGCAGCACGCCGCCCGAGCGGGCGCGGAGGGGAAAGACGTGGCCGGGCCGCGCAAAGTCGTACGGCGTGGCGTCCTCGTCGGCCAGCGCGCGGATTGTCTTTGCCCGGTCGGCCGCCGAGATGCCGGTGGTGGTGCCCTGCTTGTAATCGACCGAGACGGTGAACGGGGTGTCGTAGGCGGCGGAGTTCGACTCCACCATCAGGTCGAGGTCGAGCGTGTCGGCGCGCTCCGGCGTAATGGCCGTACACAGCAGACCGCGCCCCTGCTTCGTCATGAAGTTGACGAGTTCAGGCGTCATTGCCTCAGCGGCCCCGATGAAGTCGCCCTCGTTCTCGCGGTCCTCGTCGTCCACCACGATCACGAGTCCCCCCTCTCGCACGGTGGCAATGGCCTCGGGGATGGTGTCGAAGGGATCGTCCGTGGAGGAGCGGGCAGGCATGGCAGGCTGCGGGGGTAGAGTGTTCGTCACAAAGGCCGGGGGAAGCACGAAATGGTGTGTCGCCCCTCAGTACGCAAACCCCGACCCTCCAGTTCAGGGGCTCCAGAGTGGCGCCCGTACAGGAATGGATGCTCGACTCCTAAAAAACCGATTGCTGCGCTTGGCCAGAAGGGCACGTGCTTCTGGACACCCAGTGCATTCCAGTCGTCCAGTAGGGCAGCGGCATCGTACCCGTACGCTGCGGATCCCTCTCATCACGTGCCCTGCAGGCCATCTCAGCTGTGGTCGTCATCCGTGCGATTGACT
>JAWOAQ010000200.1:0-8641 GCA_046498495.1 Salinibacter sp. | reverse complement strand
CTATACAATAGTGATTGCAGATAAGAACCGCATATGCCGGGCCCTTTACAGGGGACGCGTTCCGGATGATGAGGTGGAAGATATAATCCAGCTGATAATAAAGCTTACCAAAGAATAATCTCTCTTTCAGGACAACCTTTTTACCCTTATTCATGTTATAATATAAGGTTATATACTCATATATGCCTGGTAATGGCAATAATCAGGCTGATAATGAGTTTACGCGGGCCGCGATGCTTACGCCTCCTCGTAGATCAGGTCTTTCAGGCCAGACGGCGGCGTCCGGTCCTCGACAAAGGCGCGCCCCTCCGCCTCCCCCGTCTCCCGCCACTCAATCAGGTCCTCGTCCCGGGTCACGGCCCCGTCCAGAATGATGCCCGTGGCAATGTCGGCCAGGCGCTGGCCCAGGTCGCCCTCGCGCGGAAGCCCCTGCCGCGTGCCGCGCTCGATGGTCCGAATGGTGTGGTTGCCCACCGGCACGTCCAGCGCCCGGCTCACCCCCACCGCAAATCCCACAACGTAGGCGGCGGGGCGGGCCTTCAGCAGGGCGGGCGCATAGTCGCCGGGCAGGTCGCCGACCTGCAGGCGAAGCCCATCGGCAACCGTCTTAATGGTGGGGTCGTCGTCGGACATAGAACCGGGAGCACAAGGAAGAAAACCATCGACTCCGGAAGGTAACGGTCGTCCGACGCCGGCGTTCACAAAAAACCGATGGGGCCTTCCCCTTTTTCCTGGGGCCGCCCGGACACTCCGCGGGACTGAGCCGTTTTTGGATCCCGTCGCTTTCCTTGTTTGGCACGCTCGGACCTGATGGCTTCTTCGCCCCCCGCACCCGATTCTCCGGTGATGCCGCCCGACAACGAGACGGCGGACGCCTGTACGCTCTGCGGCCTGCCAACGCCCGACCCGCCCCTCACGAACGAGGACGGCGCCGCGTTCTGCTGCTCGGGCTGCCGCGAGATTCATCGCACCCTGGAGAATCTCGACGCAGACACAGCGGCGGCGGTGCGCGATCGGGTCGACGGCGGCCCTCAGTCAACGTCTTCTGTGCCCGACGACGCCGACGAGGCGTTCCTGCACGTCGACGGGATGCACTGCACGGCCTGTGAGGCCTTCCTGGAAACCGTGGCCGAACAGGCAGACGGTGTGTACCAGGCCGAGGCCAGCTACGCCTCCGAAATGGTCCGCCTGCAATACGATCCGGGACAGCACGTCGAAGACGACCTGGCGACGCTGCTCACCCGGGGCGGCTACACCGCGTCGCAGAACCGTCCGGGCGCCGACACGGCATCCGACACTGTTGTGCGGCTCCTCGTGGGGGGCTTCTTCACGATCATGGTGATGATGTGGTACGTCGTCTTTCTGTACCCAGTCTACGCCGGGGGCGAGGGCCTTGTGCCGCTGGAGGGCGATTTTGCGCGGTACGCCCTCGGCAACGTGGGGGTCGCCACCACCGTGGTGCTGGGCGTCACGGGCTGGCCCCTCCTCCGGAGTGCGGGGGTGAGCCTTCGCGTGCTGCAGCCGAACATGGACCTATTGGTGACGCTGGCCGCCGGGAGTGCGTACGTCTACAGCATCGGCGCCCTTTTGACGGGCGAGACCGAGGTGTACTTCGACGTGGCCGTGGTCATTGTCTTTGTGGTGACGCTGGGCCGCTGGATCGAGGGGCGCGTGCGGAAGCGGGCGGCGGGCCTGCTGGCCGACTTGACCCGCGAGCAGGCCGCCACGGCTCATCGCGTCGACGAGGACGGAACCGTAGAGGCCGTGTCGGTGGACGCACTGGCGCCGGGCGAGCGCGTCCGGGTGCGGAAGGGCGAGCGCGTCCCGGTCGACGGCACGGTAGCACAGGGCGAGGCCACCGTCGACGAAGCCCTGGTCACCGGCGAGGCCCGCCCTGTCTCGAAGGCGCCGGGCGACGACGTGATCGGGGGCAGCGTGGTGCAGTCCCGCGCGCTGGACGTGACGGTGGGCCCTGACGCCGGCAGTACGCTCGACCGCCTCGTGCAGCTGATGTGGCAGATTCAGGCGTCCACCCCCGGCACCCAGCAGGTGGCCGACCGGCTGGCGGGCATTTTCGTTCCGCTCGTGCTTGTGCTGGGCGGGGGCGCGGTCGTCGTGCAGCTCCTGATGGGCGCGGCCGCGGCTCCTGCCCTGCTAACCGGCCTCACGGTGCTCATCGTCTCGTGCCCCTGTGCCCTCGGCCTTGCGACCCCGCTGGCCGTGGCCGCGGGCACACGGGCCGGGCTCCGCCGCCGCGTCGTGGTGAAGCACGCGGGCGCCTTCGAAACCGCCGCGAACCTGCGCGTCCTTGCGTTTGACAAGACCGGCACCCTCACGACGGGCCAGATGGAGGTGCTCGATTCGATGGGCCCCCCGCCCGCGCTGCGCGTGGGACGGGCCGTAGAACAATGGGCGGCCCACCCGGTCGCGGATGCCGTCGCCGGCTCAGGCCCCGCCGCGGACGCCTCCGTAGCGGATGTCGAACATCACCCGCGCGGCGTTAGTGCGACGGTCGATGGCACCCGCATCTTCGTGGGGCACCCGGAGGCGTACCAGAATCGAGGGGGCACGCTGCCGGATGCCCTGGCCGAGCGGGCCCGGTCGGTGGTCGAGGCCGCCCAGGTGCCCGTGGTGGTGGGCTGGGACGGGCAGGCCCGCGGCCTCTTTGCCGTGGGCGACACGCTGCGCCCCGAGGCCAACGCCGTCCTCGACCGCCTGCAGGGCGAAGCCCGCCTGGTCGTGTGCACGGGCGATCACGAGGCCGCCGCCGCGCCCCTCCGCGCCGACCCCCGCCTCCACGAGGTGTTTGCGGACGTCCGGCCCGAGGCCAAGCGCGCCCTCTTGCACCGGTGGCGCACCGAGCACGGCCCCGTGGCCATGATCGGCGACGGCAGCAACGACGCTCCCGCCCTCGCCGACGCCGATCTGGGCATCGCCTTCGGCCCCACCGCCCTCGCCGCCGACTCGGCCGACCTCGTGCTGCTCGACAACGACCTGAGCCGCGTCCCCGACGCCCTCGGCCTGGCCCGCGCCACCCGCCGTCGCATCCGCCAGAACCTGGGCTGGGCCTTCGGCTACAACGCCGTCGCCATTCCGCTCGCCATCGTCGGCTGGCTGAACCCCCTGGCCGCCGCCCTCGCCATGGCGGCCAGCAGCCTGCTCGTCGTCGGCAACTCGGCCCGTTCGCTCTCCCCCTCCGGCTGAGCACGGGTCGTCGTCGAGGCGTTGATCCTTTCCCGTCCCCTCCCTACCTTTTGCGACGAAGCTGGGGGTGTTCGGCGCCGCATGGCGACCGAGCTGAGAGAGTCCCCTCGAACCTGCTCCGGCTCACACCGGCGAAGGGAAGCACCGTCCAGCGGACGTTTCGTGCGGGCGCCCCACCTCTGGCTTCGCCTCGCATTTTTTGCACCGACCCTGCGAAGCCATGTCCGCATCTCTGTCCCTCACGGAGCCCCTCCAGTCGCGCGCGTTTTCCATCCCGCCGTTCGCCGAGGCGTGCCTCTCGCACGCCCACGACGCGTGGCAGGAGGCCGTCGACCACCCGTTCGTCCACGCCCTCGCCGAGGGCTCGCTGGACGCAGAGACCTTCAAATTCTACCAGATGCAGGACGCCCGCTACCTTGAGGCGTTCGCCGACGCGTCGTCCCTCACCTCCGTCCGCTGCACGGACCCCGACGATACCCTCTGGTTCATCGACGCCGCCCGGCTGGCGCTCGTGGTGGAGGGCGAGTTGCACGAGGGCTACGGTGAGGACCTCGGCTACGGCCCGGAGGACATCCGCGCCCTGGACCTGACGCCCAACAACCGCGCCTACCAGGACCACATGATCCGGCAGGCCCAGACGGGCACGCTCGTAGAAGCCGTGGCGGCGCTCACCCCGTGCCCCTGGCTCTACATTGAGCTGGGCCAGCGGTTGGAACGCGAGATGGGCGCCATCCCCGACGACCACCCGTACGCCAACTGGCTGGACATGTACCGCGACCCGGAGTTCAACGACTACATGGACAACCTGCTGGACCGGCTTCAGCGGTTCGCCGAGGCCGCCGACGCTGACGCCCGCGAGCGGGCCAAGACGGCCTTCACCACCAGCGTGCGCTACGAATGGATGTTCTGGGACCAGGCCTGGACGCAGCAGGCGTGGCCCGTGTAGCCTTGGCTTCGCCTCCCGAGGTCCCGCGGTGCGGATCGGTCCGGGGAAGTGCGTTCCCCGACCCAATTGGGAGAGGCCCTCGGACGCGTGCACGCTCAGAGGGGGGCGCGCCGATGCGTCTCTGCAGGAGACTCCGCCGGCCGCGTCGTCCGAAGCATTTAATCCCCCCTCCTCCCTCGCAGCTGCCCTCTCGGTTACTGCTGGCGCACGGGCACGTGGCCCAGATCCACCGTTCGCGTCGTCGTGGCCGTGGAGTCGGCCGTCGGTTGAGACGACGCCGTGATCGTGACCGATGCCGGACGCTGCCCCACGGGAAGCGCCCACGACGCAGTGAACGCGGCCGTGTCGGCGGGGGCCCACGTATGGTTCGGGGCCGAGGTCAACTCTGTCCCGTCCTCCAGGGCGATCCGGTCGAAGGTGACCGTGTAGGAGCGGTCCCCGATCGAGTCGGGGCGTGCCGTAAGGGCGAACGTCCATTCGTCATTATGGGCCCGGACCCGAATCCGCTGCACCCGTACCGACGGAGAAAGAGCGGGAGCGAGGACGTCCCCTTCCCGCAGGACCGGGCGGGCGTCCGTTGTTTGCTCGGTCGAGTCTTCCTCCTGATCAACGAGGAAGGAACGGATGAGCGTCATGCCCTCAATCCCAAACGCAAGCCCGAACGCCAGGGCCAGGAGGATGCGGACCATCCACTTCTCTGTGATTCCGTCGTCACCCGACGACGACCCGCCAGACGAACTCGCTGACGACGACGGGTGGGAAGGCGATTTGTCGGTACCCAAAAGAGGGGAGCAATTGGTATTGCGGATTTCGTATTCCCCATCTCGGGGTCGTTTCCGTCGTAAGTCCCGAGAGGATTCGTGAGCTCTCCTCCCTACGACGCGGCAGATCGGGATCAGGAGGGACGCCCCGACGGCCTCGTTGAGCACTGGGCTGCCTTTTACGGGGGCGCATTGCGGGGATGCACATGCGCCGCTCGCCCTGACCGCCCTCGTCCGAGGCGATGCGCAATGCGGAAGGCCCCCATTAGACCATTAGACCGGCGAGGGGGGAGCCCCTGGGGAGAAGAGACCGTCCATCACCATGTCGGCCAGCGGCAAGGTGTAGGCCAGTATCACCAGGACGATGGCGATGCCGATCCAAAGCTTCATGTTGTCGAGGATGGCGGGGGAATAGTCCGCTCCGCTCAACGGCTCCGGCAGCGTGTCATCAATGTCAGCCGCCGTCTCGTCGGCCCGCCCCCAGTTGGCCGCTACAACGAACAGAAACAGAACGAGCGAGAGGAACAGGATGGTGCCGCCGATGGCGACCTGCCACTGCATCTCGCTCACCGTGCCGAATGGCGGATCGTAATCGACCAGCCGATACATCGGCTCAGCCACGCGGCGCGGAATGCCGGCCAGCCCAGCGCGGTGAAGGCCGTTGGACATCAGCGTCATGCCGATAAACCAGGCGTAGGGCTGGACGAGGGCGAGGGTGTTGTGCTTCAGCTTGCGGCCCGTGAGTTGGGGTAGGATCCAGTAGGTGACGGCCATAAATGTGAGGGCCGAGGCCGTTCCCACCGTAAGGTGGAAGTGGCCGGGGATCCAAGCCGTGTTGTGGACGAGCATGTCGATGTTCAACGACGCGTTGATCATGCCGCTGAACCCACCGGCGGCGAACATGATGCCCGCCAGCGCACAGCCCACAAACGCAGGCCGGTTCCAGGGCAGTGCGCCCATCCATGCAAAGTAGCCCGAGCCCCCCCGCTGCCGGGCCCCGTGCTCCATACTGGAGATCACAGTAAAGGCCGTCATAAGGCTGGGCAGCAGGATGATGAGAGTCGCGACGACGGCCCACAGCTTGTACCCCAGCTCAATGCCCGGATCGGCGTACTGATGGTGAAAGCCGATGGGGGTGGAAAGGAGAAGGAACATGATGAAGACGATGCGGGTCAGTGCATCGCTGAACAGGCGTCCCCCCGAGAGCTTCGGAAGGATGGAGTACCAGACGAAGTAGGCCGGCAGCAACCAGAAGTAGACCACCGCGTGCCCGAAGTACCAGAACAGCGTGCGGGGCAGCAGCGGGTCAATGTTCGTCACGAAGCCGAGCGACCAGGGGATGAGGAGCACCACGACCTCCAGCGCAACTCCGAGGGAGCAGATGTACCACATGAGCATCGTAAAGAGCACCATGTAGGTCTGCAGCGGGATGCTCTCATCGGGGTTGTTCTCGCGCCACTTCCAAAAGGACCAGAACCAGTCGGCCCCGGCCCCCCAGGACCCCACGACGAGCCCCGCGGCGCCGATGTAGAAGAGGGGGTGGGCCTGCAGGGGCGGATAAAACGTGTAGAGCACCGCCGCACTGATCTCACTCCCCGGAATGAGGCCGCCGACAATCGCAATTGTCGTGAGCGTCGTGCCCACTGCCATCACCCAGAACCAGGTCCAGGTGAATGTCATATTTTCGGGCTCGCGGTCCAGACTGCGTGCCACGCCCCACTGGTAAAGCCCCACGATGAAGAACGTGGTGAACACCAGGGCGAGGAGGACGCCGTGCCCCGTCAGCACGTCGTAGTACTGAGTCGACGAGATAATGCCCCGGACGGTATCGGTTCGGTGCAGGGCCTGAAGAAGGCCACCGAGGCCGCCGAGGCCCAGGGCCGTGAAGGCAACCAGGAAGGCCGCCTTGATGACACGCGTTGCGTTCGGGTAATGATCAACAAACGTCATTGGCAATACCGGTTCCGTGTCGGAGGGTCGCTGGCGAGGAAGCGGCGGGGCGGCGCGGAGGGCAACTTGCCCCCGTTAGGCATCCGCATCGACGAGGGTACTCTCGTCAAACTCATCTTTCGGGACCACCTTGATTTGTCCCTGCATCGAGTGATGGGCATCTCCACAATACTCGTGGCAGATGAGGCCATAGGTGCCGGTCTCGGGAAAGATGGTCGTGAACGTTGCCACCTGGCCGGGGATCGCCATGGAGTTGATGTTTGTTCCCACTACTTCGAGCCCATGGATTACATCCGGACTGGTGAGATGGAAGGTGACCCGGGTGTCGGCCGGCAGTTCCAGTGGCTCCTTTGTACTCGGCTGGAAGAGAAACTTGCGGGCCACCATATAGACCTCGTATTCACCCCGCCCATCCTCAACCTCTCGAATTCCGGGATTGGCAAACTCTGTCTCAGCCAAGCCCATCGGATCCACGGTCTCGCCCGATGGATCGCCGCCCGGTACCTTTAGGTCCATCACCGTAAAGCCGAACATCACGATGCCGATAAAGCACGCGATCAGAAAAAGCGACAATCCGATCCAGAGTTTTTCGAACCGGTGTATGTGCATGGTCTTTTCCGGGTAAGAAGGGAACGTAGACAGGGTGGGAACCTCCGCAGAAAAACCAGCCCCACTCGCCCCACCCCAGCAGCGCCGGGGAAGGACACGGGCTGTATGAACCACCTCGGACTTTCTCGTCGGTGCGCCCTACGCATCGACACGCACAGGAACCAACGGGTCCCTATTCGATGATTGAGGGACGGTTGGCAAACTCGACGAAGTACATAAGGGCATACAATACAAGGAGCAGAAGAAAGTACATCCCCGTCACGGCAAGGGTGCCGTACGGATCAAACTCTTCGTGCGACAACTCCTGCACGATGCCCTCCTGGGTGGCGTCTTCGTCGGGTGCGTCGGCGGCGGGGGCGTCGGCGGACATGGTTGGATCGAGGGTCGGGATAAACGTCGGAATAAACAGAAGCGCGCGGGCTGCTGCTCAGCTGGCCGGAGCCCAGGACGTGCAGTATCCATTCTCCGTCACGGGTCCCGGGAATAGCTGACAACCTCCACAGCCATTGTCGTACTTGTCCTCCTGGTAAAGCGAGCAGTTTGCACAGTTCTCCTCTTCGTTGGGCGTCTCTTCAACGTACTCAAGTGCCTCCACCTGACTGCTTCGCTGCTCCTTCTCCGAATCCGAAAGCATGGAGAGATCAGTGCAGTCGCCCGAGGCGGTCTCGCTGCTACTCTCAGCGTCCCCTCCGCTCTCGTCCCCGCCGGAGTCACCCCCGCCCCCACACGCGGAAAGCAAGGACCCACTCGCCCCCACTGCACCGACAACCCCGAGCGACTGAAGGAAGCGGCGCCGGGTGACGTTTTCTTGGTTGGTAGAACTCATAAAGCTGCTAAATCTGAGTTATTGGAGGATGGAATTCCTCGTGCCGTCGATATTATAACCATCGGGGGCGCTCGCTTCAAATCAAAATGCGCTGTCCCCGTAGGGTCTTTTCCGAAGGGGACGTGGGTAATGCCCCTACATCCCGATTTTTTTGTTGCCCGCTCCCCGTGCCACGGACTTTCCCCCTCTCGCCACAAGGTGGCATCCACGGAGCCGGACTCCTTCCAAATCCAAAGGAACCGCGGACCGGCCGGCATCGGCACCTTACCGGTCACTGGACTCCATCAGGTCGTGTTGCATTCTGTGCCACATCTAACTACCGCCACGTCGGGCGACCCTCCGGGA
>JAWOAQ010000069.1:0-4528 GCA_046498495.1 Salinibacter sp. | reverse complement strand
TCCAGGTCCTGGTTCGTCGCGGCCAGGAGCCGGACGTCCGCCGAGCGCGTCACCGGGTCGCCGACGCGCTCATACTCTTTGTTCTCGATGAAGCGCAGGAGCTTCGGCTGGAGGGCGAGCGGCAGGTCGCCGATCTCGTCGAGCAGGAGCGTGCCGCCCTCCGCCTGCGACACGCGGCCGGGATTCGTCTCCGTCGCCCCGGTGAACGCCCCCTTCGCATGGCCGAAGAGTTCGCTTTCGAGCAAATCTTTCGACAGCGAGGGGCAGTGCACCGTCACGAAAGGCTCCTCGGCGCGAGGACTCCACCGGTGGATCGCCTTGGCCAGAACGCCCTTCCCGGTCCCGTTCTCGCCGCGGAGCAGCACGGTCACGTCGTTGGCGGCCACCTCCCGGGCCGTTTCCACCACCGTCTGCATGCCTGGATTCTTCGGATCGAACGGCGGATCCGCCGCCTTGCGCTCTTCACGCTCCTCTAAGAGATCGACCTTGCGCTCCAGCGTGCGCCGCTCGATCGCCTTCTCCGCGGCCTGCCGGACCTGGGCGGGCGTGAAGGGCTTGGGCAGGTAGTCGGTGGCGCCGCGCCGCATCGCCTCCACCGCCGAGTCGATGGAGGAGTGGGCCGTGATGACGAGCACCTTCAGGTGGGGCTGCTCGTCGAGCAGGTCCGGCAGGAGGTCCATTCCGGACGCGCCCGGCAGGCGCAGGTCCAGAAACGCGAGGTCGTACGGGCGGCGACGAACCGCTTCGAGCGCCGCCTCGGCCCCGCGGGCCTCCGTGACGTCATAGCCCTCGCCCTCCAAGCATACGCGCAGGGCGTGGCGAATACGGGGCTCGTCGTCCACGACGAGGACGCGGAGCGACCGGTCGGATGGGGCAGGGGGAGAGGCCATAGGAAAACGTTGCGTGCGTCTCGTGTGCGACTGAAGGGGATACGTCCAGTGACGCGTCTCGTTTGTGTTGTCTTTGTCCGGCGTGGTGGGTTGGGGGCGACGTGCATACCTCCGGACGAATGGGAGGGCGGCAACGAGCACAACACGCGTGCCGGTCGCAGAGCCTCCCTCCGGACCCGAACAGAGACAGTCAGGACCGATCTTCCGCAATTTGTTGGGGAGAGCTCCCCGGACTGTTGCGGTTGCCCCACCCAGTCTTGATTCTTAAAGCAGCCAACCAAAATGAAAGCGGCGTGCGCTCTCCGCCGCACATGACGACCCTGCGACACAGAGTGCTTTGTGTTGATCAGCTCCATCGGACGCCCCCGTCTCATTTCATGAAAGTTCTCGTCATTGGTGTCGGGCAGGTCGGTCGCAGCGTGGCGCACGCGCTGTCCGAAGATCACGAGGTCATTGTGGTCGATAAAAACCCGGATCGCCTCGACACCCTCCGGGCAGAAGCCGACGTACTCACTTACGAAGGGAACGGGGCCAACATCGACGTTCTCAAAGAGGCGGGGGTGCAGAGCGCCGACTTCGTCGTTGGGAGCACCAGCGATGATCGAAGCAACATCCTGATCTGCAGCACGGCCCAGGCCCTCCACGAGGAGACCTTCACCATTGCCCGCGTCGCCGAAACGGAGTACCTCGCCACCTGGTCGCAACTACGCGGGGCCTTCAATATCGACTTTATGGTGGGGGCCGATCATCTCACGGCGCGCGGCATCGTGGAGGTGACCGGCTTTCCGACGGCTCGGGACGTCGAGTACTTCGGGGACGGGCGCGTCGTGATGGCAGAGTTCACCATTCCTGACGAAAGTCCGGTTGCCGGTCAAACCGTCCAGTCGCTGCAGCTGGAGAACGGAGTCACCCTCGTGGCGGTGTTCGACGACGAACACATGGAGATTGTCCGCGGAACGACATCTTTGCGCCCCGGCCTCCGCCTTCTGGTCATTGGAAAACCGAAACAGGTCGAGCGATTTGGGGGACGGCTCACGTCCGAAGCGCGACTCAAACAAACGCGACACGTCGTCATCCTGGGGGGCGGCGAGATTGGGTATCAGACGGCCCGGCTGCTCGAGCAGCGCGGCCTTGAGCCCCGCCTCGTCGAAATGAACCCGGACCGGGCGCGCGTCCTGGCCCAGGAGCTCCCGAACACGCTGGTGCTCGAAAATGACGCCACAAATCCGAAGTTCTTGCGCCGGGAAGGGGTCCCGGACGCAGACCTGGTGGTCTCCGCCATTCGGCCCGACGAGCGCAATCTTCTTGCGTCTGTTCTCAGCCGCGATCTCGGTGCGGACCAGGTGCTCTCCGTGGTTCACAACGGCGCGTACGAATCCGCCTTTACCCGCAGTGGCATTGACGCCACGATTAACCCGCGCCGCGAGGTGATCGAAGAGATTTTGCGACACACCCGCCAGCAGGGCGTCGAGAAAATTACGTTCGTCGAGCAGGACCGGGGGGAAGTCGTTGAGGTGGAGCTCGCCTCCGACAGTCCCCTCGTGGGTCGCCCCCTCCAGGAAAGCGTCGGTGAGATCCCGCACAACTTTGTGATTGGGGCGGTCCTTCGAGACGAGGACATCATTACCCCCCGAGGCAAGACGGTCCTGGAAAGCCGGGACCATCTTGTCTTGTTCGTTGACACAGAAAGAGCCGACGAAGTGTTGAGCGCAATATGATTGCAGGTCGTCGACTCCGTCGCGTCAGCAGTGTGCTGGGCCCGGTCCTGAAATGGTTTTCGGCCGTCTTTCTGGTGCCGCTCGTCGTGGCGCTGTACCACGGCACCGCAGTAGTGCCTTTCCTGGTGCCGATGGGCCTCTCGTTCGGGATAGGCGCCGTCGCGGAGTGGGCCGGGGGCGAAAGCGAGCTTACGGTCGAGGACGGCTTTCTGCTCGTGACGCTGACCTGGGTGTTGGTCTCGCTCCTCGGGAGCGTCCCGTACCTCATGAGTGGCACGGGCAGCTTCGCCACGCCTATCAACGCCCTCTTCGAGAGCTTCAGCGGCTTTTCGGCGACTGGGTCGACGATCCTGCTCGACATTTCCATTGAGAAGCACGGGGCGGCGCTCATGCTCTGGCGGCAACTCACACAGTGGATTGCCGGGATGGGCATCCTTGCCCTGGCCGTGGCCATCCTGCCGCGCCTGTCGGCCGGGGGGGCGCAGTTCCTCGATGCGGAGGTGCCCGGCCCGCGCCTGGAGCGGCTCACCCCGCACATCGCCGAAACGGCCCGGCGCCTGTGGCTGCTGTACGTCGGGTGCTCGGTGGTGCTTCTGGCACTGCTCCTCGGCGTGCACTACGCCGGCCTTGCGCCCCGGATGACCCCGTACCAGGCTGTGGCGCACGTCTTTACGACCGTTCCGTCCGGCGGCTTCTCACCGCAGGCCCGGAGCATCGAGGCCTTTGCCCCCACAGTGCAGTGGATCATCATCCCGTTCATGTTCGTGGCGGCGATGAACTTTACGCTGCTCTGGCAGGCGATCTTCTCCGACCCGACGGCCCCTGCTCGCGACCCGGAGTTTCGGGTGTACCTCTCGATCTTTGCCGGGGGGAGCCTCCTGGTGAGTGTCATGCTGTGGGGCGATGGTCAGTTCGCGGGCCTCGAAGAGACGCTCCGGCACGGCGCGTTCCAGACGGCCACCCTGCTTACCACCACCGGTTACGCGAGCACCGACTTTGCGATCTGGAGCGAGGAGATCCTCGTAGTGCTGCTCCTTCTCATGTTCGCCAGCGGGTGCGTGGGCAGCACGTCCGGCGGCCTTAAGCTCATGCGGTGGATCGTTGGCTTCAAGGTGGTGGGGCGTGAGCTCTTTCAAATGATCCATCCCTCGTCGGTGCGCCCGATGTGGCTCGGGCGCCGCGCCCTGAAGGAGCCGGTGGTGCGAGGCATTCTCATCGTAATCCTGACCTACCTGCTGCTGGTGGTGGGAGGCACCGGCCTCATCGCTGTCGACGCCCATCGCGTGGGCCTCGACCTCGCGCTGAGCGAGGCCTTCTCCGGGACGCTGGTCGTGCTGGGCAACATCGGCCCGGGCTTTGGCGCCGTGGGGCCGATGGGCGGGTTCGAGGCCCTGCCCGTCCCAACAAAGCTCTTCATGTGTCTGCTCATGGTGGCCGGGCGCCTGGAGGTCATGACCTTCCTGGTCGTGCTGGCCCCGAGCTACTGGCGGGGGTAGGGGACGGCACTCAGGAGATGGCGGTTCGCTGAACACGCTGAGACTCTTTCGCCTCCGGCGCCCGAAATGCCGGGATAACGTGGGCGAGAGGGCGAAGGGGCGCGCGGAAGTGCATGGGCACGAGAACGGAGCACCGTTGCTGCTTTTCGATGCGACGGCGGATGTCCGACGGCGGACCGCCGATTCGTGCTCGCAATGACTGCTTCCGATGCCGGAGGCCGCCGGGTGTATCGTGCAACTTCAAGCGGTCTCTTTGTGATCAGAAGTTCTCCAGATCTGGCGAATCGAACGGCTGATTGTAGAAACTGCCCCTATGCTATCGATTCCGCTGGATTCGGGGAGATTTACTTCGTCAGTCGCTTCGCTCGTGTCTCGACTCCGCTGCGCTGCGCTCGAAATGACTCTACCCAAAATAGATTGCTTG
>JAWOAQ010000261.1:0-5187 GCA_046498495.1 Salinibacter sp. | reverse complement strand
AGGGGTTGCGCACCCTGTTGTCCCGCGAGCGGGGCGTATAGATGCGTGATGGAGGACTAGTGTTGTGTCAAACCTCAATGTTGTGTTTGTCATCCCGGCCAAGCCCCGAGGGCTTTCGGGGCGCCGAGCCGGGATCGATCCAGCCAACTCAATGGGGCTCGACTGAGGAGGAATGGCCCTGTGGGGGGGGGCGGAGCGGAACCCGGAGTGCTCTCTTCTACCGCTGTATAGATCCCGGATCTCCGCTCGTACGCTCGCTCCGCCCGGGATGACAGGGGGCGATTTTTCTGTGCAAGAATCACGGTTGACACGGCACTACGCAAAATGCAATGTTGAAAACATCACGGACGAACAAGGCAGAAGCAACTTTCAGAAATTTGCGCGACGGAACCCCTAAAGATCGCAAGTCCCTTGGCGGTGTGTGCAACAGTTTGTCCGGTGGGGGTCAATAGCACTGCTTTAATCATGGCAACAGCACCAATGCTGTGAAGAGTCAGCAATGCACTCGTCGAGTCTGGCAGAGCCGCTTCGTAAGGTGCTTCTCCGGGAGGGAAATTGGTAATTTCCCCTACCCCCTGTCCGTTGGGAATGAGCTTCAAAAAAAAGAGGGCTACACCCTCAAACGGGGAATCTCGGTGTTGTCCGATTCTTGACATTTAAGATGACCTGGTAAGAGTCGCTTTTTCGATTTATATAAGTGAAAGAAACTTCAGCGATTAGAGGAATAGGTCCTGCTCTGTCGTTTTTGCCCACTATCCATCTATACTCACCATTCTCGAGCCTACTATGAACCGCTTTATCACCTACACCGCTACGCTTCTTCTCGCTTTTGGGATGGTCTTGCCCATGTCTGCGCAGGCACAGACGGACGTCAGCATTGGGCCTCGGATTGGGGTTCCGCTTGGAGATATGTCGGATCTTGAGGGACAGGTCTTTTTTGGGGCCGACGCCCGGATTAACTCCGAGGCGCTTCCTGTCGTGCTCAGTCCGTCCTTCGACTTTTACGCCTTTGACGCGCCGGAAGGATCGGACGTGTCGGGGTTTGCGATTGATCTGAATGCCTTTTACGAATTCGGGATTGACAATCAGGCCTTCACGCCGTACGCGGGAGGCGGACTTGGTATTACCCGATATTCGTCTGTGGCCGAGGATCCGGGATTTGGAGGGCAAACTGCATTTGAAACGACGGAGGTGGGGCTGAATCTCGTGGGTGGGGCACGCTTTATGTTGGATCCGGTTGAACCATTCGTTCAGCTGAACGCGAAAGTCGGATCGGACATTGACCGACTGGGAATCGCCGGTGGGATTCTGTTCAATTTCTAGCCCCCGATCAGTTGTCATTTGGCTGGCAATGTGGACCCGCCGTTCCGGTTTCTCGGAGCGGCGGGCTTTTTTTAGGGGGATTCTGGAGGCGACAAGTGCGCGATGGTGGCTCCCCAACTGCTCTTGTCTTTCGCGGTCTCGTAGTCGCGCACCAGAGGATGTTCGGAGAGAATGGTGCGGACGTGGCGGCGCAGGACGCCGGTGCCTTTGCCGTGGATAATGCGGACGCGCGTCAGACCCTTTTCGTGACAGACCCGGATGTACTCGGGCACGAGGCCGCCCACGTCCGACGGATCGAACACATGAAGGTCCAGGACGCCGTCGATGGGGTATTCTTTCATGGGGGGAGAGCCAGACGAGAGCGACAGAAAATAAATGCGTGGGGGCCCCGTGTGTTACGGAGGGGGACGTGTCCGTGAAGACCTCACGAACGAGTGTAACGGCTCCAGGCGCGGCTCGTCCTTTGGGGGCAACGCAGAGCAGGCAGCATTGCGTGCTCATCCGCAGTTCCTTCTCCATAGCACACGTACGTCATGCAACGATTTCGACCGACACTCACACTCGCGCTCAGTGTACTGGTGGCAGGGGCCCTCCTCTGGGCGGGATGCGACTCGTCTGGGGGCGTTTCCGGGCCCGCCGAGGGGCAGTTCACCCTGAACCTGACCGACGACCCGGCCAATCTCGATAGTGCTGTCGTGACCATCGATCGCGTGGACCTTGTTACCGAAGATGGGGAGGAGGGGAGCGACGATGACGATGGGGACGAAAATGAGGGCGTTATCACACTCACGGATCAGACACGAACGATCGATTTGTTGCAACTCCAGGACGGTGTGGACTCGACGCTGGCCGAGGGCGTGACGGTGCCGGAAGGCGAGTACACGCAGCTGCGTCTCGTGCTCAAGGATTCGACAGGTGCCAACTACGTCATTACGAACAGTGCAGAGAAGCAAAACCTTCAGGTGCCGAGCGGGGCGCAGAGCGGGATCAAGATTGTGCTCCCTGGAGAGGTGGAGGTCGAAAACGACGGGGATGATTTCGCCGTTACGCTCGACTTCGACGCCGAAGATTCGTTTGTGGAGACCGGCAACGGCCAGTACAACTTCAAGCCCACGGTACGCGTGAAGAGCGTCTTCGTGAATGGAGAATCGGTCCAGATGGTCGCAGTGGACGGGAAGGTATCGTCTGCCACCAGCGACGCCGTGTCGGTGGATAGCATCGAGTTTGCGCTTACGGACCGGACCGAGTTTGGGGAGGATCTCTCTGGGCCGGGCGACTTGCAGGACGGCCAGGTCGTCGAGGTCGAGGGCCGAGTCCAGGACGACGGCACGTACGAGGCGCTCGACGTTGAGGCGGAGGACGACACTGAGGTGGAGCGCTCGATTACCGCGCCCGTAGACGATGTGTCGACGACCGACAGCACCATTACCCAGCTCGGCGTGACGATTCAGGTCACGGACAACACGGAGTTCGACGACGACGGGGGGCTGAGTGCGATTGAGACGGGCATGCGGTTGGAGACGGACTACTATCTCGACAACGGCCGTTTTGCCACAGAGGTGGAGCACGAAGACGACTAACCCGCCCCGCCTATCTCGGCAGGGCGTCCACAACAGGAGGTACACGAACCGCCCGGTTCCTCACGGAGCTGGGCGGTTTTTTTATGGCGGGGGGCGTGGAGGAGGACATCCGCCGTTGAGAGATCGGGACTGAAGAGGCCGTTCCTGCTTCATGATGAGTCGGGGGAGGCGTCCAGGTAGGAATGCAGGGCCTCGGCCATGCGCTGGACGCTCTCGCGAATCTCGTCTTCCGAGACACAGCCGTAGCCAAGAAGAAGGCCGCCGCGGCGAAGGGGGCGCGTGCTGTAAAAGGAAAGGGGGAGGGCGATAATACCATGTTCGTCGAGGTGGGCAGACACAGCAGTGTCGTCGACGCCCTTCGGAAGACGGCCGACGAGGTGAAGGCCCGCGTTGCTTCCGCTGATTTCGATCACGTCCCCGAGCGTGCGACGAATCGCATCCAGCAGCGCATCCTGCCGGTTCGCGTAAAGGGTCCGCATCTTGCGGATGTGGCGCTTGAAGTGCCCCTCCGTGATGAAGTCCGTTAGGATCATCTGATTGGTTCGGGGGGGACACCGGTCCACCGTCGAGCGCATGCGAATGAATGGGTCCACCAGGTCGGGAGGGACGACGAGGTATCCGAGGCGCAGGCCGGGGAAGAGGATTTTGCTAAAGGTGCCGGTATAGAGAACGCGCCCGGAGTTGTCCAGGCCCTGAAGCGCGGCGAGAGGCTCGCCGGAGTACCGAAACTGGCCGTCGTAGTCGTCTTCCAGGATCCAGGCCTCGTGCTCGCTGGCCCACTCCAGCAAGGCCAGGCGGCGGTCCATGCTCATGGTGACGCCGGTCGGATACTGATGGGAGGGGGTCACCCCGATCACCTTCGGGAGAGGCGCAGACCCGAGGGGCGGAAGCGTAATGCCTTCATCGTCCACAGGGGCATGAGTCAGTTCGGCGCCGGCGGCGGCAAAGGCGGTCTGCATCCGTGGGAAGCCGGGGTCTTCGATGTACACGGCGTCTCCGGGGTCGAGCAGCACTCGTGCGGTAAGGGTAATGGCCTGTTGGATTCCAGAGACGATCAGCACCTGGTCGGCCTCGCACCGGACGCCCCGAGAGGTGCGAAGGTACCGCGCAACCGCGGATCGAAGGGGGGCATATCCGGCGGGGGACCCGTACACGAGCTCCTCCGTCGGGAGAAAGCGCCAGCGGCGGGACGCCAGCTTGGCCCAGACGTCGATCGGAAACGCATCCAGTGCCGGGAGGCCCTGCCGAAAGGCCGTCTGGGGAGCCGGGGTGTCGAGAGCAACGAAATTTGTCTCGCACACGCGCCGGGCATTGGTCGACAGGGACGGAGAGCGGGAGGTTGTGTCCGTAAGCTGAAGAGGAGGGGCCGTCCGGGCGGAGGAGGAGGGCGACACGCGTGTTGTGTGTTCGGGAAGCTCTTCGCAGACAAAGGTGCCGGCCCCCACACGGCTCTCCAGATACCCCTCGGATTTTAATTCCTCGAAGGCCCCAACGACCGTGTTGCGGGACACGTCGAGTTCGTCGGCCAGGTCGCGAGTCGAGGGCAGGCGGGCGCCGGGAGAGAGAAATCCCTCCGTAATGGTCTCCTTCAGTTCATGGTAGAGCTGTCGGTATAGGGGAGCGGGCGAGGACGCATCCAGCTCAACAACAGATTGGAGCCGCGACAAGAGGGGATTATTGGTCATTTTGGCAGAATGGACCCATTCCAGTGAATGAATTGGTGCTTTCGGCGGTAACCGTTATGTAATAGTGTGTTCACTGTGTTGAAGATTCAAGGGTCCCGAAGAGGCACGCTCCAGGCCCACCGTGGAGTTTCGGCCCGGGTATTCTTTCCAGCACTGTACTCGGTCTTTCGGACTGCAACGAGTGATGCTATGATGAAACGGATACTATCGACGCTTCTTCTTCTCTTCCTTTGCGCTCCGATTGCGGCGGCCCAGACGGGGACCGTGGCGGGGACCGTGACGGATGCCGAATCGGGAGAATCCCTTCCGGGCGTGAACGTGGTCGTGGACGAATTGGACCTCGGGGCCGCGACGGATCCGGACGGGGCCTACGAAATCAGTGATGTGCCGGCGGGGACCTACACCCTCCGGGTCAGTTTCGTCGGATACAAAACGTTCGAAACGGAAATCACGGTCGAGGCGGACGAGGACGTAACGCAGAACATTGAGCTTGAGTCGGAATCCGTCGACCTCGATGAGGTTGTTGTGACGGGATACGGAACGGAGCAGTCGGCCGGAGAGGTCACCGGTTCAGTCTCCAACCTGAGCCAGGAAGGAAT
>JAWOAQ010000230.1:0-11795 GCA_046498495.1 Salinibacter sp. | reverse complement strand
GGTGATCGGTGATTTCACAAGCGGCTTCTGATAGGCCGAGGCGCTCGAAATGAACACATACTGCTTTGCAAGGTCCTTGAAAAGCCTGTAGTCACGCTTGACGTGGTCCTCCGTGAACGCAACCCAGTCGACGACTACGTCGAATGAGTGATCTGCAAGGATCTCAGCAGTCTTCTTTTCATCATGGATGTCGGCCGTGATGGTGTTGACCGACTCGGGGAGCACTTCATTGTGGTTCCCCCTGTTCATGATATAAAGGTCCATGCCGCGCCTAACGGCCTCATGGCTCACTGCAGTCGATATTTTTCCGGTGCCTCCGATAAACAACACTTTCATGGTATAGCCTCCTTAAGGTCTTCACTCTCATGATACCATATGTCCGTGCGCCTTTCTACAGCCATGGCGCGGGTCGGGTCAAAAGAAAACCGCATCCTGGGGCCGTGGAAGGATCGCTCGTGCTAAATGGCGGCTTCGTCGCCCTCCATGAAGGCGGCGCCTCCGGGGACATCATCGGCACATCGGACTACCTGGACGGCGGATTCCACGGAAATGAAGCCCCCATTGGTATTGAACTCGACCAGCAGCTCAGCGACACCACAACGGTGGTTGCGATGCCCCATGAAGACAACGGGGACCAGGTGTTCGATCCCACACTCGACGATCCGTATACTCGTGGAAGCAGCAGCACCCCGGTGGTCGACTCTGCACAGGTAGCTGTGCCATAACCCCCAGGATGCTATTCTTGGCATTGATCAGAGTCTTCAAGGACCGGCTGCGTCCGCAGCCGGTCCTTTTTTCTTCCCGGCCTGATTTGCAGTTTGCGTGAACTTCCTGCGCGTAGGGGTGTACATTTAAAAGCACGTTGGAGAGCGTCACGTCAGGTCCTTTTTGAGGATCCTTCCTTGGTTGCTGTAAGGCTCGCTTGGGCCGGCGATATCGCTGACTGGGAGGGACCCGATCATCAGTTCGATGCTACACGTCTCTGAATGCATCGCTCTATAGCGCCATGATCGATTCGTCTTCCCTTGCTTCTCTGCTCATCCTGGTTCTTTCCGCCGTCTCCTTCGTGGGCTGTGCCACGACCCAGGGCGCATCGGGCGGCAGCCAAAATGTAATTACCCAGGAGGAGATTCAGGACGTCTCGGGCATTAGTAATGCGTACAACCTGGTGCGCCGGTTGCATCCTCAATGGCTCGAAAAGCGAGGGCGTAGTAGTGTCAGCAATCCAGGGGACGTTGTGGTGTACGTCAATGGCAGCCGGCAGGGCGGGCCCTCCGCCCTCCGCGAGGTCGATGTTATTGACGTTGAAACCATTCGGTACCTGCCCCCCGACAGGGCGACCATGCGCCACGGAAGCGGCCACGACAACGGCGCGGTTGAGGTTAGTCTGAAAGGGGGATGATGCGCCTTCCACTCCATTCATCATCGCACACGCCTCAGTGGCCCCGGTTTCGCCCCCGATCCTACAGGCGGCAGGTGGCGGGGCGAAGGACAATGCCCCTCGTACCGAAGCCGCCCGTGGACCGCGGATTGGGGCGCTTTGCCGTCCCCATGACCCGGGCGAACGGTTCCGGTCCAGCCTCGGGCTCGAACCGCACGTGAGAGCTCCAGTGTCCGCCGTCCTCACTGCGGTCTCCTCCCTCTATCCTCCGACGACCCTCGACGCTAATTATGGAAACCTGGAACGGTCTTGACCTCGACACCGAAGGCACCGGCATCTCCGCCCCCCTGAGCCGGCAGGTACACCTGGTGGGGGGGCTGCTGGGACACGCGGCGCGCGAGCAGATGGGGGAGGCTCTCTTCCAGAAGGTGGAAGACCTTCGCGTGCTCTGCAAGCGGGCCGACCGCGAGAACGATCCGGTCCTTCGAACCGAGGCGGCCACACGGATTGCCGACCTCGACACGCGCACCATCACGCGCCTGTTACACGTATATACGACGTTTTTCCACCTGGTCAACCAGGCGGAGCAGCAGGAGATTATCCGGATCAATCGTGCGCGGGCCCGTCGGGCGGGACCGTCCGACTGGCCATTTTCGAGCGCGCCGGAGAAGGGGGCGTCTGAAGAAACCCCGCGCCCCCAATCGATCGACGCGGCCATTGCGTTGCTCAAATCCGAGGGCCACTCGTTCGACGAGGTCGTGTCCCTCCTGGAGCAGCTCGACATTCAGCCGACCCTTACCGCTCATCCCACGGAAGCGCGGCGCCGCACGGTTCTCCGTAAACAAACCCGAATTGCGGACCTTCTGGGCACGCTTCGGACGACGGAGGCCACCCCGGCCGAGCGGACCGACGCCGTCGATTCGCTCTACGGCCAAATCAGCTACCTGCTGGGCACCGACGAAGTGCGGGCCGATCGCCCTACCGTCCGCGAGGAGGTGGAGCAGGGACACTATTTTCTCCATGGCCCCATCTGGGACACCCTTCCGGCCATTCATCAGGACGTGCAGCGCGCCCTGCGCCGACACTATGGCGCCACGACGGATCTCCCGGCCTTCCTCCGGTACCGCTCCTGGATCGGGAGCGACCGTGACGGCAATCCCAACGTCACCCCGGAGGTGACCCGGTGGACGTTCGTTCAGCAGCGCCGCACGACCCTCGCCCACTACCTCGACGAGCTGGCGGCCCTGCGGGACGACCTCAGCCTGTCGAGCCGCCAGGCCGACGTGCCGGATGCCCTTCAGGACGCTCTCGACGCCGATCTGGAGCACGCCTCACTCGGCTCGGAGACGCGCCACACGTACCGGCACGAACCGTATCGGCTGAAGATCGCCGCGATGGAGGCCCGCGTCCGGGGCCTGCGCGACCGCCTGGAGGATAAGCCGCTTGAAGACCTCCCGGCCGACTACACGGCCGACGATCTACTGGACGACCTCAACCTCCTCGCGTCCTGCCTGGCCGAGCAGGGGATATCGGATCCGGCCCACACGGGCCGGCTTCATCGCCTGCGTGTTCTCGTAAAAACATTTGGCTTCCACCTTGCCGCGCTTGACGTTCGCCAGCACAGCGGCGTCCATGAGGCGACGGTATCGGCCCTGCTCTCCGCAGCAGGCGTCACGGACGACTATGCCTCCCTCTCGGAGCAGGAGAAGCTGGAGGTGCTGGAGGACGAACTCACAAACCCGCGCCCCCTCACGTCCAATCACGAGTCCCTCCCCGCCCCGGCGGCCGACATGATGGCGGTCTTCGACGTCATCCAATCGATCCGTGCCGTTGACGCCGAGGCCGTGGGAAGCTACGTGGTGAGCATGACGCACACGGTCAGCGACCTCCTGGAGCCCATGCTGCTGGCCAAAGAGGCCGGCCTCGGCCGGATGCAGGACGGAAGCTACCGGTGTCCGCTGGACATGGTGCCCCTCTTCGAAACGATTGACGACCTCGACGCGGCCGACGACCGGATGGAGACCCTCTTCACGCACCCCGTGTACGCGGCCCACCTGGAGGACCGCAATCAGTTTCAGGAAATCATGCTCGGGTACTCCGACAGCAACAAGGATGGGGGCTACTGGCGGGCCAACTGGTCCCTGCACCAGGCCATTCACGACCTTGGGGTCGCCTGCGATGCACACGACGTCGACCTTCGGCTCTTTCATGGGCGCGGCGGCACCGTAGGACGGGGCGGCGGCCGCACCTCCCAGGCCATCCGCGCCCTCCCACCTATTGTCCACAACGGCCGCATCCGCATGACGGAGCAGGGCGAGATTATCTCGTTCCGCTACGCCCTCCCCCAAATCGCCCGCCGACACGTCGAACAACTCGTAAACGCCACGCTCACCGCCACGGCCCACGCGCGCTCCCCCGATGCCTCCGCTGGGCCGAGCCCCGTGGTGTCCACCGATTCCGACGCCGCCGACCTCATGAGTCGCCTCGCCCGGCACGCGTACGATGCGTATCGCGACCTGATTGACGACCCGGACGGCTGGGCCTGGTACACACAGGCCACCCCGATCGAACATATCAGCCGCCTCCCGATTGCGTCCCGTCCAGTCTCGCGCGGGGGCGATGAGGTGGACTTCGAAGGCCTTCGGGCCATTCCCTGGGTGTTTGCGTGGACCCAGCCCCGCTACATCGTACCCGGCTGGTACGGAACCGGGCAGGGACTAACCCGCCTCCTTGACGAGACGCCCGAGGCCCTCGACCGCCTCCGCACCCTCTACCAACAATGGCCCTTTTTTCAGGAGGCCCTCGACAGCGCACAGCGTGAGATGGCCCGGGCCCGCCTTCCCATCGCGGCCCAGTACAACGCACTTGGGGATCCGGAGCACGACTTTCACGATACCATTGTCACCGACTACAAGCAGGCCACGGACGCCATCCTCAAGATTACGGAACAGGACACACTTTTCGAGAACAGCCCGGTTCTCAAGCGGTCCATTGAGCTTCGGAACCCATACACGGATGTTCTCAACCTCCTCCAGATCGAACTCATGCGGCGCTACCGGGCCTCCGAGGACCGCGCCGATCGCGACGCTCTCGGAGAAGCCCTTCTGCTGAGCCTCAACGGCATCGCTGCCGCCATGCAAAGCACCGGGTAGTGCCGCGTCAACCGCGTGTGTGCACGGGATCATGATCTCAAACCTCAAGGCAGCTCGCTCCGAACGCAGTTGATGCCCCTCTCTGAGGACGCCCCGAGGGCGAGACACACGTTACCTGTCGCTGCGCTCGTGCTTCGAGGGTGCTCGACGTGACGTGCCACGGTTTGGATTTTGGGATCGCACGGTTGCACAAAGAATGACTGTGGATACGGTCGTAGTGCCGTCGCTTTCTCTTTTCTACCCCCCTTCTCCAATGGCCGACCCTTCTGCTCCTTCCCCCCCTGAGTGGCCCCGAACGGCCTCGTATGAGACCGACGCGCTCGACGAGGCCCTCACTGCCGTCCTGGCCACGCGCGACGCCCGGACGGGAACCTGCCTCGTGTTCCACGGCGGCACGCGAGAGGAACGACAACAGGCCCTCACCCTCGTGACACGCCACGTCACGGGTACGGTCCACCAGTTTGAAGTCCCCTCTCTTTTGGCAGAGCGCCGCATGCAAACCCAAAACAGCCTGCGCAAGGCATTTGATCATGCGGCCGAGGAGGACGCCCTCCTGTTCTTTGATCGGGCCGATGCCCTCTTCACCCACCGGCACCCCGATGCCCCGGACGCGGACACCGCTCCCACCACGCTCGAATACGTCTTTGATCGCATGGAGGCCTTCGGTGGAACCATTGTGCTCGGACTTGATCGCGAGCGCCACGTAGAGCGGGCCATGGACCTCACCCATCTCATCGTTGAGTTTGGGTGATCGTCGGGTCTGGTCGGGGGCACCGTCCCAAACCGAACCCGCCCCCGTCTGCAACTCCCGTCTGGCTCAGCCGTTGGGCGTGTTCTGCATACGCGAGAAACGACGTTCGTCACTCTGTCCTGGTCTGGCTTTTAGTACATTATGCGTAGCAAGGGCGTCATTGCTGTCGTCGTGCTCGCGCTGCTTCTCGGCCTGGCCGGGTGCGGCGCGGTCAGTTCCTATAACACCCTCGTGGGGGCCGACGAAGAGGTCCGTACGGCGTGGTCCAACCTTGAGGCCCAGTATCAGCGGCGGGCCGACCTCATCCCCAACCTGGTGGAGACGGTAGAGGGAGCGGCAGATTTTGAGCAGGAAACCTTGCAGTCCGTCACCGAGGCGCGCTCGAAAGCGACGTCGGTTCAGATCAGCGCCGACGACCTCAACGACCCCCAGCAGCTTCAGCAGTTTCAGCAGGCACAGTCTGCGCTTGGGCAGTCGCTGGGGCGGCTCCTGGCTGTCTCTGAGAATTATCCGGAGCTGCGAGCCACACAAAACTTCAGCGATCTGCAGGCGCAGCTTGAGGGCACAGAGAACCGCATTGCGGTGGCCCGCCGGGACTACAACAACGCCGTGCGTTCGTACAACACCACGGTGCGCTCCTTTCCGACGGTGGTGTTTGCACCGCTCCTCGGCTTCGAGCCCAGCGTTCCATTCGAGGCTGAAGAGGGGTCGGAAGATGCCCCGGACGTAACGTTCGATTGATGTTGACTCTGCGCGCCTCCTTCGCCCCCGTCTGCGCCATGCGCTCTCACGTGCTTGCCGTGCTGGCCATTTTCGTCCTGTGGGGTCTGGGACCCGGCGGGACATGGGAGGCCCAGGCCCAGAATTACGACGTCCCGTCGCGCCCCGCCGGCCCCGTGTTGGACCGGGCGGATCTGCTCTCCAATGCCGACCAGCAACGCCTGGCCCAGAAGCTGTCGGCCTTTGAAGATACGACCTCCACCGCCATCGTGGTGGTGACGCTGCCCACCCTGGACGGCGCGCCAATCTCGGACTATGCATTCGAATTGGGCCGCGCGTGGGGCGTCGGGCAGGAGGATAAGGACAACGGCGTGGTTGTGCTCGTGTCGGAGGGCGACCGCGAGGTGTTTATTGCCACCGGGTACGGCGTGGAGGGGGCGCTGCCGGACGCCATTGCCAACCGAATTGTTGAAACGGTTATGACGCCGGCATTCCGCAAGGGGCAGTTCTACGCAGGCCTCGACCGGGGCACCGACGCCATCATCCAGGCGACCAGGGGGGAATTCGACGCGTCGGCGCGCCGTTCCTCCTCCGATGGGGACGACGGCGTTCCGTACGCCCTGCTCTTTACGCTTCTCATCTTTGCTTACTTTTTTGGGCAATCGATCTTTCGTGGCGGCTCCGGCCAAAAAAGCCGTCGCTCGCGACGCCGCGGTGGACCGGTGGTCATCTGGGGAGGCGGCGGCGTTGGGGGAGGCGGCGGGGGCATGGGAAGCGGAGGGGGCGGCTTCGGGGGGTTTGGGGGCGGAAGCTTTGGGGGCGGCGGCGCCGGCGGCTCCTGGTGAAGGGCGAGATCTGATGCGGAAAACGTGATGCGGAAAACGTGATGCGTGAAACGGAAGACGTGAAAACTACTCAGACCGCTTCCTCATGCCCTCACGGTGCACGTCATTGCGCGTCGGCAGCGCGGCTGCAGGCACTCTCTCTGTGTGTTTATTTCTACAATCCCGAACCTCACCATGAGCATCGACCGATTGGAGCAACTCAAGAGCTTCCATGAGGAGGACCCGGACGATCCATTTACGCGGTTTGCCCTTGCCCAGGAGCACCTGAAGCGCGATCATCTCGACAAAGCGCTCTCGTTTTTCGAGGGCCTCGTGGACACGGACCCCGACTACGTGGGCACCTACTACCACCTCGGCAAACTCTACGAACGCCTCGACCGTCAAGACGACGCCATTGCGACGTACGAGCAGGGCATTGAGGTGGCCCGAACGCAGGGCGAACAGAAAAACCTGTCGGAACTCCAAGACGCGAAACTCAAGGCCGAGGGAGTCGGGTTCGACTAACCCTGGAAGGTGCGGGGGTCTGGTCTGCCACTCCCTTGTCCCCATGTGTTGCATGCGCATACTCGCTCTTGGACTGGTTCTCGGACTCCTGTTGCCTGTGCCTGTTTACGGCCAGGCTGAGTCCGATTCTATGTATACAGTGCAGTCCGGGGACACCCTGTACCGCATTGCTCAGACGGTTGGGGCCTCGGTCGAGGCGCTGATGCGGTGGAATGACCTGGAGACGCCCGGCGCCTTGGAGGAGGGACACGCCCTGCGGATTCGTCCTCCGCGCCCGTCGAACGCCTCGAACGAAGATTCCGTTTCGTCTCCCTCCGCCCCCTCCCCTTCTCGAAGCGATACGAACACCGTCCCGTCCCCAGACACGACCGACGCCGCCCCCTACGGCACCCACACCGTGGCCCCCGGCAATACTCTCATCGGACTGGCCCTACGCCTTGGCACCACCGCGGACACCCTTTTCGCCCTCAACAATCGGCCGACCGACTCGCTGACCGTCGGCGACACGCTCCGACTGCCCCGTCGCTTCGGACCGCCTACACACGTGGTTGATTCCAGCGAAACCCTCTACCGCATCGCAGGGCAGTACGGCGTGAGCGTCCGGGCCCTGCGGTCGCTCAACGACCTTGACACGACGGCCCTCAGCCCGGGGCAGCGCCTGCGCCTGCCGGACCCGCCGAGCCGGCTCCCGGCTGACACGCTCGCGGCGCCCGACACCACCGGCCGGGCCGCCGTGTATCCGGACGCGTTCGCCGGCCGCCTCATGGCCAGTGGAACGGCGTACGATCCCGACGATTACGTGGTCAGCCACCCGTCGCTCCCCTTCGGCTCTGTCGTCCTTCTCTCCCGCCCCGACTCCGACACGCATACCTTTGCCCGCGTGCTCGACCGCGGGCCGGTTGAGGAGGGCGTGCTGCTCGACCTCTCGGCAACCGCCGCGCAGTCCCTCCAGCTATCGTCGGAGGACGCGCCCTCGGTTGCCCTGCGCGTGGTCTGGCGGGCCGACGAATAATCCCCACACGCCCCGCCCATGCACGCGCCGTCCCCTGCCCGGACCTCGTACGCCCGGGCCACCCGATCAGCCACGTACGGCGTCTGGAGCAGCCTGCCGCTGTTCGTCTTCTACGAAACGATGATCCTGGCCGTGAACAGTGGGGCGGCCGCCCCTGTGCGGGTGGGGGCAGACGTCTGGCTGAAAGATCTTCTCTCTGCAACCGGCCTGACGGGCGGCCTCACGCTCGTTGCGATTGCTGTGCTCGCCGCCGGGGCCGCGTACCTCCGGGACCGCGGACGGTCCATTCCCTTCCGGGCCCGCTACTTCGCCGGCATCGTGGCCGAAAGTGCGGTGTACGCCGTCGTTGTAGCCCTCCTGGTGTCGCGCCTCGTCTCCGCCCTCTACGCCGCAGTCCCCGCACCGCAGGGCGACCTCTGGACCCAACTCGCCCTTTCGGTAGGCGCCGGGCTGTACGAGGAGCTTCTGTTTCGGGTGCTCCTCGTCGGTGGGCTGGCGCTTCTCTTTCGCCTATTCACCGATGAGGCCACCGGGGCCTACAGTGCCGCGGCCCTGATCGGGGCCGTCCTCTTTAGCCTGGCCCACTACATCGGCCCCCTCGGCGATCCCTTTGCCCTCCCATCGTTCACCTTTCGGTTCGCCTTTGGTCTTGCGCTAAACGTGCTCTTCCTGTGGCGTGGCTTCGGTGTGGCCGCCTGGACCCATGCCCTCTACGACATCATGGTCGTTACAGGAATGTTCGGGTGAACCGTGCGGTTGAGGGGCTGACAAACCGGCATATCGATGAACCGCGGTACTGTCCTTGCTGTACGAGAGGGTGCAGCACACTCCATCAACAACCGTACTCCCTATGAACGCCCTTCGGACCACCGCCCTCATGGCGGCCATGCTCGTGCTCTTTGCCCTCATCGGGCAGGCCCTCGGCGGCACGGGCGGCATGATGCTCGCCTTCCTCATTGCCGTGGGCATGAACGTCGTGAGCTACTGGTTCAGCAGCTCCATCGTCCTCCGCATGTACGGGGCCGAGGAGGTTAGCCGCGCCGAGGCGCCGGAGCTCTACGACATGGTGGATCGCCTGCGCCGGCGGGCCGACCTCCCGATGCCCAAGGTCTGCGTGGTGCCCCAGGACCAGCCCAATGCCTTCGCGACGGGCCGCAACCCCGATAACGCGGTCGTGGCCGTGACGCAAGGCATCATGAACGCACTGAACCGGGAGGAGCTGGAGGGGGTCATTGCGCACGAGCTGGCCCACATCAAAAACCGCGACATGCTGACTTCAACGGTCGCCTCGACCCTGGCCGCCGCGATTACGCTCCTGGCCCGGTTCGGCATCTTCTTCGATCGCGGGGAGAACGGCATTGTGAGTTCGCTTCTCATGCTCATCCTCGCTCCCATGGCGGCGATGCTGATCCAGATGGCCATCTCGCGTAGCCGTGAATACGCGGCCGATCGCGACGGAGCCGAAATCGCGGGCAACCCGATGGGCCTTGCCAATGCCCTGCGCCGGATGGAAGCCGTGGCCCAGCAACGCCCCATGCGGGGCGGCAATGAGGCGACGTCTCACATGTTCATTGTGAACCCGTTTTCCGGCGGCCTTAGCGGCGTCCGGAAGCTCTTCTCCACCCATCCCCCCACGGAGGAGCGCATCGCGGAACTGGAGAAGCTCGCCGGCCGCGCATAACCAATTATGCCTGCTGGCGTCCGAACCCGCCCCCGCCCGGCGTTTCAATCCGGAGTCGGCTGCCGGCCGGGAGCCGGCGCGAGAAATGGCCCGGCAACACCTCGTCCGTCCCGTCCGGGTGGATGAGCACAGTGCGGCCCGGCGCGCCCGGTGCGCCGCCCTCGCGCCCCCACGGCCCCTCCGTCCGCCGTGTGCTAAGCATGGTGACGGTGGCCTCGACGCGGACCTCATAGGTGCGCACGAGGCCCGCCCCGCCGCGGTGGCGGCCGGCCCCGCCGCTCCCCGTTCGTACGCGATAGGTGAGGATTCGAAATGGGTACGTTTGCTCCAGCGCCTCGATGGGCGTGTTGAGCGTGTTCGTCATGTGGACGTGCACGCCGCTGAGGCCGTCGCGATCGGGCGCCGCGCCCATGCCGCCCCCAATCGTTTCGTAGTAGGCAAACGACGATCCGTCGGGGCGCGTCCCCCCGATGGTGAGGTTGTTCATGGTGCCCTGTCCCGCGGCGGGGACGCGGGTGGGAAGAGCCTCGGCCAGCGCCCCCAGCACCACGTCCACGATGCGCTGGGAGGTTTCCACGTTGCCCCCTGCCACGGCGTGGGGAGGCTCAGCGTTCACAATCGTCCCCGTCGGGGCCCTGACACGCACCGGCGCCAGACTCCCCGCATTCATCGCCCCGTCGTTCTCTACGAGCGCCTGCACCACATAGTAGCAGGCAGATGCGGTGATCGGCCGCACGGCGTTTAGGGTGCCGTCCGAGGCCGGATCGGTACCAGCAAAGTCGAACGTAAGGGTATCCTCATCGATCGTGGCCGCTACCCGAATCGCGGCGGCCCCTCCGTCCGGGAGCTCCAGGGCATCCTCGAACGTGTATCTGCCGTCCGGCCACTCGGCGATGGCGGTCCGGACGCGGCGCTCGCTGTAGTGCTGGAGGTGCCGGGCGTAGGCCGTCACCTCGTCGGAGCCGTGCGTGCCCGCAAGGGATCGGAGGCGACGCGCCCCCACCCGCTGGGCAGCGCGCTGGGCAGCCAGGTCGCCCCGTCGCTCCGTAGGCGTCCGAACGTTGCGGAGGAGAGTCCGAAGCAGGGCCTCATTGGGCTCCCCTGCCTCGTACAGCTTGACGGGCGGAATCACGAGGCCCTCCTGTACCAACTCCGTCGCCAGGGGAAGCGAGCCCGGCGTCATGCCACCCACGTCGGCGTGGTGGGCCCGGCTGGCCACGAAGAACGTGGGGCCGTCGCGCGACTCGATAAACACCGGCGACACCAGGGTCACATCGGGGAGGTGTGTGCCGCCTTCGTACGGATCGTTAAGCACCACCGCGTCGCCCGGCCGCCAGCGATCCGTCGCGTCGAGGGCCGCCCGGACGCAGGCCGGCATGGCCCCAAGGTGGACCGGGATGTGGGCGGCCTGTGCGACCAGGTGCCCCTCCCCATCAAACACCGCACACGAGAAATCGAGCCGCTCCGTAATGTTCGGCGAGTAGCTCGTGCGCTGGAGCGTGGCACCCATCTCATCGGCCACGCCGGCGAAGCGATGGCGGTAGAGCTCCAGCAGAATGGGGTCGGCGTCGGGCATGGCATGAAGAGAACTGCTCACAGCAGGAGCGGATCGGGCCTCGTTCTCCACGGCGCCCCCAGCGGCCTCACATCTGACGAGTCGCACGGCCAAGAAATGCCCTGCGGCTCTGGGTTTACCAGAACGCCCGAGGACAACCGCGAGGTTCCCCCATCTCACGAGCACGGCTTGGC
>JAWOAQ010000035.1:0-2892 GCA_046498495.1 Salinibacter sp. | reverse complement strand
GAACCGGCTGGCGTCCACCTCACTGCTGGAGGGGCTGGTCTGGGGCCTTCGGGCGGGCTCCGATGCCGTCCGCCAGTTCCACACGCCCCCTGCCCCTCAGTCCCCACCGGCCCCGTCGCTCGGCTCCCCCCCGAAGGCCCTTCTCCACGATGGATTCGACCGGCTCCACGCCATCATGGATACCCACGTGGGCCTTCGACGAACGCCCGAGGGCCTCGACACCGCCGTGCACGCACTGACTGATCTCCAGTCAACAGCCGATCGTCGGGCCGAGGCCCGGGGGCGATCCCAGGCCCTCTCGGAGCTCCGTAATGCCGCCCGGGTGGCCCGGCACATTGCCGCGGCCGCCGCGAATAATCAGACCTCCGTCGGGACGCACCACATTGCGTTGCCGGACGCCACCCCTACCCCGACCCGCTAACCCCGTCTCCGTTCTGCTGTGCCCTCGTTGTCGCCCACCCCGAACGCCCCCGTCCGCTCCGTACTGCCCGACGTCCTCCAGCACCCGACCGTGGAGGCGCTGCTCCGCCGGAGCCTGGCCGAGGACGTAGACCCCACGGGCACCTGGAGCACGTCCGACGGCCCCGCCGCCGCGGGCGACGTGACGAGCACCGCGACCGTGCCCCCCGATGCGCACGTGACGGGTGCCCTCGTGGCGAAGGAACGCGGGGTGATCGCGGGCCTGCCCCTCGTCCGGGCCCTTTGCCGCCGTGTCGACGACGCCCTGTCGGTCGACCTGCGCGTGCAGGACGGAGATCATGTGGAGGCGGGGGACGTGCTCGCGGTCGTCGACGGCCCCGGCCGGGCCCTGCTGACCGTCGAACGGCCCGCCCTCAATCTCGTAGCCGACCTGTCCGGCGTGGCCACCCAAACCCGCCGGTACGTCAACGCCGTGGCCCACACCGACGCCACCATCCTCGACACCCGGAAGACGCGGCCCGGCCTGCGTCGCCCTCACAAGTATGCCGTGCGACAGGGCGGCGGCACCAACCATCGGATGGGACTCTTCGACATGGTGCTCATCAAGGAAAACCACATTGCCGCGGCCGGGGGCGTCGCCCCCGCTCTTCAGCAGGTGCGCGACACGCACGGCGATCAGTACCCGATTGAGGTGGAAGTGACCACCCTGCACGAATTGGACGCCGCTCTCCCCCTTGCCCCCGACATCGTGTTGCTCGACAACATGGACCTGCCCACGCTCCGCACGGCCGTCGACCGGGCCGGCGACGCCGTGGCGCTGGAGGCCTCGGGCGGCATCACGATCGATACCGTGGCTGCCGTGGCCGAAACCGGGGTCGACCGCATCTCGGTCGGCGCCCTCACCCACTCGGCCCCCGCCCTGGACCTGAGCCTCCGGGTTGAGTGACCAACTTGCATTCTCAGCTCTTTCCTCCACAATCCTTGGCTCCGATGCCAACCGACGTCACCCTCACCGACCCCGCCGCCCTTCGCGACGTCCTGACCGAGCGGCTCGAAGACCAACCCAGCGACCGCGAGCTGCGACAAAAGGCCGAATGGGCCGCCGAGATCAACCAGCTCAAGCAGGAGCACGACGCCGTCATCCTGGGCCACAACTACATGGAGCCGGCCCTCTTCCATACGATTCCAGACTACACTGGCTCGTCGCTGGAACTGAGCCGACGGGCGGCCGAGGCCGAAGCAGACACCATCGTGTTCTGCGGGGTCCGCTTTATGGCCGAGACCGCAAAGATCCTGAACCCGGACAAAACGGTGCTCCTCCCTGCCGAGGAGGCCGGCTGCTCCCTTGCTGAAAGCATTACAGCCGAAGACGTACGGCAGCTCCGCGAGCGCTATCCCGGGGTGCCAATTGTCACGTACGTGAACACCTACGCCGACGTGAAGGCCGAGTCGGACGTGTGTTGCACCTCCAGCAACGCCGCGGCGGTTGTGGAGTCGCTCGATTCGGACACCGTCATCTTCATCCCCGACGAGTACCTTGCGCAGAACGTCGCGCAGGAGACCGGAAAGGAGATCCTCTTTCCACAAAAGCGACGGCGGAAGGGGACCGACTCGGGCGCTCCGGCCGGGGGCGACGGGGCCCCCGCCGAGCCCGAGGCCGACCTGATCGGGTGGGAGGGCCGCTGCGTGGTCCACGAAATGTTTCAGGTAGAAGACATCCGGCAGGCCCGGCAGGAGCATCCCGACACGGTCGTGCTCGCACACCCCGAGTGCAGCCCGGAGGTCGTGGAGGAAGCCGATCACTCAGGAAGCACCTCCTCGATGATTGACTATGTCGAGAAGACGAACGCCGAGAGCTACCTTCTGCTCACGGAGTGCTCGATGGGCGACAACATCATGGGCGAGAATCCCGACAAGAACCTGCTCCGGATGTGCTGGCAGCGCTGCCCCCATATGAACCAAATTACGCTGCAGGACACGCGTCGCAATCTGGCAACCAACCAGTACCGGATCGAGGTGGAGGAGGAGGTGCGCGTCCGGGCCCTTGAGGCCGTAGAGCGCATGCTCGCCATCGGGTAGTTTGTTTACTCACAGTGCCCCTCTCATGCGCTCGTCGGTTGTCTTTGCGCTTCTCCTTCTGCTGACATCGGGCCTCCTCGCGGAACCGGACCTCGCCTTCGCGCAATCCTCGGATGCCGTGCAGAAGCTCTCGGCGGATCTGCACTCGGCCCAGCGGACCCACCTGTGGCGGGTGGCCGCGTGGGGCGGAGCGAACGTGTTGGGCGGCCTTGCTCTGGTTGGTGGCTCCTCCCGGTCCGGCCCAACGGCTGCACGCTGGAACTTCGGGGCCATGTCGGCCGGGTGGGGCGCCGTGAACGTCGGCATTGCCGCCCAACTCTCACGGCGCAGGAGTGCCTACGTCTCGTTCCAGACCCGTACGCGCCGACCGCTTTCGGCACTCTCCACCGCGGC
>JAWOAQ010000111.1:0-15604 GCA_046498495.1 Salinibacter sp. | reverse complement strand
GTCCGCCTTCATTCTTATGGTGAGGAAGCGAACTCAAAATCCCAGGGCAGGTCGCTTCGAGCGCAGCCCGTTGACTATTCGGTCGCTTCGCTCCCAGCACAGTCGAGAAGCCTCCCAGAAGCAGGCGGCTTCGCCAGGGAGATTTACTTCGTCAGTCGCTACGCTCATGTTTCGACGCTGCTCGAAATGACGTGCTGGTATTTTGGGATTTTGAGTTCGCTCACACCCACGTAATGACCGTTGACCCAGTACTACTGCCGTGTCAACCGTGATTCTTGCACAGAAAAATCGCACCCTGTCATCCCGGGCGGAGCGAGCGTGCGAGCGGAGATCCGGGATCTATACAGCGGTAGAAGAGAGCACTCCGGGTTCCGCTCTGCCCCCCACAGGGCCATTCTTCCTCAGTCGAGCCCCATTGAGTTGGCTGGATCGATCCCGGCTCGGCGCCCCGAAAGCCCTCGGGGCTTGGCCGGGATGACAAACACAACATTGAGGTTTGACACAACACCAGGACGCTCGGGGGAGCGTCGGATCATGCGCTCTTGCTTCTTGCAGGATCGTGCCACAGCGTCCAGCGAAAAAGAGCCCGCCGGGCCTTTTTGTTGGAGAGACGGGTGTCGGTCCGGGAAGTAGCGTGAGATGCGCCGCTGCGCTTCTTTTTCCACCTGGGGCGAGCTCCGAGCCGGGGGAAGATGGGGCGTTCGATCCGTTTCTCGCGGCCCATGCTGAGCAGGGTGTTGAGGGCCTGAAGGCGGAGGGGACTGGTTGGGTATTTTTTCAACCCCTGGACCCCGATGCTGGCCCCTACAGAAACGCCCCGCCCCGTCCGTTGGGACGAGGCGGGGCATTGCTGTGCTGAAGGAGAAGCCGCCGGGGATTGCGCCGATCTCCGGGTTAGTTGTTGGCGCCCACGTTGCCCTGCGACACCACGGTGCCAAGGTTGGCGACGCTCTCGTGGACGTTCACGTACCCGTCGAACCCGACGAGGGTATCGTAGGACTCCCCGACGAGCTTTCCGCTCCGGGCGTCGGCGTCCGATCCGTCGATCGGGCTGAGGTAGTATTCGATGCCTCCACCACTCCCGGCGCTTCCGTTGTGGATGTGGGCCGGATGCGAGACGCTGGCGCCCGTCGCTCCGTTGCCCGTGTCCAGCGACACCTGTACGAACGTGAGGTCGCTGGTCAGCTCTAAGAACTGCACGCTGCCTGGAATGCCGTCTGGAGCAACACTTCCGTCATTTGCGTTGGCCGCGAGGTCATACGTCTCGGACCGCTGATTGTCGACCAGGTCAAGGCCGGCCGCAAGGGTCCCCTGCGCGTTCGCCCCGATGTTGCCCTGGGAGACGATGGTGCCCAGGTTGTCCACGCTCTCGTGAATGTTCACGTAGCCGTCGAAATTGGCGAGTTGTTCGAACGGGACATCCACTACGCGGGCACTGGTGCCGCCCCCTCCACTCCCGTCGATCGGAGTCAGGTAGAATTCAATATCACCCCCGTCCGAGGCGCTGTTCTGGTGGATGTGGGCCGGGTGGGCCACATCGGCGCCCGTCGCGCCCTCCGCCAGCTCCAGCGTTACGACGGTCTGATCGGGCCCGGCCTCCCAGAACGTGACCGTTCCCTCCACGCCGTCGGAGAGTGCGCCATCGTTGGACTGCGCGGCCAGGTCGTAGCTGACGCTCTGGTTGAAGCTCGGCGGAATCAGCAGGCCGTCGATCTGGTGGATGATCCCGTTGCTGGCGCGCTGATCGACGCGGTCGAGGTTGAGGGTGGCCGCACCGTCGTTAAAGACAATCGAGCCGTCGTCCTCCTCCGTAACGGTGACCTCTTCCCCCTGCAGGGTTTGGACATTCACCTCGCCGTTGTTGTCGCTGAGGAGCTGCACGAGGTCCTCCGAGCTGGTCACGCCGTCGAGAACGTGGTATTGGAGGATCTGCTGTATCTCGTCGTCGCTAAAGCCGCTGAGGTCGACGTTCTCGAACGACTCGTTGTTCGGGGCGAACGTGGTCCACGTGTTGTCGGGATCGGAGAAGGCATCTGCCAGCTCGGCGTCCGAAATCGCCTGGTACAGCTGCTCCGTGGCGGCGGTGACCTGCAGCCGCTCGGCGGCGGTCCGGTTGGTCAGTAGCACATCACCGGTCACGTGGGCGATGCCGTTCCGCGCGTCCACGTCGGTGGTCGTTACCGGCGCACCCTCTACAAAGACGTTGCCGTCCCCGTCGATGGAGACTTCGATTTCGTCGCCCTGCACGGTCGTGAAGGTGTCACCGTCCGACAGGTCGTCGGCGGTCACGGCGGCGCCCTGGACGACGTGGTAGTCAATGACGTCGCCCAGCAGGTCGGGGGCGTCCACCAGAAGGTCAACGTTGTACAACTGAAAGGCACTGTTGGACGGGGCGAAGACGGTAAAGGTCGCGTCTTCATTGTCCAGGGTTTCGGTGCGGTCGGCCGCGTCCAGGGCCGCCCCCAGCGTACTCAGGTCGTCGGTTGTGGACACCACCTCCGCGAGGGTCGGCGACTGCACGGGGTCGTCCATGTCGCTGTCGTTGCTGTCGCAGCCGACGAGGACGAAAGCAAAGGCCAGAAGCCCTATCCCCAAAAGAGAAATCCCCCTGGACGCTTGGGAGAAAATAGAAGGATGACGCGTCGTGTCCATGAGAAAGAACTGGTTGATTGCGAAAAAGAAAGACAAGAAAGCTGAAATGGAACCGCTTACGATAAGAAACGAACTGACGGGTTAGGATCCAGTCCTGAGTTGGAACGAACCTGCTACAGATCTGCCGCCGCACCTGCGGCCAAGTAAGGGTCCGGGGCTGATGTTTTGGTACGCTCGGTTCCCATCTTCGGTCGGACCAGCGGCTCGACGATGGCGGATGTCCACAGCGAGGCGGACCTCCTGTGTGCGAGCCTCGCCCTTTTTCTCGTCCAGTTTCTCCCGGCACTGCACTCGCGTTGACGCAAGGCCACGAGCGTGCCTGTGTCTTCGAGGCGGCGGGGGCAGCGTCCTTTTCGTTGGGGGGCGACTGCGCGGCGTTGACGGAGGTCCGCCTGCGCCCTACCTTTCGGGCGGCGGGGCGTTTTCGTTCGTGCTCTCAGTCACGACCTCCATCTCTATGAGCAGTTCTGACGACCTGGCGCCCAATGACTCCTCTCACGCTGCGCTGTACGAGGATTTGGAGCGCCGCCGCGACGAGGCCGCAATGGGAGGCGGGGGGGAGCGCATTGAACGCCAGCACGAGAAGGACAAGCTCACGGCCCGCGAGCGGCTCGACATTCTACTCGACGACGGGTCGTTTGAGGAGCTTGGCACCTTTGTACGGCACCAGGAAACCGACTTCGGGCTCGACGAGAATCGCCCGTACGGCGACGGCGTCGTCACCGGGTACGGCACCATCCACGGCCGCCTCGTCTACGTCTTCAGCCAGGACTTTACGGTCTACGGTGGCTCGCTGGGCCGGGCCCACGCCGACAAGATCGTGAATGTGATGGAGAAGGCGCTGGAAAACGGGGCGCCCGTCATCGGCCTCAATGACTCCGGCGGGGCGCGCATCCAGGAGGGGGTGAAGAGCCTCGGCGGCTACGCCGACATCTTTAAGCTCAACACCGACGCGTCGGGCGTCATTCCGCAGATCTCGGCGATCATGGGGCCGTGCGCCGGGGGCGCCGTCTACAGCCCGGCCATTACCGACTTCACGTTCATGGTGGAGGACTCCAGCTACATGTTCGTGACGGGGCCGAACGTGGTGAAGACGGTCACGCAGGAAGATGTGACGGCGGAGGAGCTGGGGGGCGCGCGCACCCACGCCACCAAGAGCGGGGTGAGCCACGTCACCTGCGCGAACGACGTGGATTGCCTGCATCGCATCCGCGAGCTGATGCGCTACCTCCCCCAGAACTGCGAGGAAGATCCGCCCACGACCCCGCGCGAGGACGTGGAAAGCAATCTGGACCCCGATCGGCTCGACACGCTGGTGCCCGATGAGCCGAACAAGCCCTACGACATGCGGAACGTGATCGAAGAGATCGCCGATGCGGGGGACTTCTTTGAGATCCAGCCCGATTTCGGGGAGAACATCCTCACCGGCTTCTCGCGGATGGGGGGGCGGCCCGTGGGCATCGTGGCAAACCAGCCCGCCGTGCTGGCCGGTGTGCTCGACATCGACTCGTCGATCAAGGGCGCGCGGTTCGTGCGGTTCTGCGACGCGTTCAACATCCCATTGCTGGTGTTCGAGGACGTCCCCGGCTTCCTGCCCGGGACCGATCAGGAGTGGAACGGCGTCATCAAGCACGGGGCGAAGCTGCTCTACGCCTTCTGCGAGGCGACCGTCCCGCGCGTCACCGTCATCACGCGAAAGGCGTACGGCGGCGCCTACGACGTGATGAACTCGAAGCACATCGGCGGCGACCTCAACTTTGCGTGGCCCACCGCCGAGGTGGCCGTGATGGGGCCGAAGAGCGCTGTCGAGATCATTTATCGAAGGGAACTGGAGGCGGCAGACGATCCGGAGGCCGCGAAACAGGAGTTCACCGCGCAATACCGCGACACGTTTGCGACGCCCTACGTGGCGGCCGAGTACGGCTACGTCGACGATGTCATCCGGCCGAGCGAGACACGCGAGCGGCTCATTCGTGGCTTCGACATGCTGGAGGACAAGGTGGTGAACAACCCGCGCAAGAAGCACGGGAACCTCCCGCTGTAGCCTCCGACGGGATCGATTCTGCCAACATAAAAAACGCCCTGCACCGATCAACGGGGCAGGGCGTTGGCTGAAGAACGCGGCGCGGGCAATTAGGCATTCGTCGACGCCTGCGAGGTGGCCGCCCGGCGCTTAAGGGCCGAAAGCCAGCGGGTAATGTCGATGTCCTTGGGGCAGGCCTCGTTGCAGTTGAAGATGGTGTAGCACTTCCAAAGGCCGTCCGGCGAGTCGACCACGTCGAGGCGCTCCTCGGCTCCGTCGTCCCGCGTGTCGAAGGTGTAGCGATAGGCCTTCAGCATGGCGGCAGGGCCGAGGTAGTCGGGGTCGGCCCAGGTGGAGGGGCAGGCGTGCGTGCAGGCCCCACACATGATACACTTGGTTGCATCCTCGATCATCGCATGCTCCTCCGGGCTCTGCTCGCGCTCGCGCTCCGGCGCGGGGCCGTCGGTGATAAGCCACGGCTTCACGTCGCGATACTTCTCGAAGAAGCGGCTCTGATCGATGATGAGGTCCTTGATGACAGGAGCCGACGGCAGAGGGGCAAACGTGATGGTGGCGCCATCGTCCGCATCTTCGCCCACCAGGTCCTGCACGAGAACAGAGCAGGCGAGCTTGTTTTCGCCATTGATTTGCATGGCGTCGGACCCGCAGATGCCGTGCGCGCAGCTTTTCCGGAAGGACAGGGTGCCGTCCTCGTGCCACTTTACATGCAGCAGCAGGGAAAGGGCACTGTCGAGCGGCTCGGCCGGCACCTCGTACGATTCCCAGTGCGGCTCGTCGTCCTCGTCGGGGTTGTAGCGTTTGATTTCAACGGTAAGATCCATGTGCGACTCCGATCGTCAATGCTGAATTAGAACGTGGTGCTCGTCCCAAGCGTAGAATAGAGAATCGAGGATAGAGAATCGACACGCGTTCGTTTCCCCCCACACAATCCTCGATTCTCGTCCTTAGTAGCTGCGTTCCTTTGGCTCGAAGCGAGTGATGACGACGTCCTTGTCGTCAAACTCGTAGGTGCCGTCGCACTCACTGCGAAAGAGCGTGTGCTTCAGCCAGTTCTCGTCGTCGCGCTCCTCGTGGTCTTCTCGAGAGTGCGCTCCGCGACTCTCCGTACGGTGGCGGGCGCCGGCCGCGATCGCTTCGGCATAGTCGACCATGTACCCAATCTCCACCGCGTCCATCAGGTCGGTGTTAAAGCGCGTGCCCTTGTCGTCCACGACGACGTTCTGTGCACGCGCCCGGTACTCGTCAATGCGGTCGAGCGCGGTGGCAAGCGTATCCTCGTTGCGGAAGACACTGACGTTTTCCATCATTGTCTCCTGCAGCTCGGTACGCACCTTTACGGTGGGTTCGCCCTCGTCGCGCGTGTTGGAGAGCAGGTCGTCGAGCATCTCGCGCGTCTCCTTCTCCGGGTCTTCGGGCAGTGGCGTGAAGTCCTTCCCCTGCTTCACCTCCTTGGCCATCTGCATGCCGGCCCGGCGGCCGAACACCACCAGCTCCAGCAGGGCGTTGGTGCCCAGCCGATTGGCCCCGTGGATGCTCACGCAGGCGCACTCGCCAACGGCGTAGAGGCCCGGCACCGAGGTGCCACGCTCAGCCCTCTCGACGTGCCCATTCTCGTCGGTGGGAATGCCGCCCATCGCGTAGTGGCACGTTGGCACCACCGGGATCGGCTCCTCCTTCGGGTTGACGGCCATGTAGGTGCGGGAAAACTCCGAAATCTCCGGCAGCTTCTGGTCGAGGATCTGTTCGTCGAGGTGCGTCAGGTCGAGGTGCACATAGTTGTTGCCCTGGATGCCGCGGCCCTCCCGGATCTCCTTGTAGATGCACTGACTCACCATGTCGCGCGGGGCGAGGTCCTTCACCGTCGGCGCGTAGCGCTCCATGAAGCGCTCTCCTTCCGAGTTGCGCAGGATGCCGCCCTCCCCGCGGGCCCCCTCCGTGATGAGGATGCCGAGCTTGTAGAGCCCCGTTGGGTGAAACTGCACAAACTCCATGTCCTCCAGCGGAAGGCCGTTGCGCAGCATGATGCCCATGCCGTCGCCGGTGCTCGCGTGGGCGTTTGAGGTCGTCTCGAAGGCGCGCCCATACCCACCGGTTGCAAAGCAGACCTGCTTGGCGTGGAAGGTGTGGATTTCGCCGGTCAGGATTTCGTAGGCCACCACGCCGGCACACTCCCCATCCTGCATAATGAGGTCCAGGACCTGGAACTCATCGTAGAAGCGAACGCCCTGCTTCGTGCACTGGTCGTAGAGGGTGTGTAGAATGGTGTGCCCGGTGCGGTCGGCGGCGTGGCAGGAGCGCTTGACGGGGGCCTCGCCGAAGTTGCGCGTGTGCCCCCCAAAGCGGCGCTGGGAGATCTTGCCCTCCTCGTTGCGGCTAAAGGGCACGCCGTAGTGTTCGAGCTCCACGATCGTGCGGGGGGCGTCCTTGCAGAGCGCCTCGATGGCGTCCTGGTCCCCGACATAGTCGCTGCCCTTCACCGTGTCGAAGGCGTGCCAGAGCCAGTGGTCTTCCTCCTCGTTGCCCAGGGCCGCGGCGATGCCGCCCTGCGCCGCCCCGGTGTGCGACCGAAGCGGGTGGAGCTTGGAGACAACCCCTACGTCGGCCCCCCCTTCGCGGGCATACAGCGCGGCCATGAGGCCCGACCCCCCGGCGCCAACGACAACGACATCGTGCTCAAAAGTCATAGCGGTCGTGTTTCGTGTTGCGTATTGCGTTGTGCGTATTGCCGTATTGCGCGTCGGGGCTTTTGTATTTCCCTCAGATACGAAATACGAAATACGCAATTCCTCACCATCCAGCCGTAATCACCGAATACATCCCGATGATGAGCAGGCCAAGGGCGATCGTCCAGGAGAGGGATTTCGCCACCAGTCGGCCCATCGGGTCCCGGATGTAGTCGGTGAGTACGTTGTTGAGGCCGTAAAAGCCGTGGTGGAGCGCCACCACCAGGAACAAGATGTTGAATCCTTTCCAGAGCACCGCGTACACGGGGTCGGCGAGCCGCTGCATCACCACCTGGTAGGGCGTGACCTCCGCGTCCTCGCCGTAGCGGGCCCGTACGCCCTCCTTGGCCTCCTCGGGGTAGTCCGGCATGGTTCCCTTTTCGGTAACCACCTCGTGGGTGACCGAGGCGGCCTGGTGGTCGTAGTGCTGCACCCAGAAGTGGGTGATCAGCATGAAGATCAAAAAGGTGCCCGTGATGCGGTGCAGAAACCAGTTCAGGGCGTTCGACTTTGAGGCAGCCATGAGAGCGTTGGGCCAAGGTGAAGGAACGGAGACGCGCGAAGCGACCGCGGGGTCAGAGGAAGAGACTCGGCATTGAGCCCGGTCCCAGAATCCATTCCCCAAGCGAGTAGATGGAGGGCCATCCGCCCACCAAGATGATCACGGCCGTCACGGCCCCGAGCGTCCAGAACAGCTTTTTCTGCTTCGGGCTCCACCCAAGGAAGTCGATAAGCACAATGCGCAGTCCGTTCATCGCGTGGTAGGCCACGGCCACCAAGAGAGCAAACTCGCCCACCTTAAAGATGGGGCTGTGGTACTTGGCGATGAGGGCATTGAACGTTTCCGGGTCCGTCAGTGACTTCAAGCCCCAGATATGAATGATGAGGTACACCACCAGCCCAACCCCGGTGAGGCGGTGCAGGAGCCAGGCAAACATCCCGGTGCGGATCCGGTAGCGCTGGAAGCGGCTGTCTTGTTCGGCAGTCGCTTCCGCCGATGTGGAGACGGCGGAGCGCTCTTTGGTGTCGACGGCCATGATGGTAGAGCGTTATGGACGCGAAACGGGGGGCTGCGGCGGGCGCGAAGCGGTCCCAAGTCCGCTCCGGCCCTATCCGTCAGCGACGTGTGTCCGGTATGTGGCGAGAGGAGAGAAGTTTCCGGTTTCATGGGGGCACGCGCCGGGTCCTCCCGCCGGATTATCGGTCCGCGAGCGGCACGAAGGTCTGATCCTTGGCCCCCACGTACTGGGCGCGCGGCCGGATCAGGCGGTTGTCGTCCCACTGCTCCAGCAGGTGGGAGGTCCAGCCCGCCGTGCGGCTCAGCGCAAAGATGGGGGTGAAAAGGTCGGGGTCCAGGCCCAGCTGGTAGTAGGTCGAGGCGCTGAAGAAGTCGACGTTGGGGTCGATGTCCTTCTCGTCCTTCATCGTTTCCAGGATGGCCATGCTGTACTCGTACCACTTCATCTCACCGGCCTCCTCACTGAGGTCCTCCACCATATCGCGGAGAATGGCGGCCCGGGGGTCCATCGTCTTGTAGACCCGATGGCCGAAGCCCATGACGCGCTCCCCCTTGGACAGTTTGTCTTTCACATACTCGGCGGGGTCGGCGCCCTGCTCGTCGATCTCCAGGAGCATGCGCATGACCTCGCGGTTGGCGCCGCCGTGGAGCGGGCCCTTCAGGGCGCCGATGGCCCCGGAGACGGCCGAGTACATGTCGGACAGTGTGGATCCGATGACGCGGCCCGTAAACGTAGAGGCGTTCAGGCCGTGGTCGGCGTGGAGAACGAGGCAGACATCGAAGATGCGCTCGGCGGCCTCGCCGGGCTCCTCGCCGTTCAGCATGTAGAGGAAGTTGCGGGCCATCGACCCCTCCTCAAGCGGCTCAACGGGATCGAGTCCCTTTCGCACCCGGTCGAAGGACGCGATGATCGTCGGGATCTGGGCGAGAATGCGAACGGCTTTCCGGCGGTTGGCGTCCTCCTCCATTACGTCGGCCTCGTCGTCGTGGAAGCCCAGGGCGGAGACGGCCGTGCGGAGCACCGCCATGGGGTGGGCGTCGTCGGGGGTATTTCGGAGGAGGTCAAGCACCGGGGCCGGAAGGGCGCGCTCGCTGCGGAGGTCCTGGCGCAGGGACGCCAGTTCGTCCTCGGTCGGCAAGGAGCCGTTGGCCAGCAGGTACACGACCTCCTCAAAGGAGGCGCCCCTGGCGAGATCATGAATGTCGTAGCCCCGGTAGATTAATTCTCCCGTTTGGCCGTCGATAAACGAAAGGGACGACTCAAGGGCCACGACCCCTTCAAGGCCGCGGGCTTTGATTGGGGGGTCGTCGGAAGTCAGCTCGCGTACGTCTTGATCAGCCATGATGGTCGGGTCGTTGAATGAGGAGAAATGAGTGAGGAGGAGGCCTGGGCGCAGTCGCCTGCAGGCGGACGAGAGGGCCTCCGCCGTGAGCAGGGAGCGCGGCCCGCCAGCCGGGCCTAAGGAGGGCTGCGCGACGTGCAGGTCGAACGCACGCTCGTGTCGTCTCCCTAAAGTCTTGTGTGGAGATGGGTTTCACAGGCCGATTCGGCCGCGGAAGCGGGCACGCGAACCGCCCAAGCCTCCATTTGCCATGGCATTCGCAGAATACAAAACAAACGAGACCGCCCCAGCGAATTTTGTTCTAAGCCATCTGCGGAGCGCGGCCCCTGGGGCCGGGGCGTTGCACCCAGGATCATTTTTGGGAGGTCGCCGATATACACGCCGACATGTATTGCACGAGCTTCACGGCTCGTGCCCATGGACCCGGCGATGAGCCTCGCGCGGCCAAGCACGGTTCCGTGCGACGATGCCTCCAACCGCCCGCGACAGTGCGGTGCGGTGTCCCGAGACGACGACACGGGTTTGGGGACGGAGGCGCGCACGGTTCACCGCAGCTACCTTCGCCGCCCTGACACGGTACACGGTACCAGGCATCGTCGCTTGGCGGGTCCCTGCCGGTCGTCTCGTGACGGCCTCTCATTCGCACCTATGTTCATGAGTTCACCGCACGCCCCCGCGACGTTGGGCCCGGTGCCGAACGTCGGTCGGTGCGCCGCACGGCGGCGCAGCAGTCCGGCCGAGTCCGCACCTTTGCGCCGTCCCAGACCGGGACGCGGCGCTCCGCAGTGGGTTTTCCTGGAGGTCATCCTCTATTTCTCTGAGGGACCCATGTGGCTCTGCCGCGGCCGACGCCGGTCGCGCGCCCCGATGCCCGCGTAGGCGTGTACCCTCCCCCTATGTCCAAAGAAATTGTCGTCAACGTTGGCGAAAGCCAAACCCGCATTGCCATCGTTGAGGATGGCAAGCTCGCGGAGCTCTATATCGAGAACGCTGAGAACAAGCGCACGATTGGCAACCTGTACCTTGGCCGCATCCGCAAGGTGATGCCGAGCATCCAGGCCGCCTTCGTGGACATTGGCCAGGAGCAGGACGCCTTTTTGCACTTCTCGGATCTCTCCGACAACCTGCCCTATCTGCTCAAATACCTGGACCTTGGTGCGCCGAAGGTCCAAAAGATTAACGTTCCGCCGGGCGAGAAAGACTGGGACAAACGCCCGTCGGACATCCTGAATCGTGGCCAGGAGATCCTCGTCCAGATCACGAAGGAGCCGATCTCGAACAAGGGCAGCCGCATCTCGACCGATCTGTCCCTGGCCGGGCGCTTTCTGGTGCTGGTGCCTCTGCAAAACTACGTGGCGGTCTCCCGCAAAATCACCGACGAAAAGGAACGTCGCCGCCTCAAGGCGCTTGCCGGCAGCCTGGTGCCCGACAACTACGGCGTGATCGTGCGCACCGTGGCCGAGGACCGCGACGCCAAGTCGCTCGATAAGGATCTGAAGCTGCTGATGGAGCGGTGGCGCCGCGTGGAGAACCGCCTGCAGGAACAGCCCGACCCGCCCGCCCTGGTGCACGAGGATGTGGACATGGCATCCTCCATCATCCGGGACCAGTTCTCGGAGGAATACGACCGCATCCTCGTTGACCACGAATCGCTCTATCACAGCATCCGCAGCTACGTGCGGGCCGTGGCGCCGAAGATGGTCGATCGCGTCGACCTGCATACGGGCAGCGACCCGGTGTTTGAGGCCGCCAGCATTCAGCAGGGGGCCGACCGTGCCTTTAAGGACCGTGTGGAACTGCCCTCCGGCGGCTATCTCTTTATCGAGCAGACCGAAGCAATGCACGTCATTGACGTGAACTCGGGCCGCTCCGGGAAGGGCAAATCCCAGTCCCAGAACTCGCTCGACGTGAACCTGGAGGCGGCCCGCGTGATCGCCCGGCAAATTCGGCTGCGCGACCTCGGCGGCATCATTGTGGTCGACTTCATCGACCTGCGCGGCGAGAAGAATCGAAAGAAGGTCTACGACGAACTGAAGGAGGGCTTTAGCGAAGACCGGGCGGTGACGAAGGTGCTTCCCATGAGCGACTTCGGGCTGGTTGAGATTACGCGCCAGCGGCTGCGGCCCAGTATTACCACCACGTTTTCGTCGTCCAACGGCGCCTCGTCCTCCGACGGGGAGGACGAGAATGCCGAGGCGCTGCGCCGGGCCGAGCGCCGCATTCAGAGCCTGCAGAAAAAGGTGGAGGTGCGCGAGCGCGAAATGAAGCGCCTCCGGGAGGCAAATGAGGAGCAGGACGGCGAGGAGGTCGAGCGCCTGCGGGACAAGATTCAGACGCTGGAGGACGAGGTCCGGGAGGCTCGTGAGGAGGCCCGCCGCTACCGCGAGGAGGCCGAGACGCGCGACGAGCAGGCGCAGGCCGCTCCCGCCCCCACCGGCGACGGCGAGGTGGCGGGGGCGCCGGCCGACACGGCCGAGGCCGCCCCGTCGCCCGACGCCTTCGTCGATCGCCTGGAGCAGTGGATCACCGATCACCGGGGGCAGCACCGGGCCGTCACGGTGCGGGTGCACCCGTTCACCGCCGCGTTCCTGCGCCGCCCGGTGCCCGCCTACCCCACGCGCTGGTTCATGGACCACCTCGTGCGGGTGCATCTGGAGGCCGACGATCAGGTACCGCCCCTCTCGTTCGAGGTGGCCGATGCACACTCCGGCGAAACGCTGGCGACCTCCTAGCCCCGCCGCGCTCGTTCCGCACAATTGTCGAGACGCACGCACCGCACGATGGATACCTCTGCCGTCATCGACGAGCTGGAAGACGTGGCCGAGCGCCTGGGCCTGGAGGTGCGCGCCGAAAAGGGCAACTTCCGCGGCGGCCGCTGCGTCGTCGGGGAGCAGGAAATCATCATGCTGAACAAAAACCACCTCCCAGAAACCCAGCTCGTCGTGTTTGCCGAGGCCCTCCGGGAGGCCCCGCTCGATACCATCTACCTAAAGCCGGCGGTGCGCACGGCCCTCGAAGACGCCTGGGCCGTGGCCGATGCCTCGTCGGAGGAGGCGCTGCATGTCGACGAATAACGCCCCCGAGGGCCGCTCTCGTCCCACGGCCGCCGACGTTGCGGCCGGCGCTCGCCCCGGGCGTCACGCCCATACCCCCTCGCTTACCGTGACGATGTTGGGGACGGGCACCTCCACCGGCGTGCCCGTCCTGGGCTGCGACTGCGCGGTGTGCACGTCCGACGACCCCCGCGATGCCCGCACCCGCTGCGCATGCTACGTCCGTGCCGGCCCGATGGGCCTGCTCATTGACACGGGGCCGGACTTCCGGCAGCAGGCGCTCCGCGAGGACATCGACCGCGTCGACGCCGTCTGCTATACCCACCACCACTTCGACCACGTGGCGGGCCTTGACGACCTGCGCCCCTTTTTCTTCGACAATCCGACGGCGATGCCGTGCTATGCGCACCCAGACACGGCCCCCATTCTGCGCCGCAACTACGACTATGTCTTTGGGGCCCAGCCGTATCCGGGTGCGGCCACCCTCCGGATGGAGACGGTGGAGGGGCCGTTCACCGTGCCCAATCGATACACCGACGACGGCGGCACGCTTCCCGTGGACCCGGTACTGCTGGATCACGGGGGCACGCCCGTCTACGGCTACCGCGTGGGGCGCTTTGCTTACCTCACGGACGTGAGCCGGATCCCGGAGCCGAGCTACGACGCGCTGGAGGGGATCGACGTGCTCGTGCTCGATGCCCTGCGCCCTGAGCCGCACCGCACCCACTTCTCGTTCGACGAGGCCGTGGCGGTGGCCCGTCGCATCGGTGCACGACAAACCTACTTTGTGCACATGACCCACAACGTGCGCCACGCCGAGGCCAACGCCGCCCTCCCCGAGGGCATGCAACTCGCCTACGACGGCCTGACCGTAGAGGTGCCCGCGGGGACGCGGGCGTAGGATCTGATTAGGGGGTCAGTGCCCGAAAGGCTGCCTGCAGCGCGCGGACGACAGGCCCCGGCGTGCCGTCGCCCACCGCCCGGTCCTCCACCTGCACGATGGGCATGATGCCCGTGGTGGTGCCCAACAGGATCAGCTCGTCGGCCTCGGTCAGCTCATCGACGGCAACCGGGCGCTCCGTCGTGGGGATGCCCTGCTCGGCGCACAGGTCCAGGAGCACGCGCCGCGTGATGCTTGGCAGGACATGGTGGGTAAGGGGACGGGTGACGACGGTGCCGTCGACCACGGCGGCCATGCTGGAGTGGGTGCCCTCGGTCACAAACCCCTCGCGCGTCAGAAGGGCCTCGTAGGCGTCGGCCTCCATCGCGGCCTGGTTGGCGAGCACGTTGGGCAGGTAGTTGAGCGACTTGATGTCGCAGCGGGCCCAGCGCCGGTCGGGCCGCAGGATGACCGTTACGCCCTGCTCCCACTTTTCCGTCGGCAGATCGATCGCCTCGGCCCGGGCGTAGACGGTGGGCTCGACGGACGGGTCGGGGAAGGCGTGCTTCCGGGGGGCCGCACCGCGGGTGATCTGCAGGTACACCTTTGCGTCGCCAGACGTGAGGTCGTTGCGCGGGAGAAGGGCTTGCACGGCGGTCCACACGGCGTCGGGATCCACATCGTCGAGTAGGCGAATCTCCGACAGGCTCCGCCGCAGCCGCTCGCGGTGGTCGTCGAGACGAAAGAAGGCCCCGTCGGCGGCCCGCACCACCTCGTAGACCCCGTCGCCGAACAAAAAGCCACGGTCGTCGGGTGAGATGGACACCTCGTCTTTTGTCATGAAGTCGCCGTTGAAGTAGACCGTCATTGGGCCGGGCCTGATTGTTGAGGGCAAGACACGAATCACCAGGGAGGCCAATGGAGTGCGGCGGGCAAAGATTCAGGACGCCGATCGGCGTGCGTGGTCAACGTACGTCTCTGGGGCGACGGGCGCTCCAAATCCCGAAGGCACGGCACCGGGGTAGAGAGGCGACGGATGCCGTGATCCCCAGCGTGTTCGACCGAAGGGACGTTCTGCCCGTCTGGACCGTCAGAGGGATTCCGGGTCTCCGTTCGTAGGCGCATTGCATCCGGGAAGGCGCGCAGGGAGGCTCGAAATACGCTGCCCCCTCTGTCCGACCCTGCCAGCTCCGGTTGTCCCCCGACACGTGTCCTCCCGGCCAAGGCTCCGCCAGGGGCCGCTGCGCCGGGATCCATCCCAGCCACCCGGGCCTGGGTTACACTGAAAATAGTTGTCGATGGGAGATGTCGCAAAATGTGCCGTGCCTCCCTTGACCGCGTGATAGATCCCGGATCTCCGCGTCGCTCCGTCCGGGATGACGTATAGGTATATTCGGAATGGGCTTGCCTTGTCCCTCACGACATTGCCGGTCCCGATCGGCCCCCAGCACCCGTCATCCCGGCCAAGGGAGGGACCACGGACCGACCGCCGAGCCGGGATCCATCCCACCGATTGAATCGAGCGGGCGCGCCGGCGCACTGCCGATGCGTTTCGGACGTTGGGAACCCGCTTGCCCTTTTCAATTGCCGGATAGATCCCGGATCTCCGCTTCGCTCCGTCCGGGATGACGTGTAGGTGTATTCGTAGTAGGCATGCCCCTTCCCTCACGATACTGCCGGCTCCGTCCGGCCCCCGGCACTCGTCATCCCGGCCAAGGCTCCGTCAGGGGCCGCCGCGCCGGGATCCATCCCCCCGCCGGGGCTGGGCGCACGCCGACGATGGCTCCCGGGACTTTAAAATAGAAGCCAGCTGTTATCACTCCTGCGCCGCCCGCTGTTTCCGGGATATTACCATCACACTCTTCACAACGGATGTCACTCTCACCAACAC
>JAWOAQ010000066.1:0-6074 GCA_046498495.1 Salinibacter sp. | reverse complement strand
GATCGGAACGAAAATGTCGCGAGGCGCGCCTCGCGACGATCCTTCCTGTCTCGGCAAGCCGATCAAATGCCCCCCGATCCTCTCCCGTGTACTGAGTACTTTGGCAAATAAATTCTTTGGCCATCGAAGCGAACTCAAAATCCCTAAGGCAGGTCGCTTCGAGCGAAGTCGAGAAGCCTCTTTGAAGCAGGCGGCTTCGTCAGGGAGATTTCTCGACGTTGCTCGAAATGACGTGCTGGATTTCCGGGATTTTGAGTTCGCTCATGCCTGTAAAAACAAAGTTTACGGTGTACTTAATAGAGGGCCATGTTGAATGTGCGGCGGTGCGCCTGCGTCGCCGGGTGCTCTTCGCCCAGAAGCGTGAAGAGGGAGATGCAGGCCTTCCGAGCCCCGTCGTCGTCGTAGTCGCGATTGGTCCGCACGACATCAATGAAACGGTCCAGGGCCGCGTCGAAGTCCTGATCGGCGAGGGCTTCGATGCCGTCGAGGTACGACGCGCGCCCGTCGTCGTCGGGGAGGGAGGAGGGATCCTCGGCGAGGGAGAGGAGCCGCGCAATTGTCTGGACCCCGTCCCGGATCTGGCGAAGGGTGGGATCGGCCACCTCGGCGGCGTCGGCCAGGGCCTCTGCCCGGGTCGGGTCCTTGAAGGCGAGGGCCCGGGCCATGAGCACCTGGGCCTCGTCGTGATCCGGATTCTCTTCGAGAACGGGCCAGAGCAGGTGCTCGGCCTCTTCGTGGTTGCCTTCATCAAGGGCCGTACGGGCCTCTTCAAGGTGCTTTTTTTCCTCACTGGGCAGATGCTCCTCCAGCCATTTCCGAACGGTGTGCTCCGGCTTTGCACCAGTAAACTCGGCTTCAACCTCACCGTCAACAAACAGCTTGACGGCCGGAATGCCGCGCACGCCGTAGGACTGGGCTGCCTCCTGATGCTCATCCACATTGACCTTCACGAGCGACCAGTCGTCGGCCGTCTCGGCCAACGATTCCAAAACCGGGCTTAGCTGCCGACAGGGACCGCACCACGGCGCCCAAAAGTCGACGAGCACCGGCTGGTCTGCACTCGCATTGAGAACCTCGTCCTGGAAATCCGTGACCTCGTAATCCATGGCTGACAGGCAATCTCGTGTAGGGATTCGTCTTTCCTTTTCACGCACATCGCCGCAGAATGCTTCCGAGCTCCATAAGAGTTTTGCACGGAGCGAGATGACTTCGACGCCTCAACTCCACAACCACGCGCTCGTACGAATCCTCCAGTCCACACAAAAAACCAATCGTACATCATGGAGCAGCGCGATCATGTTCTTTCCGAGGCCGATGTGGACCGCATCTGCGACCACATGAACGCTGAGCACGCCGATGACCTCCTTCGGTTTGCACAAGTGTATGGCGAGGTGTCGCAGCCCACATCGGCACGCATGACCGGCATCGATGCCGAGGGGGTGACGCTCGAGGTCATCGCTGCAGACGACGCGAAATCCGTCCGAATTGACTTCGAGACGCCCCTGCACACTCCGGACGATGCGCGGAGGACCCTGGTCGATATGGCACTAAGCGCGCGTGAGGCGTCAGAGTAACGCATTCCTTCCACGCGGACGCGGATCTCGGGGGGCGCCTCCAAGTACCGCACCTGTCCTTTAATCCTATTGTTTTTCTTTGCTATGTGGGCGCTGGTACAACGTGTACAAAATTGGTGGAAGGCTCGCGGACGGCAACGGGTCTCGGCAGAGCGCGCCCGGGAGCGCGTTTCCCGAGGGGCGTCCTACCTCGATGAGGCAGACCCCGGGTGGTACCGGCGGGTTGATCCGCAGACCCTTTCCCTGAGCAGTGGGCGGCACTGTATACTGGGGCAGCTGCACGGTGAATTCCGAATGGGGCTGGGGCGGTCGCACCTCGTGAGCATGTCGAGTGCGCCCCGGGCGAGCCTGTCGCCGGTGGCCTACGGGTTTAAGTGTGTGGAGGGGGTGCCGCCGGAGTGGCAGGATCGAGACTACGCCCTCCTCACCGAGGCGTGGAAGAAGGCCGTGCGGACGCGTCAAGAGAGTGATTCCCCTCGCCGTGACGACGCGTTGATTGCCTCGTCCGGTGACTCGGTGCCCGAGGCGCCCACGGAGCCGGTGCCGAGTGTGTAGGCTCCGGCAGACGTATTCGCGCACTTCGTCTCCTGTGTGCTCTTTTTTGTTGGGGCGTGATGCGTGACTCGTGATGCGTGACCCGTGTAAGTAACCAGCCTCACGCATTACGTTTCACGTTTCGGGCGTTCCCGCTTCAACGGTCGCGTTTGCCGAGGCGAGAGGCGCCGTCTCCGTCGTCGCGTGAAGAAGATAGGATCGCATGCCGTCGGCCAGGGCCTGCCAGCTGGCGTCGAGAATATTGGCAGAGACGCCCACGGTGTTCCACGACTCCGTTCCGTCGCTGTGCTCGATGAGCACGCGGACCGTGGCGGCGGTGCCGTCCTGGGGCGTGAGCACGCGCACCTTGTAGTCGGTCAGGCGGGCGGCGTCCAGGCAGGGATAGAACGCCCCAAGGCCCTCCTGGAGGGCATTGGAGAGGGCGTCGACCGGCCCGTTGCCTTCCGCCACGGCCAGCGTGCGCTGGTCCTGTACGGCGAGGGCAAGGGAAGCCTCCACGGTCTGGTCGCCCGACTCGTCCTGGCCGCTCCACACGCGCATCCGTTCGAGGGTGAAAAAATCCGGCACGTCGCCCTGGAGGGTGCGGAGCAGCAGCTCAAAGGACGCCTCGGCGCCCTGAAACTCATAGCCGAGGTGCTCCAGCTCCTTGATTCGCTCGACGGTCCGGGCGGCCGAATCGGAGTCGAGATCGATTCCCAGCTCTTCCGCCTTGTATCGAATGTTGCTGCGGCCCGAGAGGTCGGACACGAGGGCGCGCCGCCGATTCCCGATTGATTCCGGCTCCACGTGCTCGTAGGTGCTGGGCTCCTTCATGACGGCCGAGACGTGGATGCCGCCCTTGTGCGTGAAGGCGCTGCGCCCCACGTACGGCGCGCCGTCGTCGGGGTCGAGGTTGGCGACCTCGTTCGTAAAGCGGGAGAGGTCCGCCAGCCCGGCCAGCTGGTCGTCGGCGACGCAGTCGTAGCCCATTTTGAGCTGCAGGTCGGGGACGACGGCGCACAGGTCGGCGTTGCCGCAGCGCTCGCCGAGGCCGTTGATGGTGCCCTGCACGTGCCGGGCCCCGGCCCGGACGGCAGCGAGGGTGTTGGCCACGGCACATCCGCCGTCGTTGTGGGCGTGGATGCCAAGCGTGCCGTCGACCGTGTCGCGGACGGTCGCGGTCACGTCGTGAATGTCATGCGGGAGGGAGCCGCCGTTCGTATCGCAGAGGACGAGCGTGTCGGCCCCGGCGCCGGCGGCAGCACGGAGGGTCTGGAGGGCGTATGCCGGGTCGTCGGCGTACCCGTCGAAGAAGTGCTCGGCGTCGTAGATCACGCGCTTGTCGTGGGCTCGCAGAAACGCCACCGACGAGCGAATGAGGTCCAGGTTTGTTTCTCGGGAGACGCCGAGGGCCTGCTCAACGTGCAGCGTCCACGATTTGCCGAAGATGGAGACCACGGAGGTCTCGGCGTCAATGAGGGCCTGCAGGTTCGGATCTTGGGCCGGGGCGTTGGAGGCGTGTCGGGTCGAGCCGAATGCACAGATGGAGGCGTGCGGCCACGTCCCGTCCTGAGCTTCGTCGAAGAACGCCTGGTCCTTGGGGTTTGAGCCGGGCCAGCCGCCCTCAATCACGTCGATCCCGAAGGCATCCAGCTCCTGGGCAATGCGCACCTTGTCGCGGGCCGAGAGGGTGACGTGTTCGCCCTGCGTGCCGTCGCGGAGGGTGGTGTCGAATACTTCAATCGGGTCTGCCATCTTCTACGTCTGAGCGTATGGGGGGTATGGACGAGGAAGCGTGCCGCCTCTCACTGCGTGGGGGGCCATCCATCACGCATCACGTTCTCACGCATCACGTTCTCACGCATCACGTTCTCACGCATCACGTTCTCACGCATCACGTTCTCACGCATCACGTATCCCGAGGCACGTGGGTCACGGCGCCGTTGGCGGCGGAGCCGAAGAGGGCCGCGTACTTTGCGAGAACGCCCGTTGTGTACTGGGGCTCGGGGGGCGTCCAGTCGGCGAGGCGGGCCTCCAGTTCGTCCGAGGAGAGATCCACGGCCAGGCGGCGCTCGGGGACATCGATAATGATGCGATCGCCGTCTTTGAGGGCCGCGATGGGGCCGCGGGCGGCCGCCTCGGGGGCGACGTGGCCGATGGAGAGGCCGCGCGTGGCGCCGGAGAACCGACCGTCGGTAATGAGGGCGACGTCCTGGGCGTGCCCCTGGCCGTCCCGCGCGGCGGTCACGCCCAGCATTTCACGCATGCCGGGGCCGCCCGTCGGGCCCTCGTTGCGGATGATGATGGCGTCGCCGGACGCGATGTGGCCCTCCTGCACGTAGGCTGTTGCGGCCTCCTCGCTTTCAAATACGCGAGCCGTTCCTTCAAAGTGGAGGTCATCGGCCCCGGTAATCTTGAGCACCGCGCCGTCGGGGGCGAGGTTGCCGGTCAGGATGCGGATGGCCCCTTCCTCGTTCTTCGGGGCGTCAACGGGGTAGAGGTAATCCACGTCGAGGTCTGCAATGGAGGGCGGATCGAGGCGGTCGAGGGCCTCGGAGATCGTCTCGCCGGTCACCGTCTGGGCGTCGCCGTGCAACAGGCCGTGGTCGAGCAGTTCCCTCAGCACGACCGGGACGCCGCCGACCTCGTGCAGGTCGTTCATTACGCGCCGCCCGCCGGGCTGGAAGTCGCCGATCTTGGGCGTGCGGCGGCTGATGGCGTCGAACTCCTCAATGGAGAGGTCGATGTCGGCTTCGGCCGCCATGGCGAGCAGGTGGAGCACGCCGTTCGTGGAGCCGCCCACCGCCACCTGCAGGGCGATGGCGTTCTCGAACGACTTCTTGCTGAGAAAGTCCGACGGCCGCCGCCGCTCCGCGACGGCCTCGGCGGCCCATTCTCCCGCCTCCCGGGCCACCGCGTACCGTCCGTCGTCTTCGGCCGGGGGGCTTGCGCTGCCGAGGGGGGCAAACCCGATCGCCTCGCTGATGGAGGCCATCGTGTTGGCCGTGAACATGCCGCCGCAGGACCCGGCGCCCGGGCAGGCGGTTCGTTCCAGCTCGTCGAGCTCGTCCGGGGACATGTCGCCCTGGGCCACGGCCCCGCGCGCCTCAAAGACGTTTTGGATGGTGACCTCCTGCCCGCGGTGGGTTCCCGGCATGATGGAGCCGCCGTAGAGGAAGACACTGGGAAGGTTGGTGCGGATGGCGGCCATCATCATGCCCGGCATGTTTTTGTCGCAGCCGCCGATTACGACCAGGCCGTCCAGGCGTTCGGAAAAGGCCACGAGCTCCACCGAGTCGGCAATGACCTCGCGGGAGATGAGCGAGCCCTTCATGCCCTCCGTGCCCATCGAGATGCCGTCGCTGACGGTGATCGTGCCAAACTCGATGGGCATGCCGCCGGATTGCTGCAGGCCGGAGCGGGCCGCCTCGGCAATCATGTCCAGATGGACGTTGCAGGGCGTCACGTCGGCCACCGGGTTTGCAATGCCGATCATGGGCCGGGCAAAGTCGGCGTCGTCGTAGCCCATGGCGCGAAACATGGCCCGGGCGGGGGCGGCGCTGCGGCCCTCCGTCACGTCCTGGCTCTGGATTTTGGCGGAGTGCCCGTTGGTGGAAGACATTGGCGGGGGAGGAGAGTGGAAAAGAAAGGGTGTGCTATTTCTGTTGAACGTGATGCGTGATGCGTAAAACGTGAGGCTGCGGTCCCCTCACGCGTCACGTTCTCACGCGTCACGTTCTCACGCGTCACGTCTTCACGCATCACTTTTCACGCGTCACGTCTTCACGCATCACTTGACGCTCAGCATCCGACGAAGTCGTTCAGGTACGGCACCTCATTCGCGGTGTGCTCCACCTCGTCCATGTAGCTCTTCATGAGGGCGGTCGTGTCCCAGACGCCCTGCAGGAGCGCCTCGCGCTGGGCGTCGCTGACGCTGACGTCGATCGTTTCGTCCCCGACGGTCAG
>JAWOAQ010000027.1:0-4991 GCA_046498495.1 Salinibacter sp. | reverse complement strand
CGATGAAGGCCGTCCGCCAGTGCGGGGCAGGTCGTGTCGGCCCGGGCCGCTTCGGTCGGGGCGGGCCCGTTCATCCTCGAATCGAGGAGGGGAGTGAGCGAGGGCGACGCAGCGGCGGACGTCATACCTGCCACTACGACTGCGAGCGTCCAAAGCACGATGCGCATCTCGGAAGCGACGGGAAAATGACGGGAAACGCCGAGGGGGCGTGACGGAGAGAATTGCGACCACGTCCGGGCAAGCGATATCTCGACGAGCGACGATCTTTCCGCGTGGCGACGAGAGATAAACGAGAGGTAATCTCAGTGGCGGTTTACGATTCGAAAACAGGGTCATAAATCTATCAAAATACTGCGCTTCTAGGCAGGTAACCTGAGATCGTTATCTAACAGGCGTGCTGCTTCAGGAGCGAGCCTGCTGGGGCAGTGAGGGTGCATTGAGCATTCTCCCATCTCAGAACCCCCAATCACGTATGCCTACCCAGTATCGATACCTCCTCTTTTCGGTTTTTCTCATCGCGTGTTTTGGAATGGGCCTCGGCGACGCCGCCGCACAATCGACGGGCGTCGTGGAGGGCCGGGTGACGAGCGCGTCCGACGGCGCGCCCCTTCCCGGCGCCAACGTCGTCGTAGAGGGCACTGACGTTGGAACGTCCACGGGCGAAGATGGGCGCTACGAGCTCCGAAACGTCCCTGCTGGCCCTCAGACCATTGTCGTCTCCTTCGTCAGCTACGAGAACGCGGAGGAGACGGTGGACGTGGCAGCGGGCGCGTCGGCGTCCGTCTCGTTTGAACTGCAGAGCGAGGTCACGGAGGCGGGCGAAGTCGTCGTGACCGGCATTCGCGAGAGCCAGATGCGCTCGGTGAAGCAAAAGCAGCAGGCGGCCAACGTCGTTGACGTGCTCTCGGCTGACGACATCGGAAACCTCCCCGAGAAGAACGTAGCGGAGGCCGTGCAGCGCCTGCCGGGCATCGTAATGACGAATGATCGCACCGAGGGCCGGCTCGTGTCGATTCGGGGCGGCTCGGCGGAGTTGAACAACGTGACGCTCAACGGCAACACGATGGCGTCGACGACCGATTCGCGCGCCACAGGCCTCGACCTGCTGCCGGCCGACATGGTGTCGAACATCACCGTCACGAAGGCCGTCACGCCGGACAGGCCCGCGAATGCGATCGGGGGCACCGTCAACATTGAGACGCTGACGGCTTTTGATCGAGACGGAAACTTTGTCTTCGGCACGGTTCGGGGCATGAGTCACGACCAGCAGGTCTCTGGCCTTCGGAATCTGCGGGATTCTGAGTTCCCGTTCAAGGCCAGTGTGACGGGCGGTACGACGTTCGGCTCGGACGATCAGTTCGGGGCGATGCTCTCAGTGAGCGGGTCGCGTCGCGACTTCACCACCTCCGGGTACAAGGCCGAGAACTGGAACTGGGCGAATGAGGCCAACATCCGCACCACGGATGGGAACAAGACCCTCGACGTGCCGGAGGCGGCAGAGCAGATCGTCGAGTCGAACCGGCGGAAACGCATTTCGGTGAACGCCAGCTTCGACTGGCGGCCCAGCGATCAGACATCGGCCTACGTCCGGCCGTACTTCACGTACACCGACGAAGACAAAATCGACAATGAGTTGGAGTACGTCCTTGGGGACCTCTCCCTCGACGAGGACAACCGCAACGGGGCCGTCCGATTAGGGAAAAATCGGGTCGAATTCCCCCACGGATACGGCTCTCTGGACGCCAGTCTGTCCGAAGAAGAGGAACGGCTCTGGGGCACCAGTGCCGGGATCGAGCACAACTTCGAGAACAACATCACCGTGTCGGCAAGCGGAACCTACTCCCGCGGCGTGTTCGACTTTCGGAAGCCGGACGGCGAGTTCCAGACATCCGGGGATCCGGACATGGCGAGCAATGATCCCGACGTGTCTTCGCCGGAGAACCGAGCGGGCGGCGTGGCCGACATGAGCAACTTCCTCTTCGACTTCTTCCCGTCGGACCCCGGCTTCCTGGGCAGTGCGGAGAGCTTCAAGATGAACAAGTTCAATCTTGAGAATCAGGACAACACGGAGGACACCTACGAGGCGCAGGCAGACGTTCGCATTCCGTTCGAACTCAGCGAGGTGCCCGGCTACCTGAAGACGGGCGGTCGCTTCGTGCGCCGCACGAAGAACGTGGATGTCACCGACCTCGAGTACGACTTTCAGGGATTCAATTCGGAGCGGCTGACGCTGGCGGACGGGTACGAGGCGCCTCGGGTGCAGACGCAGCAGGTGGACGATCGACTCCTTCCGTTTGCGAATACCCAGGCGTTCGCGGACGACTTCCTCAACAGTCTCTGCAATCCGCTGGAGAACTGGGCGGACCGGAGCAGTGATCGAAGTTGCCGGGCGTCCAACAGCAACTTCCAGTACCTTCCGGGTGAGTCCGATGACTTTGAGGATGACTCCGAGAATGAGGAGGGCATCTACGCGGGGTACGCGATGATCTCGGCCGAACTCGGGTCGCTGACAGCGCTTGCCGGGGCGCGTGTCGAGCACACGTCCACGTCCTCGACGCGCTTCGAGCTGTTCGATGGGGATGTCGAACAGAGCACCTTCGAGAGCTCCTACACCGACATCCTACCCTCGGTGCACCTCACCTACGAGGTCAACGACAACTTGCAGTTCCGAAGCGCCTGGACCAACACCATTGGCCGCCCGGACTATAGCGAACTCGCCTCCTTCCGAGAGGTGGACATCGAGAACGGAGAGGCGTTCATCAATCAGGGGAACCCGGATTTGGAGCCCTACCAGGCCATGAATTTCGATCTCGGCGCCGAGTACTACTTTGAGAACGGTGGGCTGGCGTCGGTGACCGGCTTCTACAAACAGATCGACAACGCGATCTACGAAGACGTAAACACGAGAACGGAAGGGAATCTGGTGGTCGAGGGCAATTCGGTCTCCGAGATCACAACCACGCAGCCGGCGAACGCAGAAGACGGCGTTGTGCGGGGGCTGGAGGCGGCCTACCAGCAGCCGTTCACGTTCCTACCAGGGCCCTTCGACGGATTCGGGCTCAGCTCGAACGTGACGGTCACCGACTCGGAGGTGGAGGTCCCCGACCGCGGCGATCTGCCGTTCTTCCAGCAGGCCGATCTGGTGTACAACATCGCGCCGTACTTCCAGAAGGCCGACTTTGAGGCGCGCCTGGCGGTCAACTACCGCGGCGACTACCTGCTGGCGCTGGACGACACACAGGTCAACGACACGTGGGTCAAGGACCGGACCACGGTCGACCTCAACGCCAGCTACCAGTTCAGCGACCTTCTCGCCCAGCCGACGCTCATGGTGCAGGTCGAGAACCTCACAAATGAGCCGGAGGTCGAGTATGCCGGGGGCAATGAAGATCGGCTCTCGTTCCACTACTTGAGCGGCCGCACGGTGTCCGTCGGCCTCTCGGCAGAATTCTAACCGGATGGGACCTGTCATCCGCCATAGCTGCCGGCGCGCCTCCTTCTCCTCCGGCCGGAGGGGAAGAGGGCGTGCATTTCCGTCCTCAACACGCACAAGGCCGCTCCTCCTATGACTCGTTCGTACGTACCGTCTCTTGCTCTTGCGCTCCTCATCCTCTCGGGCCTGCTTGTGGCGTCCTGCACGGACCCCTCATCGGGATCGGTGGGGGACGACGCCCCGCCCGCTTCCTCCGCGGATTCACGGTCCGCGCTGCCCTCGACCGCCCCGGGTCCGTACCCGGATCGGATTGTGCTGAACTGGGCCGGCGATCCGTCCTCGACCCTCAGCGCCACGTGGCGCACCGACACCACCGTCGCCGACGCGAAGGCCCAAATTGCCCCGGCCCGCGCCGAGCCGTCGTTCTACGAGAAGGCCCGCACCGTGGAGGCGGAAACGCAGGCCCTCCCCTCCGGGAAGGTCTCCGGGGAATCGGTAAGCGCCGCGTACCACACCGTCACCTTCGAGAACCTGGACGCCGATGAGCTCTACGCCTACCGGGTGGGCGACGGAGAGCACTGGAGCGAGTGGATCCACGCCCGCACCGCCAGCGCCGAGCCGGAGCCCTTCTCCTTCCTCTACGTCGGCGACGCGCAGAACAACGTGCGCTCTCACTGGTCGCGCCTCATCCGCCAGGCCTACGCCGACGCCCCGGACGCCGACTTCCTCCTCCACGCCGGCGACCTCGTGGACCACGCGCACGAGAACGTGGAGTGGGGCCATTGGAACGCGGCCGGCGGGTTCATTCAGAGCATGGTCCCGAACCTCGCGGTGCCGGGCAACCACGAGTACGCCGGCTACCGGACGTGGCGAGAGCGCGACACCTTCCAGGTGGAAGTAAAAGCGGACGAGCAGGAGATGACCGGCACGATCCTGGAGCCGGACGGCAACCCCGAGCCGCTGGAGGCCACGAGCAACAACGCCGCGCCCTCGAAGGACGCCTACCCGGCCGGCGACTGGGACTACGACGTCGACAACGGGGAGTACGTGGGCACGCTTGAGATTGAGGGCGGCAGCTCCGGGTACAGCGCCACCCTCGTAAGCGAGAATGGGGACGAGTATCCGCTGCACAACGTGTCGGTCGATGGCAACACCCTCACCGGCCACTTCCTGATGGAGGTCGAGAAGGAAAGCACGGAGAAGCTCTCCGTCCACTGGCAGCCGCAGTTCGCCCTGCCCGAAAACGGCCCGGAGGGCCTGGAGGAGACGGTCTACTTCCTCGACCATCAGGGCACCCGCATCATCGGCCTCAACTCGGAGCCCGCGACGGTGGACGAACAGGTTCTGGAGAAGCAGACCGAGTGGCTGGCGTCGACGCTCCGGGACGCCCAGGAGGACCCCGAGATCCGCTGGACCATCGCGACCTTTCACCACCCACTGTTCTCCTCCGGCGAGGGGCGCAGCAACGAGGCGCTCCGCAGGCGTGGCGACCAATCCTCGACGAGTACAACGTGGACCTCGTCCTGCAGGGCCACGACCACACGTACGCCCGCGGCCA
>JAWOAQ010000229.1:0-5097 GCA_046498495.1 Salinibacter sp. | reverse complement strand
TCGGCGACCTCCAGCCTTCGCTTCACAACGGACGCGGACGAGGGCACGTAGGGGGCATCTTTGTCTGTGGTGTCTCCATCGCCCAGGCCCCCGACTCGGCGTCCGACTCGCTGGTTCAGCCCGTGCCGGCGGGGGCCGCCGATGAAGACACCACATACAAAGATGCCCCCTACGTGCCCTCGTCCGCGTCTGTCGTGAAGCGAATGCTGGAGGTTGCCGACGTGTCGTCGGACGATGTGGTGTACGATCTCGGAAGCGGCGACGGACGGATTCCCATCATGGCGGCGAAGGAATTTGGGGCCCGGGGCGTCGGCATTGAGATCGACTCGGCCCTGGTGGCGAACGCCCGGGCCCGAGCGCAGGAGGCCGGGGTGGAGGACAAGGTCCGATTCCGACAGGGCGACCTGTTTAACGCCGACCTCCAGGACGCGACGGTCGTGGCGCTCTACCTGTGGCCCGAAGTCAACATCCGGCTGCGCCCGAAGCTGCTCCACGAGCTGGCCCCCGGGGATCGCATCGTCTCTCACGACTTTCGGATGGGCACGTGGACGCCCGACCGCGAGGTGGAGGTCGAGCGGGAGACGGGCGGCGAGGAGCACGTTTACCTCTGGGTGGTTCCGGACGATGTCCCCACCGATCTTACGGACGTGTCCGATGAGCTCGACACCCTCGAGGTGGACCCAGAGGTAGGAGGCTCAGAGTAGGTGCCGAAACGGACCCACGTCACGCCTCACTTCGGCCGAATGCCTGCTCGGCCTCGACGGTTGCCAGAAACCGATCCAGCAGCGGCGAGTCATCGTCGTGGCGGGTCGCCAGCCCGAGGGTGAGGGGAACGGTGGGCTCGACGATCGTGGCGTATCGCACGCCGGGGCGTTGGATGTGGACGTTGGAGGCGTGCGCGACCGAGACGCCCAGCCCGGCCTCCACGAGCCCCAGAAAACTTTCGCCCCGCTCGATCTCCTGGATGATTTCGGGGGTGAACCCGGCGTCGTGACAGGCCCGCACGTAGGCGTCGTGGATGCGCGGAGCGCCGCTGCGCGCCCAGATGACGTGCGGTTCGCCCTCCAGCTCCCGCAGCGGCACCGTGTCCCGGTTGGCCAGGCGATGGCCCGCTGGGAGCACCACAATCATCGGGGCCGTGAACAGGGGTTGCACCTGCAGCTCTCGCTCGTTGATCGGCAAAAACAGGAAGCCGGCGTCGCTTTTTTCCGCGCGGAGGGCGTTGACCTGCTCGCGGGTTGTTTGCTCCACCAGGTCGAGTTCGCCGTGGGGGCCCTTGGCCTGGAAGGCCTTAATGATTGCGGGGAGGCCACTGCGCATGGCCGTCGCCTCGTAGGTGATTGTGAGCATTCCCGCCAGCCCGTCCCGGGCGGCCCGGGCCGCCGCCTGGGCGCGGCGCGCCTCTCGCAGGACCCGTTTGGCGTACGGAAGAAAGGTGCGGCCCGCGTCGGTTAGCTCCACGCCGCTCGTGGAGCGCTCGAAGAACTGGACGCCGATTTCGTCTTCGAACGTGCGAATTTGCTGGCTGAGGGTGGACTGGGCCACGAATACGGCGTCGGCCGCCCGCCCGAAATGTAACTCTTCGGCGAGGGCTGTGAAGTAGCGAAGGTGTCGGAGCTCCATGTGGTCAGGCGAGTGGGGGCAGAAAAGCGGGCGCATGGCGGATGCACGCGGGGAAAGCGCTTTCCGCCGGAGGATTCCTATACACTCAATCGATACGATCGATCAGTCCGAGCGAAAAACTCCATGGAACGGCCCATCGGAAGAAGGCCTATCAGTGTCCGCGGACGAAAAACGGTCCGATGATAGCAGCTTTTCGGTCTTTTTGTTCGGGAATCGGGCTGGGACCGTCGCACTTGTGAACGATCGAAAAAAGCGAACAACATGACGCTTTGGTCCCGACAGGGAGCTGTGCTTGCAGCGTGCACCCTGGCCTTTTTTGCAACCATGGCCGGACGGCTTGCGGTGAGTCCGGTGGTTCCGTTCCTCACCGACGCCTTTTCGGTGCCGAATGGAGCCATCGGGCTGGCGCTCACGGGCATGTGGCTGGCCTACGCGCTGGCCCAGTTCCCGAGCGGACTCCTGGCGGACCGGTACGGGGAGCGGCGCATCCTTCTCGTGGCAGTCGGCGGCACGGCCGCCGCGAGCCTTGTCCTCGCCCTGTCCCCATCCTATTCCGTCTTTCTGGCGACGACCGCGCTTCTGGGCGGGGTGGCCGGTCTCCACTACAGCGTCGCGACCGCGCTGCTTACCCGCACGACTGAGAAAATTGGAACGGCCATCGGCATTCACACGGCGGGGGCCCCGCTCGCGGGCATTCTGGTGCCGATGGCCGCCGGCGCCGTCGGCGTGTGGCTCGGGTGGCGCTGGGCGCTGGCCCTGGGCGCCGTGGTGGCGGTGCCCGCGGCCCTTCTGGTGGCGTACGTCGTGCGTGCGCGCCCCCCGGCCCGCCCCAATCAGCCGGTGCGCGAACGGTTGCGTCTGCGCCCCCTGTTTGAGCTTCTCTCCCGTCCCCCCATCGCGCGCACCGTCGGCCTCTCGGCGGCCGGCATGTTCGTATGGCAGGCCACCGCGTCGTTCCTGCCGACCATTTTTGTGGAGATGCACGGCTACTCCAATGCGACGGCCGGCCTGCTCTTCTCGGGCTACTTCCTGGCACAGGGCCTGACCCAGCCCGGACTGGGCGCGCTGTCGGACCGCATCGGGCGGGACGCCGCCGCAAGCCTCGCCATTGGCGTGGGCATCGTCGGCTACGGGCTCTTGCCCCTCAGCGGCCCGCTCCCGGTCGCGGTCCTCTCCGTCGCGTGTGCGGGGCTGGCCATGGGATGGGGCGCGGCCCTCATGCCGAAGTTCATGGACCACCTCGACGAGGGGGAGCGCAACGCCGGATTTGGGCTCGTGCGCACCGTCTACATGGTGCTCGGGGCCGGCGGCAGCGCCGTGACGGGCGTCGTGGCCGATCTCTTCGGGTGGGGCGTGGCGGTCGGCGGCCTCATTGTGCTGCTGGTCGGCATGATGGCGGTGCTGCTGCACGAACAGCGGACCTCGAAGACGAGCCAGCCGGTCCAGGTCCCGGCGTGACGGGCGGCGTTCACGCATTGCGGCGGGATCCGTGGTGTCGTCCCCGTCCTGGCTTTTTTGACTTCGGAAGCGCTTCCCTTCATGATCTTGTCACAACGTGCCGGGGGATAGGCTATTGACACTCGCCGCCGAAAGTCCTACCGTAGGGGTACTATGAATCGCACCCCGATCTCCATTCGGCCGGCCCGACGACCGCGTTCCCGACGCGAGCGACGACCTCGCTCGTCCATCCGCGGAACCGGCGACCCGGCCCCTCAAGTGATCGGAATCGTGTGACGTGAGTCCCGACATTTGATGCGGCATTGCCGCTGTGCTGAAAGGCGCTGGTTCCCTGCGAGCCAGCGCCTTTTTCTATTTTCCCCCCACCGTTTCTCTTCCCATGCCTATCGTTCTCGCCTTTAGTGGCGGCCTCGACACCTCCTTCTGCGTTCCCTACCTCCAGGAGACCTACGACCAGCCGGTCCACACCGTGACGGTGGACACCGGCGGCCTGTCGGAGGCGGACCGAGCGGCCGTGGCGGCCCGGGCGGAGGCCCTCGGGGCCGACGCCCACCACCTCGTCGACGGCCGGGCGGCGCTTTATGACGACCATCTCAGCTACCTGATTAAGGGCAACGTGCTCCGGGGCGAGGTGTACCCGCTCTGCGTGGGGCCGGAGCGCATCGTGCAGGCCCGGGCGGTGGCGGACGTGGCCCAGGAGGTGGGCGCCACGGCCGTGGCCCACGGCTCCACCGGCGCCGGCAACGATCAGGTGCGGTTCGACGTGGCGCTGCAGCTTCTGGGGGACGACCTCGACGTGCTCGCGCCGATCCGTCGCCTCGGCCTGAGCCGCGACGCGTCGACGGCCTACCTGGACGCCCGCGGCATCTCTGTGCCCGCAGACACAACGGACTACTCGATCAACCGGGGCCTCTGGGGCACCACCATCGGCGGGGCCGAGACGCTGACCGCCGAGGCGCCCCTCCCCGACGCCGCCTATCCGGACACCACCCCGCCCACGAAGGCGCCCGACACCCCCCAGACGCTCACGATTGCCTTTGAGGAGGGCCTGCCCGTGGCCGTCGACGGGGAGGCGATGGGCGGGGTCGCGCTTGTGGAGGCCCTCCACGAAATCGGCGGGGCGCACGGCATCGGGCGCGGCCTTCACGTCGGCGATACGATCCTCGGCATCAAGGGGCGGATCGGGTTCGAGGCGCCGGCAGCGCATCTTCTGATTCCGGCCCACCGCGAACTGGAGAAGGTGGTCCTCTCGAAGGGCCAGCGGGTCCAGAAGCGGCGCCTCGGCGATGTGTACGGCCGCCTCCTGCACGAAGGGCAGTACTTCGATCCCGTGATGCGGGACATTGAGGCCTTCCTCGACCACAGTCAGGAGGGCGTGTCGGGGACCGTGACCGTTCGCCTCTACAAGGGGGCCGCGCAGGTGCAGGGCGTCGACAGCCCACGCTCGATGTTTGACCCCGACACGGCGACCTACGGCGAGGAAAATGCCCTCTGGGACGGCCGGGACGCCGAGGGGTTCACGACGCTGGCCGCGGTTCCGGCCCGGCTTGCCCAGACGGCCCGCGAGGGGAGCGGCCCATCGGCGACCGAAGACGTCGCCGTCTCCGACCCCGCCGCGCAGTCGCCCTGAAGCGGGAGCGCAGGGGGGCAGGCCGCTCCTGCGCTCCTCCGCCCTGCGCTCCATCCCATCCCGCCCCGGTTTTGCACGCCCCGGGGGCCACGCCCCGGCTACTCACGCCCGATTCTCCGCGCCCGAATCTCCACGGCTTATGCCCGACGATCCCCACACGACGCAGCCCGTCGACAAAATCGCCTCCAGCACGGCCCACTGCGGAATCGAGTCGCCCGCGGCTCTTTCCCCGTACGGCCACTTTGCTGTGGACTGAAGCATACAGTCTCCACACCTTGTTAAGGAAACGGAAACAGCCTTCCACTCCCTGATGATTCCACTCGAGATCCCGCTCGGGAGGAGCAGCAAACAGGATAAACAGCCTGGCGGTATCGGCTCCATAACCG
>JAWOAQ010000002.1:0-3747 GCA_046498495.1 Salinibacter sp. | reverse complement strand
GTTTAGAGCACCTGCCTTACAAGCAGGAAGTCGCTGGTTCAAATCCAGCACCGCCCACCCCTTTAAGCACCCTCAGACGGCCACAGACGCCAGTCCGAGGGTGCTATTTTTGGCGACTGCAGACAGCGCTCACGTCCAAAGGCACCCCACGGCACAGGGCTGCCGTCTCCCCGACGACTTGTCCCAGTTGGGTGGAGTCAACACACAGCGAAGCCCGGTTTCTCCCTACTGACCTGAGGTCGAAGCCTCTCCCCGCCAAGCTTCCGAACGAGACGCGCGAGCAGATCCAGTGGAACCGCCCCCTTGTGGAGACCACTGCGCCTGAGGATTCCCGATCCGCAGAGTACAAAAGAGGTCCTGGACGCGGCGCGTCGTCGCCCCGGGTGTTCGGTAACGTGTAGGGCATGGCTTTGGCGCCCACAACAGCTCCCCCTCGTTTGCCCGACGCCGAGAACCGGAGACGACTGGAGGTGGTCGAACGTGCCTCGGGACCAGGTTGACCGTCACTGATCCTTCAGCGCGAACCTCGGGGGCCCATCATCAACGCCGGCCGTCACGCAAAGACCGATTTCGGAGCGGGGCTGATTTGCCCGTGGGCCTGCGGTGTGATCAGCCGTTTTTTCGTCGCATTCCCACCACCGTAAGCACCCCACCCACGACCACAAGAAGACCCGACGCAACGGGCGTCATCGGCAACGACCGCTCTTGCTCTCGCTCCACCTGCACCGGCCCCATGTCAACAACCTCCTCCGTGGTGGTATACGAAACGCCCGTGACCAGAAAGCCCACGAGTCCAGCAATAATGAGAATCACGCCCAGGATGCGCATAACAGGAGGTCGTTGACACGAGGAAGATGATTGGACCCCGGGTCGCCGAATGACGAGCCGGACCGGGGGCTCCAGCGCCACGTCGCCGTACTCAGCTGGTCGCGGATGCCGGAGCTACAGATTGCCCGTGAGGAACATAATCAGGAGGATGATCAGGACGAGGCCAACGAGGCCGCCGCCTCCAGCGAGTACATTATTTCCGCCCCGATACCCAACGCCTCCCCCAACCACGGCCAGAAGTAAAATGACGACGAGGACCAGTACGAGAGGACTCATAACAAGATGACTTTAAGGATCTGTCTACGAGATCGCGTGCGCGTGGGGGCGTTAGATTGTCGGCGACACGACTGGCAGTGCCCCTTTCGCGTCCACGTCAAACTCCCCCTCGGCGGAAAATAGCACAACGGGTTCGGCGGCGACACACGTGATCGACACTGAATGCCGGCAAAGCGTCTTCAGCAACAGCATCCTATTTCGCCGGAGGAAAAAGCCAAACCCCCCGGCCGTTCGAACGGGGGGTCCCGATACATGAGGACGTCTACAATCCGCTGTCGCTCACATATGGACTCGACTCCTTCTATCCGAGAATCCATACGTCTCCACAGATCGGTCGGCCTGGACGCAATCAGAAGTTGTATTTTGCCTTCTCGGTAATCGAGTCCAGCGTTTTCGTAATCTCTTCTCGCTTCTCTCCGGTTTTCTTCTGGATATATCCTTCGAGGCGTTCCCGTTTCCCCTCGAACTGATCCATTTCATCCCCGGTCAGGTCGCCCCATTTCTCCTGGATATGACCCTTAAACTGCTTCCAGCTCCCCTTCGCCTTCTGCATCTGAGGGCTATCGGTCTTTGTTGCTCCTTTCTTTTTTGGGCGATCCATAATGCCGTGTGTTGATTGGTGTGAATGGCACGTCACGTGAGACGTCAGAACGGTCCGCGGAAGCGGTCCAATCCGTTCGTCTCACGCGTTGTCCGACACGCCCCCCCGATCGATCGGAATAATGCTCATCCGGAAATCGACCGTGCCGTGTCTGCTTCCCCAACGTCGTTACACCCGCACGGAGAGGCCCACCACGTCTGGTGCGTCCCGCAGTAGGGCATTGGACCGACACCCAGTAGGAGCACCAACAAGCGTCCCAAAACAGCCCCGGTCCGCGGTCCGATGGTAGCGAGGCGCTCCCACCCAGTGCACGCGACGCGAGAAAGAAGCTGTTCTTCTCCGGATGCGGGGACACGCCCGCTGCATCCGACGTCATTTCCACCTTGCGTCGCCCAAACGCCTCCCTTCTGCCCCCCGGCCGCGGAGCGCTGTGTCCGCCGTTTCTGAGCGCTTACCGGTACCGTTCCATCCAGGCGAGGACGTGGTCGACCTTGCCGATGAGCTGGCTCGGGCGGCTGGCGATGCCGTGCGAGGCGCCCGGCATTTCCACGTAGGCCGTCTCGACGCCCCGCAGCTGGAGACCGTGGTAGAACTGCTGCGCCTCCCAGGTCGGCGTGCGCCGGTCCTCGTTCCCCACGATCAGCATGGTCGGCGTCTCCACGTTGTCCACAACCGAGATGGGCGACACTTCCCAGTAGTCCATCGGGTTCTCCCACGGCTGGCCCGGATAGCGGTATTCGGCGTAGCCGTAGTAGTTGTCCGCCCCCAGCGTCTTGCTGATCCAGTTGATAACGGGCTTCTGCGCGACGGCGGCCCGGAACCGGTCGGTCTGCCCCACGATCCAGGCGGTGGTGGTGCCGCCCGCGCTGCCACCGGTCACGTAAAGACTGTCTTCGGACACGACGCCGTCGTCAATCAACCGGTCCACGCCGTCCATGATGTCGGGATACTCGCCACCTGAAAAGTCATTCTTGAGCAGGTTGGCGAACTCGGCGCCGTAGCCCGTGCTGCCGCGGAAGTTGGGGTAGAAGACGACGTAGCCGGCCGCCGCGTAGAGCTGGAGCTCGGGCGAGAAGTGCGGGCCGTAGCTGGTGATGGGTCCGCCGTGAATTTCGACGAGGAGCGGATAGTCGCGGTCGGGGTCGTAGTTCGGCGGCCGCATGACCCAGCCCTGAATCTCGCGCCCGTCGACCGACGACGTGTATTCGATTTCGTCGACCGATGCCAGCGCCCGGCGATCGAGAAGCGACCCGCTCAGGTCGGTGAGTTGAGTGGCGCTCTCGTTGCGGCCCGTCACGGAGAGTTCGGCCGGGTGGTGCGGATCGGATTGCGTGAAGACCACCGTGCCATCGTCCGCCACGGTGAAGCTGCCGCCGCCGTAGGGCCGCCCGATGGTGGTGCCCCCGAGGCTGTCCGCGACGAGCGTCGTATCACCGTCGAGCGTGGTGTGCGCCACCTTGCCGAGGCCGTGGTCCTCGTACTGCACGTAGAGGCCCTCGCCGTCGGCGTCCCACGTCGCGTCGGCAATCGACCGGTTGAGGCCCGTCTCCACCCGCCGCACGTCCGAGCCGTCGACATCCATCACATAGAGGTGGGTGAGCTGGTAGGTCTGGATTTCGTCGTCGTAGCCGAGGTAGGCGATCCGCTCGCCGTCGGGGGAGACGCGGGGGTGCTCGTCGGGCCCGAAGCGATCGGTGAGGGGCGTGATCTCGCCGCCTTCCGCCGCCACCGCGTAGAGCTCCGAGTTGCGCCGCTCGCGCTCCCAGTTCTCGTGCCGGTTGGCCGAGAAGATCAGGGTCTCCCCGTCAGGCGTCCACACCGGACGACTGTCGTGGTTGTACGCGCCCGAGGTCACCTGGCGGGCCGGGCCCCCGTCGGCCGGCACCGCGAACAGGTGGTCGTACCCGTACTCCAGTCGGCCCACGCCGTCGGCCTCGTGGTTGAGGCGCGTCTCCACGCGGGGCGCCTCGGCCCAGTCGGCGCCCTCGGGCTTGTCGGGCGGCGACACGAGTTGGGGCTCGTCTTCCGTCACGTGCGCCGAG
>JAWOAQ010000275.1:0-7499 GCA_046498495.1 Salinibacter sp. | reverse complement strand
TCAACGACAACAACCCGGACACCTTCACGGGCACGATCTACATCGACGAGATCCGCCGCCGCCGCGCCAGTCCGGAGGGAAATGAGGAGTGGAGGTCGGGCCAGGACCCGTTGGGAGACTGGTTGTTTCTGTCACTTCCTTCTCCCACACGGTATGTGGACGCCTATACAAATCAGTCTCACACCAATTGTCCGTGGCGCTCGGGTTGTGCTCCGGCTGCTCGCCCTCCTGGTGGGCGGCGGGGCCCTGGTGGGGGCGACGATGGGGTGCGACGCCGGGGGGAGCAGCGGCGGGACCGAAACGAACGAGGCCCCACAGGCCCAATTCACCTACAGCCCGGAGACGCCCACGCCGGGCACGGAGGTCACGTTTGATGCCTCCGGCTCTGCCGACGCGGACGGCTCGATTGCGTCCTACGAGTGGACGTTCGGGGACGGCGAGACGGCAACGGGCGCGGAGGTGAGCCGCTCCTTTTTCGAAAATGTGGAGAACAGGTACGGGGACGACGCTCGCTACGAGGTGACGCTCACGGTGACGGACGACGCGGGCACCGCCGATACGGCATCCAAGGTGGTGCGCGTGCCGCCCGAGAGCCGGGAGGTGAACTGGGAGATGGTGTGGCACGACGAGTTTGAGGGGCAGGGCCTGCCGGACCCCTCGAAGTGGACGTACGAGACCGGGGGCGACGGCTGGGGCAACCAGGAGGAGCAGTACTACACCCGCGAGGACACGGCCAACGCCCGCGTCGAGGACGGGCATCTCATTATCGAAGCCCGGAAGGAATCGTACGAAGGCAATGAATACACCTCGGCTCGCCTCAACAGCGAGGCCTCCTGGACCTACGGCCGCGTCGAAGCCCGGGCCAAGGTGCCGGCGGGGCGGGGCACGTGGCCAGCCATCTGGATGCTGGCCGACGAGCAGACCTACGGCGACCAGTACTGGCCCGATAATGGCGAGATCGACATCATGGAGCACGTCGGCTACGACGCGGGCGTGGTCCACGGCACCATCCACACCGAGGCCTTCAACCACAACGACGGCACGGAGCGCGGTTCCTCTCAGGATGTGGCGACCGCAACGTCCGAGTTTCACGTCTACGCGATGGAGTGGACGCCGAATGAGATCCGCGTTTTCGTTGACGGTGAGCAGTACTTCACCTTTCAGAACCGGGACCAGTACGGTTGGCAGGAGTGGCCCTTCGACCAGCCGTTTCACCTTCTGCTGAACGTGGCGGTGGGCGGGACGTGGGGCGGCGCCGAAGGCATCGACGACACGGCCTTCCCGGAGCGTATGGTGCTGGATTACGTGCGGGTCTACCAGCCCGAATAGATACTTTTTGCGTCCCTCCCATCAGGCTCACGATTTACAACATGGTCTCCCCCGAATCCGTCGCCCGGATGGCGTTCCTGCTTGTCGCGTCGATGCTGCTGGCAGGGTGTGCCGATACGCGTTCCACCACCAATCCCAGCTCTACAATGCCTGAGGATACGTCCGCTGATTCAACGATGGAGGCCGTGGGGCAGACGGGCGAGCAGGCCGATCCCGAGGGGCGCCGCATGCCGCGTGGGCGGGACGTGTCGCTGCTGGACCGTGAGGCGCCGCCCGTAGAGGCGTCGGCCCGGAGCAGCGAGGCGTTTGCGCAGGACGTGCTCCGCGACTCCGCGACGACCGGCGTCGAGAACGTTGAGGCGAAGGTCGACTCGCTCCTCGGGGAGATGACGCTGGAGGAGAAGGTGGGGCAGATGACCCAGCTGACGCTCGGCACCGTCTCGAAGGAGGCGCACGAGGACAACCCGACCGCCATTCAGGATCACGAACTCGACCCGGAGAAGCTGCGCGACGTGGTGGTCGAGCACCACGTCGGGTCGATCCTGAACGTGGCGGGGCAGGCCTTTTCGGTGGAGCACTGGGGCGAGGTGATGCGCCAGATTCAGCGCACGGCGACCGAGGAGACGCGCCTGGGCATCCCGGTGCTCTACGGCATCGATGCAGTCCACGGGGCGAACTACACCCGCGAGGCGGTCCTTTTCCCGCAGAACCAGGGGCTTGCGGCCACCTGGAACCCGGCCCTCGCTGAGGAAACGGCCGCCATCACGGCCCGCGACGTGCGCGCCTCGGGCATCCCGTGGAATTTTTCGCCCGTCCTCGACATCGGGCGCGAGCCGCGCTGGCCCCGCCTCTACGAAACGTTCAGCGAAGACGCGCACCTGACCACCGTGATGGGGCTGGGGCTGCTGCGGGGGTACCAGGGCACCGACGTGAGTGCGCCGACCCGCGCGGCGGCCACCCTCAAGCACTATGTGGGCTACTCGACCCCGGAATCGGGCCGCGACCGCACCCCCGCACACATCCCGGAAACGGAGCTCCGCGAGCAACACCTGCCGCCATTTCGGGCCGCCGTCGAGGCGGGCGCCAAGTCGATCATGATCAACTCCGGCGAGGTGAACGGCGTGCCCGCCCACGCCAGCTCGTACCTGCTTCAGGACCTGCTCCGCGACGAGCTCGGCTTCGAGGGCGTGGCGGTCAGCGACTGGCTCGACGTCAAGAAGCTCGTGGACGTTCACCACATCGCGGAGAATGAGCGCGAGGCCACCAGGATGGCCGTAATGGCGGGCATGGACATGAGCATGGTGCCCACCGACCTCTCCTTTTACGATCACCTGCTGTCGCTGGCGCGGGATGGAGAGGTGCCCGAGGCGCGCATTAACGAGGCTGTGCGGCGCATCCTGCGGCTCAAGTTCGAGACCGGCCTCTTCGAGGATCCGCTGCGCGGGCGGGAGCAGACCGAAGAGGTGGGCAGCCCCCGCGACCGGCGCGTGTCGCTGCAGGCGGCGCGCGAGTCGGTGACATTGCTCCGCAACCGCGACACGACGGACGGAGCTCCGCTCCTGCCCTTGCGTGAGGACCAGAACGTACTCGTGACCGGCCCCACGGCCCACTCCATGCAGTCGCTTCACAACGGGTGGTCGTACACGTGGCAGGGCGGCGGAGCGGCGCAGACCATGTTTCCGGACGGGCGGCCGACGCTCATGGAAGCCGTCCGGGAGCAGGTGGGCGGCGACGGCATGACCTACGTCCCCGGCGCGACCCTCACGGATCCTGAGCGGATGGACGCGGCCGTGGCCGCTGCGCAGGACGCCGACGTGGCGGTGGTGGCGCTGGGCGAGGGCGCCTACGCAGAGACGCCCGGCAACCTTGAGGACTTGGCGCTCCCCGAGGCCCAGCGCACGTTGCTGCGCCGCGTGGCCAAGACGGGCACACCGGTGGTCCTGGTGCTTATTCAGGGGCGGCCGCGCCTCCTCAAAGACGAAGCCGATCGGCCCGATGCTGTCGTGACGGCATACAACCCTGGGCCCGAGGGCGGCCAGGCGCTCACGGAGGTCCTGTACGGCGCGGTCAATCCCAGTGGGCACCTGCCCTACACCTATCCGCGCACGTCGGGGAACCTGGGGACGTACGATCGCAAGTACAGCGAAAACCAGGACCGGGACGGCGGCATGAGTGGCTTCGATCCGCTCTTTGCGTTCGGGCACGGGCTCTCCTACACGCGCTTCGCGTACAGCGACCTGGCGGTGGGCCGCGACTCGATGGCGACCGATGAGCTCCAGGAGGGAGATACAGTCGAGGTTCACGTCACCGTCACGAATGAGGGCGAGCGGCGGGGCAAGGACGTCGTGCAGCTCTACCGTCGGGACCTGGTGGCCAGTGTGACGCCGTCCGTGACAGAGTTGGTGCGGTTCGCCAAGGTCGACCTGGCGCCGGGGGAGAGCACGCGGCTGTCGTTCACGTTGTCGGCCGAGGACTTCAGCTTCGTCGGGCGCGAGGGGCGACCGGTGGTGGAGCCGGGGACCTTCCGGCTCCGAGTGGACGAGCTCGACGAGTCCATTCGACTCACGGGGGACCGCGTGGTGGGGGGGCAGGAACGGAGCCGCGTCTCAGGTCTTTCCTCTGAGTAGCAAAGCGGTTCCGAGGCGTGGAAGGCGCCGGGCCTGCTTGCTGGCGGATGGCCCGGCAACGGGTGCTGGTGCCCCCCGTCAACCACACGCGCAACCGAATCACAGCACGCCCCTTCAGGGACCAATTTACTATGGCGCACGACCGCGAGTCCTCGGCCCTCTCCGCGCTTGAGCACGATAACGTCACCAAAATCGTGTTCTTGTCTCTCGTGGCGGCGCTCGGGGGCTTTCTCTTTGGCTTCGACAGCGGCATCATCAACGGCACGGTCGAGGCCCTGCAGGGCGAGTTTGGGTCCGACGACGTGGGCACCGGGTTCAACGTGGCCTCGATGCTGTTGGGCAGCGCGGTGGGGGCGTTCTTTGCGGGCAACCTGGCGGATCGGATCGGGCGTCGTCCCACCATGATTCTGACGGCCATTGCGTTTATCATCAGCGCGTGGGGGTCCGGGATTGCGGGGAGCTCGCCGGAGTTCGTGGTCTTTCGGCTCCTGGGCGGGCTCGCCGTGGGGGCCGCCAGCATCCTGGCGCCGGCCTATATCAGCGAGATTGCCCCGCCCAGCATCCGCGGCAGCCTGGCCACGTTGCAGCAGCTCATGATTGTGATCGGGCTGTTCATGGCGTTTCTCAACAACTACCTGATTGCGGGGGCGGCCGGCAGCGCCTCGACCGCGTTCTGGTTTGGGTTCGACGCCTGGCAGTGGATGTTCTGGATGGAACTGATCCCGGCAACGGTTTTTCTGGGGACGCTCCTGCTCATCCCCGAGTCGCCCCGCTTCCTGGTGGCCGCCGGGCGAGAGGACGAAGCCCGTGCGGTGATTGAGGGCCTTTCGACGGCGGGCGACGCTGAAGAGAAGATTGCCGACATCCGCTCGACGCTCAGCGCGGAAGAGCGCCCGTCCCTTGCGGATCTCATTCAGGAGCACGCCGGGGGGCTCCTCCCGACCGGGCGCATCCATCCGCTCGTGTGGGTGGGCATCGGCCTGGCCGCGCTCCAGCAACTCACCGGCATCAACGTCGTGTTCTACTACGGCGGCACGCTCTGGCAGGCCGCCGGCTTTTCCGAGGCAAGCGCTCTGCTGACGAATGTCGTCAACGGGTCGGTGAACGTTGTCTTTACCTTTGTGGCGATTGCCCTGATTGACCGGGTGGGGCGCAAGCCGCTGCTGCTCGTGGGCTCGTTGGGGCAGGCCCTCATGCTGGGGGTCATGGCGTACGTCTTCGGCACGTCGGCGGTCGCGGAGTCCGGGAGCCTGCAGATGGAGGGCACCATGGGCCTGGTGGCCCTCGTGGCGGCCAACGCCTACATCGCGTTCTTTGCCTTCTCGTGGGGCCCCATCATGTGGGTGATGCTCGGGGAGATGTTTCCCAATCAGTTCCGCGGGGCGGCCCTGTCGGTGTGCGGGCTCGTGCAGTGGCTGACGAACTTCCTGGTGACGATGACCTTCCCCATTCTGCTGGACTCCATTGGGCTGGGACTGTCGTACGGCATTTATGCTGCCTTTGGCCTTGTGGCCTACGGGTTTGTGCTCCTGTTCGTGGTGGAGACGAAGGGGCGCACGCTGGAGGACATCTCGCGGGACGCCACGGCTCCGGCCTAACCCGACGGCCGGACGCCGCGGCGGGCCGGGGGCGTCAGTTCACCCGCTCGACCTCGTACCCGCCCGACTCGATGGCGGCGATGGCATTCTCGGCCTGCCCGCGCCCGCTGGTGACCACCTGAAAGAGGAGGTAGGCCTCCCCGACGTTGAGGTCGCCCATGGCTCGTTCGTGGCGCACCTCCCGGATGTTGGCGCCCTGCGCGCCGATGCGGCGGGAGATGTCGGCCATCTTGCCGGGGCGATCCTCGATGCGCACCCGCAGGCGGAGCAACTGGGCACGGTCGGTCATGGCGTGGTCGAGCACCTCTTGCACCCGCCCCGGGTCGATGTTGCCGCCGCACAGGAGGGGCACCACCGTCTCGCCCGCCACGTCCAGGTCGTCGGACAGGAGGGCGGCCACGGGGGCCGCGCCGGCGCCTTCGACCATCTGCTTGGCCCGCTCCAGAAGCAGCAGGATGGCGCCGGCAATCTCGCCGTCGGTCACGGTGACGACCCGGTCCACATGCTCCTGGATGAGGCCCAGCGTGAGCTCCGAGATGCCGCCCGTGGCGATGCCGTCGGCGATGGTGTTGGCGTCGTCGATCGAGACGGGCAGTCCCTTGTCGAGGCTCTGGGGCACGGTGGCGGCGCCCGCAGCCTGCACGCCCACCACCCGCACGTCGGGCGCCACGCCGGCGAGGGCGGTGCTCACGCCCCCGATGAGGCCGCCGCCCCCAATCGGTACGATCACAGTGTCGGCCTCGGGGATCTGCTCGGCCACCTCCAGGCCCAGGGTCCCCTGCCCGGCCACGATGGCCGGGTCGTCGTACGCGTGGACGAACAGCGTCTCCTCGTCCGCGGCCAGCTCGCGGGCCCGGCGCATCGCCCCGTGGAAGTCCTCGCCCGTCAGCTCCACGTCGGCGCCGTAGCCGCGGGTCGCATCCACCTTGGCCTGGGGGGCGTTGCGAGGCATGACGATGATGGAAGGCAGGCCGACCGTCGTGGCGGCCAGGGCCACGCCCTGGGCGTGATTGCCCGCGCTGGCGGCCACCACCCGCTCCACCGTCCCGGGCGTCACTTGCGACAGCTTGTTGTACGCGCCCCGGACCTTGAACGACCCGGTGCGCTGGAGGTGCTCCATCTTCAGCAGCACGGTCGCATCGGCCCGCATCGACAGGGCACGGCTAAAGTCGACAGGCGTGGTCTGTACGACCTCTGGGTTGTCGTGGCGGCGACGGGCTGCGCGGACATCTTCGAGCGTGACGGACATGAATGGAGGGACGTGGTGAGAAAAGAGCGCCGCCCGCAAGATAGAAAGGAGGCCGCGGGGGTCCAACCGGCCGCGCGCATGGCCTGCCGCGCCCGGATGCCGATTGCAACCAGATTTTCCCGAACAGTCCCGCACGCCCGGAGTGCATCATGGACCCGTCATCGGCCGGAAGGACCGGTCTCCCCCTGTTCCCCAGCCCCGCCCTGCATGCCCGCCGACACCAGCACGCGACGATCCACCCTCACCATTCTGAAGCGGCTGAGAGGCGTGCTGGCGCCGTACAAGGCGCAGGTAATCGGCGTGGCCCTCCTCATCAGCTTCTCGGCGGCGCTGGAGGCGGCGGGGCCGCAGTTCGTCCGATACGCGTTCGACGAGGTGATCCCGGACGGGGACGGTATGCTGTTTCTGTGGTTCGGCGTTGCGTTCGCGGGGTTCTACCTGTTCCGCGCCGTCGTGGAGTACGGGGGCATGTACTGGAGCTTTGCCCTCACCCAGCAGGTGGTGAGCGATGTGCGGATGGAGGCGTACGACCACATGTTGACCCTCCCCGTCTCGCGCTTCGCGGATGAGCAGTCCGGCTCCCTCAGCTCGCGCGTCGTGAGCGACCCCAACGCGCTGGAGGGCATGATCCAGGCGGCCGCGTCCCGCCTCTCCGGTCAGCTCGTCGCCATCGTGGTGGTGGCCGGCCTCCTGGTG
>JAWOAQ010000269.1:0-22739 GCA_046498495.1 Salinibacter sp. | reverse complement strand
GTCTCTTCCTCACCCGCCGCGCCACCGACAGCCCGTCCCGCAACGGAACACCCCCTCCTGAAGTGAAAAGTCGAAAAGAACAGCGTTGAAAACAGGCTGACTCGTGCTCCCCTGGGTACACTCCTCATGACTCGTGACTCATAAACTCATGACTCATAAACTCATGACTCATCTCGAATGGGGGCAGCCTCTCTGGGGATTTGCCATACTCGTCATGATCCGTAGCAGCCATGTTTGAGGAATCGAGCTTCCGATCCGAGCACCTCGGCGTCATTACGCACGGCTCGCTGAACGAGGGCATCGAGATGAAGCTCGACCCCGGCGAGTCGGTCGAAAATGTTGTGGCGGGGACGTTCGTCGTCATTCAGGGGGAGCAGTTCGACTTCTTCTGCATGATTACGGACGTGGAGATTGAGGCGGCCAACGAAGAAATCCTGCTCAACCCGCCCGGCCCGTCCGACGACCTGCTGCGCGAGGTGATGCAGGGCAGCGGCACCTACGTGACGGTGCAGCTGAAGCCGATGCTCATGATGCCGAACGCCGATCACCCGGAGCTGACGGAGGAAGAGCCGACATCCGTGAAGACGATTCCGGCGCACTTCTCGCCCGTGGCGCAGGCCGAGGCCGACGACGTGGCGCGCGTCTTCGGGGACGAGACGTGGGACGGAGGCGATACCTACTTTCACGTGGGGCACCCCATCGGGATGGAGGAGAGCCCGGTGTGCGTGGACCTCTCGAAGTTTGCCGAGCGGTCGAATGCGATCTTCGGCAAGACGGGGACGGGCAAGACCTTCCTCACGCGCCTGCTGCTGGCGGGAACGATTGTGACGGGCCGCGCCGTCAACCTCGTGTTCGACATGCACTCGGAGTACGGCTACGGCAGCCAGGCGGAGGGAGAAGACGGGCAGGCGCAGTTCGTGAAGGGCCTTCGCGACCTGTTTCCGAGCAAGGTGAGCCTCTTCTCGCTCGATCCCGCGACCACCCGCCAGCGCGGCCACACGCCGGACCATGAGGTTCACCTGTATGCCGACCAGATCCAGCCGGCCGATATTCTGCCGCTCCGGGATACGCTCAACCTCAATTCCACCGCCGCCGAGAGCAGCTACCTCCTCAAGAATCAGTACGGCGACCGGTGGCTCACCACCTTGCTGGAGGCGCAGAGCGCCGACGACTTTGAGCGGCTGGCCGAGGAGACCGGCGCGCACAAGAACTCGATTGAGGCGCTGCGCCGCAAGCTGGCCCCCTTCCAGGAGTACGATTTCTTTTCTACGCGGCCGTCGCCGGACGACTACGACGTGCTCGACGCGCTGCTCGAAAACTTGGACAGCGGAAAGTCGGTGGTGCTAGAGTTCGGCCAGTACGACGACCTGCGCGTCTACCTGCTGGTGGCCAATGCCCTCACGCGCCGCATCCGGCGGGCGTACGAGGAGAAGACGAACCGCTACCGGCAGACGCAGAACGCGGCCGACAAGCCCCAGCCCCTCATGATTACGATTGAGGAGGCACACAAATTTTTGGAGCCCGGTATCGCGCACGAGACGCCGTTCGGCAAGATTGCGCGCGAGATGCGGAAGTTTTTCGTGAGCCTGCTGGTGGTGGACCAGCGCCCGAGCGCGATTGACGAGGAGGTGCTCAGCCAGATCGGCACCAAGATGGTGGCCAAGCTGAGCGACGACAAGGACATCGGCGCCGCCCTCGTGGGTACGAGCGATGCGTCGTCCCTGCGCGAGATTCTGGCCTCCCTCGATGCGCAGCAACAGGCGCTCCTGCTCGGCCACGCCGTCCCCATGCCCATTGTCGTGAAGACGCGCACCTACGATTCGGACTTCTACGACGCCCTTCGTACGCATCCCGCCACGAACAGGGCGGCCGATGGGACAGCGGATCCGGACGAAGAGATGGAGAACCTGTTTTATTGAGGAGACGCCCCACAAAGTGCCTGAAGCCCCCAGTCACTGTTCCAGACCTGGGGCGTCGGTCGTGTCGGGTGTGCGGAGCAGACGGTCGGGCACCGTCTCTGGAATCGTCCACGTGAAGATGAGCTCTTGCGTCATCGGGTCGCTTCCCATTTCAATGGATTGATCCGGCTCCCACTTGCCGATGCGGAAGTCGTGCGACACCACGCGGTCGCCCGGATCCAGCTCCTGGAGCAGCTTCGGGCGGAGCTTAACGTTGATCTCGGGCCAGAGGTAAAGGGCGACGACGGTGGCGTCGCTGAGGTCGGTGTCGAAGAGGTCCATTTCCCGAAACTCGACCTGGTCGGCGACCCCGGCCGCCTCAGCATTTGCGCGGGCCTCCTCAACCAGCTCAGAATCGATTTCGATCCCAATCCCCCGCGCGCCAAATTCTTTGGCAGCCAGGATGGGAATGCGCCCGTCGCCGCTCCCGAGGTCGTAGACGACATCATCACTTGTCACGTCGGCCGCCTCCAGCATGCGGCGCACCACCCGATCGGGCGTTGCCACGTAGGGGGCCACCTTCTCGACCGTGTCGGAGGACGGGGCCTCTGGAACCTGGGCGCCCGCGGCGCCCGGCAGGGCCGCCACTCCAAAAAGGCCGATCATCAGGAGGAAGAGAATGGACCGTCGCTGAACCATGGAGACAATGTGGGGACGTTGGTCGGAGGGACACGGAAGAACATCATCACTCGGAGGAAGGCCTGGTGCGACCCCATGGTTCCCCGTCGCCCCGGGCCCGCCTGTCGATGAGGCCGGGATGTGGAGAAGCTTCGCAAAACGAAGCTGAGACGGTGTCTGCAATTGAAATGGCTGCCCGCCGCCGGTATCTTTCACGCATCCAGTCGCCCCCGTGCGAACCTGGAATTTTTCTGCTGCCTCTACATCGATTCCTCCCCCTTATGGCCGATTCTTCGGCACCATCCAATCGTTTGCCCACGAGCGATCCATCGTATGACCTGATTGCGTCGCGGCGCCAGCCGCTCGATGCCATCTTTCGCCCCGAAAACGTCGCCGTGATCGGCGCGAGCGAGTCGCCCGGGAGCGTCGGGCGCACGCTCCTCTGGAATCTGGTGAGCAATCCGTTCGGTGGCACCATCTTTCCGGTCAATCCGAAGCGGGACAGCGTGCTCGGCATTGAGGCGTACGACAGCGTGCGCGACATCGAGGCGGAGGTGGACCTGGCCGTCATTGCGACGCCCGCGCCCACCGTGCCGGGCATCGTGGAGGCGTGTGGCGAGGCCGGGGTGCAGGGGCTCATCATCGTGTCGGCGGGCTTCCGCGAGGTGGGGGCGGAAGGGGCTGAACTGGAACGCGACATCAAGGAGAAAGCGCGCGCACACGACATCCGCATCGTAGGGCCGAACTGTCTTGGGGTGATGCGTCCGCCCAATGGCCTGAACGCAACCTTCGCCGGGTCCATGGCGAACGAGGGGAATGTGGCGTTTGTGAGTCAGAGCGGAGCGCTCTTGACGTCTATTCTCGACTGGAGCTTCCGCGAGAATGTGGGCTTCAGCTCGTTCGTCTCCATCGGATCGATGCTCGATGTGGACTGGGGCGATATGATTGAGTACCTGGGGGACGACCCGAAAACCGACAGCATTGTCCTCTACATGGAGTCGATCGGGAACGCACGGTCCTTTTTGTCTGCCGCGCGCGACGTGGCCCAAAGCAAGCCAATCATCGTGATTAAGGCGGGCCGAACCGATGCGGCCGCCGAGGCGGCTGCCTCCCACACGGGCACCCTGACGGGGAGTGACGCAGTCCTGAACGCCGCGTTCCGGCGCACGGGCGTGCTGCGGGTGGACGACATCAAAGACCTCTTTTACATGGCCGAGGTGCTGAGCAAGCAGCCGCGGCCCGAGGGGCGCAACCTGACCATTCTTACAAATGCGGGCGGCCCGGGTGTGCTGGCGACCGATGCTCTCATTGGAGGCGGAGGGGAGCTGACCCCGCTGTCGGACGAGGCAATGGATCAGTTCGATACCATCCTTCCCGCGGCCTGGAGCCACGGTAATCCCGTTGACATTCTGGGCGACGCGGATCCGGAGCGCTACGCCGAGTCGTTGGAGGTCGCGGCTACTGACGAAAACAGCGACGGCCTGCTCGTGGTGCTCACGCCCCAGGCCATGACCGAGCCAACCAAAACGGCCGAGCACCTGCGGCCCTACGCCCGCGACAATGAAAAACCGATCCTCGCGAGCTGGATGGGAGGTGATTCGGTGACCTCGGGCGAAAAGATTCTCAACGAAGCCGGCCTCCCCACTTTTGCCTACCCGGACACGGCGGCGCGCGTGTTCAACCACATGTGGCGCTACAGCTACAACCTGCGCGCCCTCTACGAAACGCCCAGCCTGCCCGAGGACGAGGAGGGCATTCCGGATCGGCAGGCCGCCGCCAACATTGTGGCGCGCACGCATGAGAGCGGTCGCGTGCTGATGACGGAGTACGCCTCGAAGCGGCTGCTCTCGGCCTACGGCATCCCGACCGTCGAAACGCGCATTGCCGAAACGGCGGAGGAGGCGGTGGCCGCCGCCCAGGAGATTGGGTATCCGGTGGCCGTCAAAATCCATTCCCTATCCATCACACACAAGTCGGATGTGGGGGGAGTAAAATTGGGTCTGGCCACCGATGAGGCCGTCAAAGACGCCTTCCGAACCATTGAGGGCAATGTGGCCCCCGACGGCTTTGACGGGGTGACCGTTCAGCCCATGATTGACCGCACGGACGGCTATGAGCTCATCATTGGCAGCAGCATGGACGAACAGTTTGGGCCGGTGCTGCTGTTCGGGTCCGGCGGCCAGCTGGTGGAGGTGTACAAAGACCGGGCGCTCGGCCTGCCGCCGCTCAACACGACCCTCGCCCGTCGTATGATGGAGCAGACTGATATCTACGAGGCACTGCAGGGTGTGCGCGGACGGGATCCGGTGGACCTTGACGCCCTGGAGGCGATGCTCGTGCGCTTCAGCCAATTGGTTGTGGAGCAGCCCCGCGTGAAGGAGATCGACGTAAACCCGCTCCTGGCCCGCCCCGGCGACGGCGGTCTGTTGGCGCTGGATGCGCGTGTGGTGCTACATCCATACACGACCGACGAGGAGAACCTGCCCACGCCGGCCATCCGGCCGTACCCGCGGCAGTACATCAGCACTCACACCATGCTGAACGGGGAGGAGGTCACGGTGCGCCCCATTCGGCCCGAAGACGAACCCAGGCTCGTGACCTTCCACGAGCGGCTCTCCGAACGAAGCGTGTACCTGCGCTACGCCAGCCTTATGAAGCTGGAGCAACGCGTGGCCCATGAGCGCCTGGCCCGCATCTGCTTCATCGACTACGACCGCGAAATGGCCCTGGTCGCCGAGGACGGCGATGGACAGATCATCGGGGTTGGGCGCCTGACGCAGCAGCCCGGACGCAACGAGGCCGAGTTTGCTATGCTCGTGATTGACGAGTATCAGGGCGAGGGGGTGGGCACGGAGTTGCTGCGCCGCCTCGTGGAGATCGGCACGGACGAGGGCCTCGACCGCATCACCGCCGACATCCTGCAGCAAAACCAGGCCATGCAGCGCGTCTGCGAAAAGCTCGACTTTCAAATCGTGCACAGCGACGACCCGGCCGAGGACATGGTGAAGGCCGTGAAGCCGCTAGCCGACGCGGACGAGGCCTCATAAGCAAGTCGAGCGTGTGCCTCCAGAGCGTTCCCATTGGTGGGTTCAGAAAGCACGGCATGCCCCTGATACGAACCCGTAGAAGGGCCTTCGTGGCCGACACGCTCTGGAGTAGTGGTCCTCTGGGGGCTTGACCGGTGCCTGGGGGAATGGATTCTCGAATGTGACCTTGAGGGGGGCTGCGCAACTGTGGGCGACGCCCCAATCTGAGCACACGGGGGACCAAGTGGGGGGCGCGCGATTTTCCGCGCTGGGCGCCGGGACCGCTTTTGCAAAACAGCACCGAAGTCGCACCTCCCTTCTTCACAGCGTCCATTTTCGATGAGCCGACGCGTTATTATCGATACGGACACGGCGGGAGATGACGTGCAGGCGATCCTTCTCAGTTGTCTTACGGATCGGCTGGCGGTAGAGGCGGTCACAATCGTAGCTGGAAACGTTCCCTTTGATGCCCAGGTCGAAAATGCGAAGTATGCGCTGTCGCTGGCAGGAGCGGAGGGGACGCCGGTCTACGAAGGGGCGACTGCCCCGCTGCTGAAGGAGTTTCACCACGTCGAACACATCCACGGGGAGGGGGGGCTGGGGGGCGTGCCCGTTCCTGAGACGGGGATGCCATCGGCCAAGGGCTTTGCGCCGCATGAGATCGTACGGCGGTGCCGCCGCGCCCCCGGCGAATACAGCCTTCTCTGCATTGGGCCCCTCACAAATGTTGCACTTGCGCTCGCGGAAGAACCGGCCCTGCCGTCGCTCGTCGACGAGGTGTGGATGATGGGCGGGGCGGTGCACTGCATGGGCAACGTCACCCCCGCGGCGGAATACAACATCTGGGTCGACCCCGATGCGGCGAAGCGGGTGTTTGAGGCCTTTGAGGTAACCCTCGTGGATTGGGGGCTGTCGCTCCGGGCTTCGGTCTTGCCGCCATCGGATGTGGCGGCCGTGCGGGACATGGAGACGGCCCTGGCCACCGCGATGACGCCCATTATTCGGGCCGTCCATGAGTTTACCCGGAGGGAGCAGGGCGTCGACGGCGTGCCCCAACCCGATTCCCTGACGGCGGCGCTTCTGGCCTATCCGGAGCTGCGAGGCACACACGGACTCTACCCAACGGCGGTGGATGAGCGCGAGGGCCTAACCCGCGGCTACCTCAGCGTCGACGTGGATGGTGTGACCGGAGAACCCGCACAGACGCGCATTGTCGAGACGGCCGACACAGATACATTTTGCGAGGTTGTGTTGGCGCTGCTTCGTGAGAAGAATCCCGACCGGGGGATCACGAGGAAACCGTAGCCTCGGGACAGGGGGCCGGGGCCTTGGGGCAAAAGAAAAAGGCTGCCCCTCCCGGCAGGGGAGAGGCAGCCTTTTGTCGTAGAGCACGGGTGCGCCGAGGGGCGCGAACGTGCGGAGGGTGGAGTTACATCATGCCACCCATTCCGCCCATTCCGCCCATTCCGCCAGCACCGCCGGCCGGCATGCCGCCACCGGCACCACCGCCGTCGTCATCGTCGTCCTCGGAGTCGAGGTCCGCAATGACAGCCTCGGTGGTCAGCAGCATGCCACCCACGGACGCAGCATTCTCAAGCGCGGAGCGGGTGACCTTCGTCGGGTCGAGCACGCCCTGGTCAAGGAGGTTGCCGTACTCCTCCGTGCGGGCGTTGAAGCCGAAGTCGTCCTCGCCGTCCTTCACCTTCTGGACCACGATAGAGCCTTCTTCGCCAGTGTTCTCGGCGATCTGGCGGAGCGGGGCCTCAAGGGCCTCGCGGACGATGCCGACGCCAATCTCCTGGTCCTCGTTCTCGACCTCAACGTCGTCGAGGGCTTCGAGGGCGCGGAGGTAGGCGACGCCGCCGCCCGGCAGCACGCCTTCGTCGACGGCCGCACGGGTTGCGCTGAGAGCGTCCTCGACGAGCGCCTTCTGGGCCTTCATCTCCGGCTCGGTTGCGGCGCCCACGTTCAGCACCGCGACACCGCCGGCCAGCTTGGCCAGGCGCTCCTGCAGCTTCTCCTGGTCGTAGTCGGAGGTGGAGCTGGAGATCTGCTGTCGGATCTGATTGACCCGGGCGTTGATCTCCTCCTGAGAGCCTTCACCGCCGACCATCGTTGTGTTGTCCTGGTCGATGGTGATGCTGTCGGCCTGCCCAAGGTAGTCGAGCGTGGCGTTTTCGAGGCGGTAGCCCTTCTCCTCGCTAATGACGGTGCCGCCGGTCAGCACGGCAATGTCTTCGAGCATCGACTGGCGACGGTCGCCAAAGCCAGGCGCCTTCACGGCCGCCACCTTCAGCGTACCGCGCATCTTGTTCACCACGAGCGTGGCGAGGGCCTCGCCCTCCACGTCCTCGGCGATGATCAGCAGCGGGTTGTTCGTCTGGCTGACCTTCTCGAGAATCGGCAGCAGGTCCTGCATGTTGCCGATCTCGTCGTCGTAGATGAGGATGTACGCATCCTCAAGCACGGCCTCCATCTCCTCGGAGTCCGTCACGAAGTAGGGCGAGAGGTAGCCGCGGTCGAACTGCATGCCCTCGACCACGTCGAGATACGTCTCGATGCCGCGGGCCTCCTCGACTGTGATCACGCCGTCGGTGCCCACCTTCTCAAAGGCGTCGGCGATGAGCTGGCCGATGGCGTCGTCGTTGTTGGCCGAGATGGTGGCGACCTGCGAGATGCGGTCCTTGCCTTCGACCGGGTCGCTCTGGTTGCGCAGGTGCTCCACCACGTGGTTGGCCGCGGTCGAGATGCCTCGCTTCACGTCCATCGGGTTCGCGCCGGACGTGACGCTCTTCATGCCGGCGTTGATAATGGACTGCGCCAGCACAGTGGCGGTCGTCGTGCCGTCGCCAGCGTCGTCGTTGGTCTTCGACGCAGCTTCCTTCAGCACCTGAGCGCCGATGTTCGGCAGGCGCTTCTCGAGTTCAATTTCTTTCGCGACGGTCACGCCGTCCTTTGTAATGGTCGGCGAGCCGAAGGACTTCTCCAGCACGACGTTTCGGCCCTTGGGGCCGAGCGTCACCTTCACGGCGCGCGCCATCTGATCCACGCCCTCCTGAAGGGCGTTGCGCGCGTCGGTGTCGAATTTAATCTGTTTGGCCATAGTTGCGTATTCGGGTTGGTTTGGTTCGTAAGCAGCTCAGTACAGGTTGTCCGCAACCGCGATCGTCGCGGAGGGCTTAGTCTTCGATAATGCCGAAGATGTCGCTCTCACGCATGATCAGGTACTCGTCCCCGTCAAGCGTGACCTCGGTGCCGGCGTACTTGCCGTACAGGACTTCCTGTCCTTCCTCCACCGTCATGTCAATCTTGTTGCCGTTTTCGACACGGCCCGGTCCAACGGACTTGACGGTGCCCCTCTGCGGCTTTTCCTTTGCCGAATCCGGGATGTATAGACCACTTTCGGTCGTTTCGTCCGCCGGTTTCGGCTGGACGACGACGCGGTCGCCGAGAGGTTTAATGTTCGTCATGATGCGTTCGGGGTAACTTTTGAGTGAGGTGCACGTGAGACTGTAGCGCTGTTATCACTCGCCAGTGGTGAGTGATAACAACTCCGATAAGAGCAACATGAGCAGGGGCACTGTGTTCCAGTGACGCACGGAAGAGGGGTGAAGATCATTTAGCGATTGTCGGCTCCTCGAGCGACCCCCGCCGCGGGGCCAGATGGTGACAACCCACGCGACCATGAATGAGGTTTCCCGCCGATTTTGGCCGGCCGCCGGCAGAAGAACGCCTGCGAAGCGCACGTGGGTGTGGCTCGGTGCCGTGGCCGTCGCCACGGGGCTTCTGGGGATGGCCCTGTTGCCGCCCTTTGTGTCTCCTGTCCTGCGGGCCCTCCTTATGGACGGATTTTCCTCCGTGTGTCACCAGATGCCGGGCCGCTCGCCGCATGTTCAGGGTATTGCTCTTGCGGTATGTGACCGCTGCCTCGGCATCTACGGGGGGCTGGTGTTAGGGAGCGCGGCCACGCGGTGGTGGCGCGCCGCGTGGGCGAGGATCCGGCGCTGGGGGTTTGTGCCGCTCGCTCTCCTGCTCGTGCCCGCGGGGGTAGACTGGATTGGACCGGTGCTCGGCCTTTGGGAAAGCTTCCCCCTTAGTCGCGCTCTGACGGGATGGATCGCGGGAGTGGGAGGGGGGGCTTTTGTCGTGGACCGCGTTCTGGCGTCCGTGGCCCGGCGGTCTTCATTTGACGGGGATGGATAATCATCCTTTCGCTTACCTCTTCTCTTCAGTACTTTCTTTTCTCTCCGCGGCGTGCGGTCGCCCTTTCGTCTCTCGTCTCGCTTTCTGAACCGATCCGTTTGCACTTATGACGCCCCGCCAGCAGTCTATTCTCGTCGGTGCGGTCGTAACCGGCATTCTGAGCACCTCCTACCTGAGCTTTATCAATGTTCTCTGCTGTCTTGGGGTCATGATTGGCGGTGCAGTGGCGGCACAGCAGTACACCACCCGGGCCTCCGCAGCGGGAAAACGCCCGGTGCTCAACGCGGCAGATGGAGCGGTCCTCGGGTCGCTGGCGGGTGTCGGCGGCGCTGTTCTTGGGCCTCTTTTCGATTGGGGACTGCGGCCGCTGGGGCTTGACTCGCAGACCATCTCCCAGGGCATGATGGAGCAATGGATGGAGGGGATGGACGGTCAGCAGATGTCGCCGGAGATGATGGAGCAGGTCCAGGGAGACGGTACCACCCTGATGTTCCTCGGGGGCATGCTATTCAACATTGTCTTGTATTCCATCTTTGGGGCAATCGGAGGCGCCATTGGGGCCGCCCTTTTTGGCGAAGACGAGGCCGATGGTGGCGGCGGCGTCCAGACGACCGAGGCGGAGGTTCTCGAATAGAGGGCCGGATCCGGTCAGTCGAATAGTGATGGCTCGGTCTGACGGCGTTCCAGTTCCTCGATCAGGCGTCGGTTCGCCCGAGGAAAGGCGTAGTCGTTGAGCTCGTCAAGGTGGACCCAGCGGAAGGGTTGATCCTCTCGCGCTTCGGGCCGGCCGTCTTTAATGTGACATCGGAAGGCGTGGAGGGTGATCTTGAAGTGGGAGTAGGCGTGGGAGAGGGTGTAGAATGGTTCTTCCACGGCCACCTCGATGCCGAGCTCCTCGCGCAGTTCGCGGCGGCAGGCGGTTTCCAGGGATTCGCCGTCTTCCTGTTTGCCCCCGGGAAATTCCCAGAGCCCGCCGAGGAGGCCCTCGTCGGGGCGTCGTTGAATGAGGAGGTGGCTGTCGTCGAAAACAAGACCGACGGCAATGTCGTGGTGCGGCACCGGTTTGGACTCGGGCGTGATGGGGTAGTCCTCTTCGCGTCCGGCGGCGTGGGCCTGGCATACGTCCTGGAGGGGACAGCGGTCGCAGTCCGGTGTGCGGGGCGTGCAGACAAGGGCCCCCAGCTCCATCAGGGCCTGGTTGAAATCGCCGGGCCGGGCGGGGGCAAGGAGCTCATTGGCCAGATCCCGGAGGGCGTTCTGGGCCGCCGTGGTAGTGGCGTCTTCATCTAGGGCAAAGACGCGGGAGAGGACACGGGTCACGTTGCCGTCGAGGACGGCGTGCGGCTTTTCGTAGGCGATGGAGAGCAGGGCCGCGGCGGTGTAGGGGCCGATGCCCTTTAGATCGCGGACGGCGTCCATCATGTTGGGGACCGTGCCGTCGTGTTCGGCTACGACCGTCTGGGCCGCCTCGTGCAGGTAGCGCGCCCGGGCGTAGAATCCGAGGCCTTCCCAGTGCTTCAGCACCGTGTCGCGGTCGGCAGAAGCGAGGGCCTCGACGGTCGGAAAGGCCTCCAGGAAGCGCGGGTAATAGTCGCGGACGGTGTCGACCCGCGTTTGCTGAAGCATGATTTCGGAGACCCAGATGCGGTACGGGTCGTCCGTCTCGCGCCAGGGCATCGAGCGTTTATGTTCGTTGTACCAGTCGAGCAGGTCGGTGCGAAAGGCGGACCGCTGGCGATCGGTGGGGGACAGGGTGGGGGGCACGGATGGGGAGGGGCAGGCCGAAAGAGCAACAGGCGGAGTTACGAAGGCTGGACCTCAACGCGCACGACCATCGTGTCTGGGTCGGCGCCGGGCCGGCGGGCCTGCAGAAGCAGGGTGTAGGTGCCGGGGGCCACGTCACGCGTGATCCAGGTGAGGGAGCGGCCCGCGACACCGCTGAGGGCGGGGCCGCGGAGCATGCGATACGACGCAACGGTTGTCCCGCGGGTGGCGTCGGGCAGGGACAGGATAAGAGCGTCCCCCGCACCTACGGTGGCCGTCAGGGTGTCGGGGGCACCGGTGGCACGTGCAACCCGTGCCTTATCTGCGGGTTCGAGGGGCCCGTGAGAAGGGGTCGGATGCCCCACACCGAGAAGGAGAAGACCGATCCCAAGGGCAGCGGTCCCAACGATGCGTCGTGACATGCAGAAGGGGGAGACGCGGCAATGACCAGTGAACGCTCCATTCTATACCCGGTGATGGGCACCGTGTTGCTCCTGCTGGCGAGTGGGCCGGCGCCGGCCTGGGCCCAGAGCGAAGCCCCCGCGCCTACCGCCGTGTCCCCAACCTGGGAACTCGTCGTTGACGGATCGACGGTCGACTGGCCGGGATCCCGTCCCTCTGCCCCGGCCGACAGTGCACGCGCCGTAGCCGAACGGGTGCTGGATCGTCTTCGCCGGGATGGGTACTACTACGCCCGCATCGATTCGGCTGAGGTGGAGACCACTGCACGGCCGCGCACCGTTCGTCTATACGCCCACCGCGGCCCCCAGGTCACGCTGGATTCGGTGCAATTCGAAGGCGTTGAGGCGGTGCCGCGCACCGACCTTCGCCGCCTGATGGAGACCGAGGCCGGGCGTCCGTTGGATCCGAGGCAGCTTGAGGCTGACATCCAGTCGCTGCTTGATCGGTACGAGCGCGCCGGCCATCCCCTCGCCGAAATCCACGTGGCGCAAGCGACGGTTGATCCGGTGCGCCGGTCGCGGTTTCGTCTTGTCCTGCGGGTGGAGGAGGGGCCGGAGCTCTGGCTGAAGGAGGTGGAAACAGGTGACCAGGCCCGGACCAACGCCTCCCTGCTGGCACACCTCGCCGATCGTACGGTCGGCGAGCCCCTTACCGACTACGATCCGGAGGCGCTCCGGGAGCGTCTGGAGCAGAGCCCGCTCTTTCGGGATGTGGGGGATCCTGATTTGCGGGTGGATTCGGACGGGGGGGCCACCCTTCGCATCCCTGTCGAAGAAACGCCTCCCGGCTCGTTTGATCTCGTGCTGGGCTATCTTCCGGCGTCCGCGGGACAACAGGGCCAATTTATCGGCAGTGGCCACCTGCTCCTGGAGCACCTCTTCGGAGGGGGACGGCAGATGGACCTTGCCCTCGACCGGCGCCCCGGCCGTGCCAGTGTGTTCGATCTTTCGGTGACGGACCCGTTCGCGTTTGGCCTTCCCCTCCGGATCGAGGGGGCCTTTCAAGGAGAGCAGCGCGACTCGACGTTTGGCGAGCGTCACTACGGAGGGGAAGTGGGATATCGCTTCGAGGGCGGGCTGGAACTCGTGGGCAGTCTGAGCCGCGAGGTTGTGCAGCCCGGTCCGGCCGGAGCAGAATTGCGGAGCAGTCGGCAGCGCATCGCGCGGTCGCGCACGCTATTCTATGGGGTCGGCATTCGCTACGATAACCTGCGCCGGCCCGCCAACCCGCGCCGGGGGGGACGATTGGAGGTGCAGGCAGAGCAGGGAGAATCGGAGCGCACCGTCCGGCGGCGGACGTCGGAGGGAGATACCACCCGCGTCTCGCAGGCCCTTCAGCAGGAACGCCTTCATGCCACGGCCCGAACGTATGTACCTCTCTTCGCCCGGCAGGTGCTGGTTGTGGGAGCGGACGCGGCAGTGCTCCGGAGCGAGTCGTACGACCGGAGTGATCTTTTTCGGTTCGGGGGCGCAACGTCCCTTCGGGGGTACGACGAGGATCGATTTCTGGGGAATATGACGGCCCGAGGCCTTCTGGAGTACCGCCTCCTCCTTGATCCCCGTTCCTACGTGTACACCTTCGGAGACCTTGGATATGTCCGGCGGCCTGCCCTGCAGGACGCCCCACGGCAGCAGTCGTGGCGGCCCGGGTATGGGATCGGTGTGCAGGTGCACACCGGAATTGGGCAGGTGCGGGCCAGCTATGCCCTCAATCCCGAGGTGAGCACGCCCGCCGACGGCCGAATGCACATCGGTCTGTCTGTTGCACTGTAGATAGGTGCGGCTTCGCCAGGTTGTTTTGTGTCATAAATTCGCTTTGCCTCATGTCCACGACGACCAATTTCTACGCGCCGCCGTCGGCGATTCAGGGATCCCGGGTGGCCCTCCCGGCAGAGGAAGCCCGTCACGCCCGGGCGGTCCTCCGCGTGTCGACCGGTGACCGGCTCACGGTGGTGGATGGGGAGGGCGGCTGGTACCGCGTTGACGTGCAGCACGCACGCAAGGAGCAGGTTGTGGGCACGATTGTGGAGACGCGCCAGGCGGTTGGGGAGCCGTCTGTGAACGTGACGGTCGGCCTTGGGCTCTTAAAGAAACGAAACCGCTTCGAAACGTTCGTCGAAAAGGCCGTTGAGCTGGGCGTCCGGCGCGTTGTGCCCCTCCGCACCGCCCACACCGAAACCGACCGCTTCCGACGCGAACGGGTGCGTAAGAAGATGGTGGCGGCACTCAAGCAGTGCCGGCGAAGCCGGCTGCCAACGCTGGAGTCGCCCCGGCCCTTCCACGACGTGCTTGATGACCGCACCGCCGGCCGCCAATTCATCTGTCACGGGGAGGGGCCGGCCCAAACGCTTCACGGGGCCTTGCAGGAGCGCCCGGGGCCGGAGAGCGTCCTCATTCTGGTTGGACCGGAAGGGGGCTTTCACGAGGACGAAGTCGACGCGGCACGGGCGGCTGGATGCACCGCCGTGTCGCTTGGGCCCCGCCGCCTTCGTGCAGAAACCGCGGGCCTCCTGGCGGTGGCGGCCGCCGTGCACGGAACGGGGGCAAACGAGCGGACGGCCCCGAACGTATGAAAAACAGGCGCAGGGGGAGCACGACAGGGACGCGTGCCGTTGGGATCGCGCTTTCCCAAAAAGCCCCTCCGATTCCGTGGCGTCTCTCGAAGAATCCACGTTGTCGTCCGAGCAACTGGTCGACGGCGTGCTCCTGAACGCGTTCCGGGACAGGGTGCGGCTCCCCGATGGGGGCACGTCGGTTCGGGAGTGGATCGACCATCCGGGCGCGTCGGCCATCGTTCCCATCTTCGCAGACGGCCGTACGCTCCTCGTGCGCCAGTTTCGGTATCCCCCGCGCCGCACGTTCCTGGAGGTCCCAGCCGGCAAGCTCGATGTGCCCGACGAAGCGCCGGAGGCGGTGGCCGCGCGGGAACTGGAAGAGGAAACCGGCTGGCGCGCCGAGCGATTTGAGCGTCTCGGGGCCGCGTACCCGTGCATTGGGTACAGCAACGAGCGGATTCACGTGTTCGCGGCCTACGAACTGGAACGGGGTGAGCAAGACCTGGCGGCGGGCGAGTTTGTAGAAGTGGTCCCCATGGATCTGAGTGAGGCCGTGGCTCGGGCCCGGACCGGAGAGTTGAAGGACATGAAGACCATTACAGCCCTCGTCTACGCCGCGGCCCACGCGAACGAAACGCATCTCGCGTCGTAGGGGATTTAGACGGACAATTGGCATCCCGGGCGGCGCTCCGCGCGCCCGGGTCTCAACCCACTTTTTTCACAGAAGCGGACGGTGGAGATATGTTCACGTTCATGGTTGTGCTTGTCGCTCTCATCGCGGCGGTGCTCATCCTGGTCATTCTTCTCCAGAGCGGCCAGGGGGGCGGCCTGTCTGGCATCGCTCAGGGCGGACCGGCCCGTCAAGTACTGGGGACGCGGCAGGCGCCCGACACGTTAGAGAAGGCGACGTGGACCCTCGGGACAATCTTCATCACCCTGTGTGTGGTAATGAACTTCTTTGTTGGGACGGAGGAGCAGGGCAGCATTATTCAGGATCGCGCCCGGCAGGGACAGACCGAACAACAGCAGCCCCAGGCGCCCGGATCGGAGGAAGACGCCGCTCCCCTTCCACAGGGAGGTGGTGAGCAGGGGAGCGGGCAAGGAGGAGAGCAGCAGAGTGGAGGTTCAGGCGGCAACTAAGGCCTTTGTGGACGGCCCTAGCTTGAGCGCGGGGGCGCGGCACGTGGGCTCCGCGCCGAAAAGAACTCGAACCCAGTGGCGCATCCCTTTTGGACGCGGAGGTTGTGGTGATGCCGCCCTGTTCTGCCTCGACAGGTCGCACAAACGACAAACGGCAGCCCCCGTTAGGAGGCTGCCGTTCGTATAGAGACGCGGAGTGTGCGGGCCGGTAAGCCGAATTTGGTCTTCCTGTGCCAACGCCGCGTCGAGAGGCACTGGGAGGACATCATCTATCTAGAACGACCGTTGCCGGCCGTTTCGAGCGGCCTACCTGCACCGACATTGGCGGGCCACCTTCGCGCCGGCGATCCCCGGCGCCCGGTGCGTCTTGGCCTTTCACCCCGTGGGGTTTGCCTGGCCACTCCGGTCGCCCGAAGCGCCGGTGCGCTCTTACCGCACCCTTTCACCCCTTACCACGGCACGCGGCCGTGGCGGGTCTGCTCTCTGTTGCACGTGCCGTCGTGCCGGCTACTGGCCGGCGCGCCTTCCCGTTAGGAAGCACGGTGCCCTGTGGTGTTCGGACTTTCCTCCCCACTGCTCCCAATCGTGACGAGAGCAGTGAAGCGATGTCCAGACCCACACACAACGCATTCAACGTGCAGGGCACGTCCGGGTTCGAGGAGCGAAGGGGAGCGGTCCGCAAGTAAAAAAGCGCAGCGGCCGGAGGCCATCTGCGCGGCGTAGCGAATCGTCCTCGTTAGAGGTCCACCTTTTCTTTCATCTCGTCGATCGTCTCGTTGTAGAGATCTTGATCGACGATGATGCGTCCGGTGTGCTCGCAGGCAACAATGTTTTTTCGCTTGCGGATTTCGACCTGTCGCTGGGGCGGGACGGCGAAGCCGGCTGCGGCACCGCGCTTGAGCGGGACGACTGCGCGCCCGTCGCGGAGGCGGTCGCGGAGCTTGGAGTAGGCCTTGAGGTATCGCGACCCGACCTTCTCCTCAGCTTCCTCGCGGATCTCTTGGAGTTTATCCTCTTCCGCCTCGGTGTCCTGGCGGACCTCTTCGAGCTGGTCGCGTTTCTCCTCAAGCACCTCGTCGAGGTCATCGAGCCGGTCTTGCGTTTCATCAATGGCCGACTGCCGGGCCTCGATGGTTTGCTCGGCCTCCTCGATCGTCTCGCGGGCCTCCGAGATGCGTTCCTTCTGTCCTTCGATTTCCTTTGTGAGCGCGTCGTACTCCCGGTTGTTTCGGACTTCGAGCTGTTGCTCCTCGTACTTTTCGATCAGGCCCTCGGCCTCTTTGATGTCGAGTTCGGCCTGCCGCTTGGCCACTTTGCTCTCCTGGACTTCCTCCTCGTAGTTCTCGAGGCGCGTTTCGAGGCCAGCCTTTTCATCCGCAAGGTCGCGTATTTCCTCGGGCAGATCGCCACGCAGCTTGTGGATCTGGTCGATGCGGTTATCGATGTGTTGCAGCCGGACCAAGGCGCGAAGTTGGTCCTCAACGGAGGATCGTTTCTTTTGGGCGGTTGCCATAAATGGGGGGTTAGGGATCGTTCGAACGCCGGTGAACGCCATTTAGTGAGTACATTCCGGGCAAACGAAAGTTCGTTGCCCTTCGATGGGATCCTTCCATTTCGTGCAAAGATATATCGGAAATCGGTTGCAGGACCCCATCAGGTCCGAGTATGGGTCTTCATGGGGCTTGTGCGGGTGTCAGTCCGGAGCCAGGTGACGTCGTCGAATCGGTCCGCGAGCCAGTCGCGGAGGAGGCCCTCCGTGAGGGCTTCGGTCTCGTAGTGGCCGGGGTCGATCAGGGCCATTTCGGGGTGGCCGTCCGGGCCGAGCACGTCGAAGAACGTGTGGTAGGTCACGTCGGCGGTGACGTAGGCATCGGCACCGGCGCCGCGTGCTGTACCAATCAAATCGCTGCCGGCCCCGCCACAAACCGCGACCCGCTCGATGGTCGCGTCGTCGTCGCCGGCGTAGCGTAGACTCTGGGCGTCCAGGCGGTCGGCCACGCGGTCCAGGAAAGCGGGCAGCGGGAGGGGGGACGGAAGTTGACCGAGGACCCCGAGCCCGGCCTGCGTGTTTTGCTGGTGCACAGGGTACAGGTCGTAGGCGACTTCTTCGTAGGGATGGGCGTCGCCCAGGGCGCCGAGGACGCGGTCAAGGTTCCAGCGCGCCACCTCCACTTCCAGCTTTCGTTCGTCGGCCGACTCGACGCCCCCTCCGGCGGTCCCGATGTGGGGGTCGGTGTCGGCGCCGGGCTTGAAGAACCCCGTGCCCTCGACGGCAAACGCGCAGGCCTCGTAGTCGCCAATGCGGCCCGCACCGGCGGTGGCCAGCGCCTGACGGACCGCATCGAAGGCATCCTCGGGAACGAAAACGGCCAGTTTGTACAGCGCTTCGTCAACCCCGTCGAGGAACGTCAGTTCGGTAAGGCCCAACTGGGAGCCCAGGGCAAACGAGACGCCCCCCGGGGCTGCGTCGAGGTTCGTGTGGATACTGTAGAGCCCAATCTGGGCCTCGGCAAAGCGGAGAGCCAGATTCGAGACGTATCCGTCGGTCGTCACGCCGTCGAGCGGGCGAAAGAGGAGCGGATGGTGCGTAACAACGAGGTCCGCGTCGCGGCGACGGGCTTCGTCGAGGACCTGCGGGGTGGCATCGAGGGCCAGGAGGGCGGTGGTCACGGCGCGGCTGGCGTCGCCGACCTGAAGGCCTACGTTGTCGTAGTCCTGTGCCGAGCCGGGGGGAGCCCACGCTTCAAGGGCATCGGCGATGTCGGCAATGGTGGGGGCAGAAGCCATGGAAGACGCAGGTGATTTTTGAGACGAGAACATGACCGTTACATGGACTCCAGGTACTGGAGATTCGAGGGTGTGAACTGACGGGGCGAGAGTGCAAAATCTCCCACGAAGTCCGACTCGTCCCCGGTATTGCCTTCGACCAGCATCTCGAACTGGGCGGGCGAGAGGGGAAGAAGGCCGAGGCGGCCCGCAGTGGAGACGCCCAGGCGAGCCAGGGGCATGGGGATGTGCACCTTGGATTTGGGCTCCATTCCAGCCCCTTGGGCAATGCGGTCCAGGACCTCCACGTACGGCAGGCGGTCGGGGCCGGCCGCCACGTAGGTGTGTTCATGGGCGGCCGGCAGGGCAAGGGCCTGCACGAAGGCGTGGGCCACGTCGGTCACGTGCACGGGCTGGAGCTCGTAGGTGCCGTCGCCAAAGACGGGGAGGATCGGAAAGGGGCGCACCAGGTCGCGAAGGAGCCGCGATGAAAACTCGGGGCGCCCAGGGTCTGGCGGGCCGAATAAGAGGGCGGGCCGGAAGATTGTCCAGTGGTCGAAGCCTGTGCCTTTTACAATTTGCTCGGCATCCCATTTTGTCCGCTGATAGGCCGTGCCACCCTCGGGGCGGGCGCCATTGGCACTCATATGAATGAATCGACGGATGCCCGCGTCCCGTGCAGCGCGGGCGACGTGCCGCGTGCCGTCCACGTGAAGGCGTTCAAACGTGACGCCTGCACGGGGGCGCTCTTTGATAATGCCCACAAGGTGAATCACGGCGTCGCACCCGTCCATGAGGCCGGTGAGGGACGCGGGCTCGTTCACGTCGCCCCGGACCGGCTCGATGGCGTCGTCCTGCACGGCCAGGTCCGAGACGGAGTCGCGCACGAGGCAGCGGGGGTGGTGCCCCTGTTCGAGAAGGGCGCGGAGGATGTAGGAGCCAACGTAGCCGGTTGCCCCAGTTAGAAATACGCGCATGGACGAAGGAGGTCGAGGGGGCGTTAGTCGGAGAGGGGCTGGGCGGGGAACAGGTCGGGATGAGAATCACCAGCGCCAAACGAGACCCCGACGCTCCGGGCCGCGGCAATAAGCGGATCGTCGAGCGGAACGCTACGGATGTTGTTGGCCACCTCGGCCAGGGGCACTGTCCGAAACGATCCGTCCTGTATCGCCACCATCACGCCGTACGTTTCCGAGGCGACCAGAGACCCCGCCTGCGTGCCAAAAATGGTGGCAAGGTTGCGATCGGAGGCGGTGGGTGTGCCCCCCCGTTGCATGTGGCCAAGGATGGTGGTGCGCACCTCGCTGCTGATGCGCTCCTTTAACTGGTCGGCCACCTCGCGGCCAATCCCCCCGAGGCGCACAGGATCGGTGCTCGCCTCCACGCGCTCCCGGATGGACCGTTCGCCGCCGGCAGGCTTGGCCCCCTCCGCGACAGCAATGATCGTAAAGTGTTGGCCGCCTTGTTCTCGCTCTTCGCAGACCCTGGCCACGGCGTCGATGTCGTATTCAATCTCGGGAATCAAAATGACGTCGGCGCCGCTGGCGGTCCCGGCGTGCAGCGCGATCCAGCCGGAATACCGCCCCATGGTTTCAATGATCATCACCCGGTGGTGGCTCTGGGCCGTGGTGTGAATGCGGTCGATCGCCTCCGTCGCGATCGACACGGCAGTGTCGAAGCCGAACGTGCGGTCGGTGCCCACCAGGTCGTTGTCGATGGTTTTGGGAACCCCGACAACGTTAATCCCGAGTTCAGACAGGCCATGGGCAATGGACATGGTGCCGTCGCCCCCAATGGCCACCAGGGCGTTCAGGTCGAGGTCGTTGTACGTGCGGACGGCCTTCGCCGAGACGTCGGCCCCGCCGCTGGGGTGGTAGTTGAATGGATTTGCTTTGTTGCTGGCCCCCAAAATGGTGCCCCCCCGGGTTAGGATGCCACTCACGTCCTGGTAGGCGAGGGACACGACGTTTCGCTCGATGAGGCCGTGATAGCCGTCGCGAATGCCTACAACCTCGGCATCGTGCTGGAGGGCGAGGGTTTTCGTGACGGCCCGGAGGGCGGCGTTTAGCCCCGGGCAGTCGCCCCCTCCGGTAAGAACGCCAATGCGAAGCGGCTGAGACGACATGCTGCGAGGTTCCGTGGTGGAAGAGCGGGCGTGGAGGACGTAGAAAATGGCGACTGGGGAACTGCCGTGCAAGGGAAAAAAGGACGCTGCGTCTGAAGCCCGCGTCTGATTTGCGAAGGGGATCTACACGAGAAAAAAGGATTCGTGCCTGTGGGCGTGACAATGGGTCCACGAGGATTGCCGAAATTCAGTTATGGAACTGGGAAAACAATTATGTCGGGAACCACGAGGAAAAAATATTTTATATGCCAAATTGAAACAGTGAGTCAGCAATGAAAGGCAACTACGGATGGAAAAAGAATTCGGTGAGCGGGAGGGGCTTCTTCGCTCCATTACAGAAAACATTTCGGATGGGATTTATCGCTCCGATCCCGAACGGGGAATCGTATACGCCAATGAGGCCTTCGTTGACATGTTTGGATACGAAAGCCTCGACGAGGTGCGCCGCGTGAGCTCCACCGATCTCTACGCCCGGGCGGATGAGCGGGAGCGGCTCGTCCAGATCGACCAGGAGCAGGGAGAGATCGACCAGGTCGAGGTCGAATTCGAGCGAAAGGACGGGTCGACATTTATTGGGTTGCTCAGCAGTCGCGCCGTTCGCGACGAGGACGGGACGGTTCGGTACTACGACGGAGCGATTACGGACATTACGGAACGCAAAACGTACGAGGATCAACTCGCCTACCGGTACGACCTGGAGCGGAAGCTGGTCGACATCTCCACCCGGTTTATTAACACGCCGGTCGACCAACTGGACGCGACGATTGAGGGAGCACTGGGCACGGTGGGCCGCTTTGTGGGGGCCGATCGCAGCTACATCTTTCGGGTCGACGAGGACGCCGAAACGGTTACCAACACGCATGAGTGGTGTGGGGAGGGCATCCCATCCCTCCAGCCGGACCTGCAGGCGGTGCCCTCTTCGGAACTGGACGGGTTCATAAATCGCATGTACGAGGCAGAGCCGCTCGCAGGCGCGGTTTCGGAGCTGCCGGAGGCGGCCACGGGGCTCAGGTCCATTCTGGACGGCGGGGGCATCGAGTCGCTCGTCGTGCTTCCCATGATGCGGGACGGCACGCTCGTTGGGTTCGTCGGGTTTGATGCGGTGAGGACGATGCAAGAATGGAGGCCCGACACGGTCATGGTTTTGCGCGTGCTGACCGACGCCATTGCCAATGCCCTTCAGCGAAAGGAGATGGAGGAGCGGATGTTGGAAGCGAAGAACGAGGCCGAAACGGCCAACCGGCTCAAGAGTGCTTTCCTCGCGAATATGAGCCACGAGATCCGGACGCCACTTACGTCTATTATTGGGTTCGCGGAAGCGATTGGAGACGAGATTGAGACCATCGACGGATCGGAACGCGACCGGGATGCCGATGCCCTGGATCGCTTCGCAAATCTCATTGAGCGCAGTGGACGTCGGCTTCTGGAAACCCTGAATGCTGTGCTGAACCTGTCGAAGTTGGAGGCGGGGGAGATGGACCTGAACCCGAGGCCCATGGACCTGGGGGACGAGGTTGCGGAGGCATGCCAGTTGTTCGAGACGCAGGCGCGGGCGGCGAACCTCGACTTGATCGTGGAAAATGGGATCGTGGAAAATGGGGGCTCGGAGACCGTAGGCGGCCGGGTCGACGCGGGCGGGCTTCGGATTGTACTGCGCAACCTGATCTCAAATGCCATCAAGTACACGGACGCAGAGGGAACCGTCTGGGTGCGGGCCCGGCGGACGGATGGCGATGCCAACAGGCGGAATCCCCGGAGTGAACGCCCGCAAACTCGATATGCTCCATGACGGCCGGGACAAAGGCATCGCTGCCGTCCGCAATGGCGTCGGCCTCGGCCTCGATGGCCGATTCGAGATACCGGTCGATCAAGATGGGGCGCTGGGGGGATATATACACCGCAGCGGTCAGGTAGCGCTGGAGCATCTCCTCGTCCATGACGATTTCCATGGCCCGCCCCCCAAGGACGTAGGAAGGCCGCACAATCAGGGGGTAACCTTCAGCTTCGAGCGGATCGGGACGCTCGAAGCTGAGCGTTCCGTCTCGGACCAACGGCTCGTATCGGTCCCACGAGCGCGACCGGAGCCGGTGGCTCAACCGATCCGGCGCCGACTGGTGCCAGAC
>JAWOAQ010000258.1:0-5531 GCA_046498495.1 Salinibacter sp. | reverse complement strand
GCATCGGCTTGCTGACGGCGAGGCGCGCCGTGTCCTGAGGCACGACGTAGAAGGCGTACTGCCCGTCGTCGCTTCTGTTTCTGGCGCCGGGCCTCGTGGTCGAGTACTTCTGGATGGACGAGCTCGGTTTCGCACAGGTCTTCTGGACCATTCGGGGCATCCAGGTGCTGCTGTTTGTCCTTGTCTTTGGGGTGGCGGCGGCCTACTTCGGCATTAATTTCAACGTACTGCTGCGCCGCATCCCTCCGCTCTGGGCCTCGCGCTGGGCGCAGGAGGGAGAGGCGCCACAGGTCGGGGGCAAGCCCCTCACACGCGACCGCCTGAAACGGGTGGCTTACGTTATTGCGGGGGTGCTCAGTCTGCTCTTCGCCGCGGGGTTCTCGGGGCGCTGGAATGACCTCCTCCGCTACTGGTACTCGGGCAGCTACGGCGAGGCCGATCCCATCTACGGGCACGACCTGGCGTATCACATGCTGGAGCTTCCCTTCATCCAGTCCCTCCAGAGCGCTGTGGTCGGACTGGCATTTTTGGGGCTCCTGGCCCTCGTGACCGGGTATGTGATCGCCGGCCAAATTGGGGTCGAGGGGGGGCAGTTTCAGGTCGACGATGGTGCGCTCCGCCACCTGGGCGTGAACGTCATCGTGCTGCTGCTGGGCTGGACATGGGGGTTCTACCTCGACCGCTACGAGATGCTACAGGAAGGTGGGGGTGGGACTGTCTTTGGGGCCGGGTACACGGACATTAACGTGGTGCTGCCCGCCCTGTGGATTATGATTATTGCGACGCTTGGCCTGGCTGGGCTGGTTGGGTACAACCTGTACCGCAAGAACCTGCGGCTGCTGGGGTTTGGGACGCTTGGATACGTCGTGATCCTCGTGGCGGGGCTCGTGGCCGCGCCCACCCTGGTCACGCAGCTTACGGTCCTGCCCAGTGAACTGCAGGTTGAGCGCCCCTACCTGCAGCACAACATCGACATGACCCGCGAGGCATACGGGCTCGGGGACTTCAAGGAGCGATCCTATCCGGCCCGTCCCGATCTCCCCGTCGACGCAGTCGAAAACAACGAGGAGACGATCGACAATGTGCGTCTGTGGGACCCGCGCCTCTTGATCGATACCTACCGGCAGCTCCAGGAAATTCGGCTCTACTACGAGTTCTACAACGTGGACGTTGACCGGTACATGCTCGATGGGGAGTATCGGCAGGTGATGGTCTCCCCGCGTGAACTCACACAGCAGCTCCCCGAGGACACCTGGGACAATCGGCACATCCGCTTCACGCACGGCTACGGCTCGGTGGCGAACCTCGTGGCGCGCGAGGGCACGGAGGGCAGCCCTGAGTTTTTGGTGCAGGACATCCCGCCCCAGGCCGACCACGAGGCGCTTGAGGTCGAAGAGCCCGCGATCTACTACGGGGAGCGAACCCCGCACTACCGCATTGTGCCGTCGGGCGATCCGGACGAGGAGCCCCTGGAGCTGGACTATCCGAAGTCCGGGGAAAATGTGTACACGCGGTACGATGGAGAGGGAGGCGTCAGCGTCGGGAGCTTCTGGAAACAGCTCCTCTTTTCGTACTACCTGGGGGACTTCAACGTTTTGCTCACCGACTACATCTGGGAGGACAGCCAGATTCAGTTCTGGAACCAGGTGGGGGACCGCGTGCAGCGGGTGGCGCCGTTTCTGGAGTTTGACGGGGATCCGTACATGGTACACGGGGGCGACCGCCAGTACTGGATCCTCGATGCCTACACCACGAGCGACTCGTTTCCCTACTCCGAACCCATCCGCGATCAGCGCGGCTACGAGGGCACGCGCTACCTCCGCAATTCGGTGAAGGTGGTGGTGGATGCCTATGACGGCGACGTATCCCTGTACGTCGCTGAGCCGGACGATCCGATCATTCAGATGTACCAGAAGGTTTTTCCGGACCTTTTCCAGCCCCTGGAGAAGATGCCGGAGCGCCTGCAGGATAACATCCGGTACCCGCAGGACCTCTTTGAGATACAGGTAGAACGCTACCGGCGCTACCACCAGACCCGGCCGCAGGTTTTTTACAACAACGAAGACCTGTGGACGCGGCCAAAGGAGCAGTATGCGGGGCAACAGCAGCGGATGGAGCCGTACTACATCCTCACGGACCTGCCGGGAGAGGATGCGGCGGGGCTGGAGTTTATGCTTATGATGCCGATGACCCCGGAAGGACGCGACAACATGATTAGCTGGATGGCTGCGCGCTCCGATCCCCCGAACTACGGAGAGGTCATCGTTTATGAGCTCCCCAAGGACCGGCTCATTCGCGGTCCCAACCAGATCGAATCGCGCATTGATCAGGATACCGAAATTTCCCAGCAGCTCTCGCTTTGGGACCAGCGGGGGTCGAGCGTGATTCGGGGCAACCTGATTGTGGTGCCCATCGACGACTCGTTCCTCTACGTGGAGCCCATCTATCTCATTGCGGAGGACATCCAGATCCCGGAAATCCAGCGTGTCGTTGCCGCGACCGATCAGCGGGTCGCCATGGAGCGTACGCTCCGCCAGTCGCTCAACACGGTGCTGGGGGAACAGGTCGTCGCGACGGACGACGAAGAGGAAGCCCTTGCGAAGCTCGAGGAAGCCGCCGGCGCCGCGCAGGCCGCGGCGCCTGAGCAGGTCGAGGGGCTGGAGCGCGCCAAGGAACTTATCCAAGAGGCCCGGCAGGCGCTCCAGGAGGGGGACTTTGCTGGGTTCGGCGATCGCTTCGAGGAGCTGGATCAGGAGCTTGGGGACATTCCCCTCCCGGACACCTCAGCGGTGCCCACGTCAACGACCGATACGTCCGCCACCCCGTCGAGCCCATCTCCCGAAAACGAATAGCGCACGGGGAAGAGCGCACGGGGTGGGGCCGACCATGGGGCGACTGCTTGATGAGACGCCCGGCTGATGAGACGCCCGAGCCAACGTGGTGGAGGCCTCCGGTTTTCCGCGGCATCGAGGCGGAGGCGAACGGGCGCCCCGGTGCCCTCGCAATGCCGTGCGTTGGAGGGGCGTTGCCTCTGGGGGACGGGGCGCCATCCGGGGCTGGCCCTGTGGGGCCAGAGCACTTTGCATCCGCTGCCGACAAAATTAGCAGCGCCGGCACGTGTCCTGTGTCTCGTCCGGAACGGGGCGGGGCTCTTTTGTGGGGCGCAGGGGACGGCGACTGCGGTACGAGACGCGCGCCGCCGCAATTTGCTGAATCTGCGACCGGACGGTCGTTGACGGTTGTGGAGCGCCTCCCTTACGTTACAGTCGTGTTCGACCGTCTCGCTCTTCGATTGCCCGCGCTGCATGACGCCCACCCTCCTGCTCCACGGCGGCACCCTCCTTGATCCTGCCACGGGCACCTCCCGCGCCGCCGACCTGCTCATCCGCGAGGGGACGGTTGCGGAGATCGGCGATGACCTTGCGCCGACGGGCGATGTGCCGGTCTACGACGCGACGGGGCGCTACATCTCGCCCGGCTGGATGGACATGCACGTCCACCTGCGCGAGCCGGGGCAGGAGCACAAGGAAACCATTGCGACGGGCACGCGAGCGGCTGCCGCGGGGGGCTTTACCGACGTGGCCTGCATGCCCAACACCGAGCCGCCCCTCCACACCCGCGACGTGGTGGAGTTTGTGCAGGAGCGGGCCGCCGGCCTGCCCGTGGGCGTCCACCCCATCGCCTGCGTCTCAAAGAAGCGGGCGGGCGAGGAACTGGCCGAACTGGCGGACCTGGCCGACGGCGGTGCCGTGGCCTTTAGCGACGACGGCGCCCCGGTCCACGACGCGGGCCTGATGCGGCGGGCGCTGGAGTACAGCACCATGCTCGATCGTCCCATCATCAACCACATGGAGGCGCCGGCGCTCAACCCGAACGGTCAGATGCACGAGGGTGAGGTGTCGGCCCGCCTTGGGGTGGACGGCATCCCCGGCCTGGCCGACGACGTGATGATTGCCCGCGACCTCGAACTCGCCGCGTTCACCGGGGGGCACGTCCACGTGGCGCACATCTCGACGGCTCGGGGCGTCGAACTCGTACGCCGGGCCAAGGCCCGCGGCCTGCCCGTGACGGCCGAGGTGTGCACGCACCACGTCACCCTCACCGACGCGGCCGTCGAGCGCTCCGGCTTCGACCCGAACACCAAGATGCACCCGCCCCTCCGTTCGGCGGACGACCGGGCCGCGCTGAAAGAAGGGCTGGCCGACGGCACCATCGACGCCCTTTGTACCGACCATGCCCCCCACGCGGCCCACGAGACGGAGGTGGAGTTCAACGCCGCCCCGTTCGGCATCACGGGCCTGGAGACGGCCTGGGGCCTCATCGGACGCGAACTGATTGCGCCCGGCGTGTTGTCGGTGGCGGAGGCCGTGGAGAAGCTGACCGTGGCGCCCCGCCGCATCCTACGCCTTGCCCCTCCGAGGATTGCGGAAGGCGCGCCGGCCCGCCTTACCGTGTTCGACGCCTCCACGCGCTGGACCTTCACGGAAGACAATATCCACTCAAAGAGCCAGAACACGCCCTTCCGAGGCGACGAACTGGTGGGTCGCCCCTGGGCCATCTACGCCGACGGCCAGTTTGTGCAGCACGACGAACCGGCGTGGTAATCGTTTCGCACTCCGACCGCCTCCGCCCCCTCGCAACATGGGCCTCTACCAGCAATACTTTGCGCACAGCCTTGCCTGGGGCGACGACGCGCAGCACCGCCTCTACGGCGAGCGCAAGCAGCGCCTCTTCCGCGGCCTGGAGGGGACGGTCGTCGAAATTGGGCCGGGGACCGGCGTCAACCTGCCGTACCTTCCTCACGGCCTCCGGTGGATTGGGCTGGAGCCGAACCCGCACATGCACGACTTCGTCTACGAGAAGCTTCCCGGGCAGGGCCTCGATGCGGAACTCCGAACCGCTCCGGCCCAGGCCACGGGCCTGCCCGACAACTGCGCCGACGCCGTCATCAGCACGCTCGTGCTCTGCTCCGTGCCCGACCTGGATGAGGCCCTCGCGGAGCTCCGCCGCATCCTGAAGCCCGAGGGGCGGCTCCTCTTCATTGAGCACGTGGCCGCCCCGCCTAACTCCTGGCTCTGCACGTGCCAGCGCGGCATCCGGCCCCTCTGGCGCGCCCTGGCCGACGACTGCCATCCGGACCGCGACACCGAAGCAGCGCTCCACCGTCACTTCGCCGACGTGTCCGTCGAGCGCTTCCGCACCGGCCTCCCCGTCGTGTCGCCCCACATCATGGGCACCGCCGTTGTTTGAGGTGGGAAAGTAAGGAGGCTTTTTTGCGTCAGATTTAGCTCGTCGTGTTTCAGATACCCCTTGAACCTGAGTCTTATCGGCCTTGAGAAATTCGACAGGGCAGAGCCTGAAAAAAAGTTGCAAGCCGTCTAAGTACTTTGGCAAGTAAATTCTTTGGCCATCAAAGCGAACTCAAAATCCCGGAAATCCAGCACGTCATTTCGAGCAACGTCGAGAAATCTCCCTGACGGAGCCGCCTGCCTCAAAGAGACTTCTCGACTGCGCTGGGAGCGGAGCGACCG
>JAWOAQ010000217.1:0-4808 GCA_046498495.1 Salinibacter sp. | reverse complement strand
CTGAAACCGGACGGGAGCTGGGCCTGATAGGAGACGATATTGCAAAGGACGTAAGGGAGCGCAGACGCCAGATCGATTCGGAAATCAGCAGGCTGGGCAAAACCACAATACCGCCGGGAGCCGAGATTGACAGGTACCTGTCCGAGCGGGGGTCTTCACCGGTTAAGACCGGCACACGGGCGGATCAGCTTTTAAAACGTACGGAGCTGGACTACGGGGTTATCGAAAAATTCGCCCCTCCGCCTGAGCCGATTGACAGACGGGCGGTTCGCCAGGTGGAGATAACAATCAAGTATGACGGCTATATACGCAAGCAGTCAAGGGAGATAGAAAAATTCCGCCCAGACATGCGGGACGGGGCGGCGAGTGCGACAGTGGCTTCCCTCGCACGATCGGGCGGGGGCACAATAGGTTCCGTCTTCCCGCGTTTCTCACCACGCGTAGAGAAGGCCGGCGTGCCCCGAAAGGAATGTCATGGTTTCCCCCTCGGCGACGAAGCCGGGCGTGGGCACGACGCGGGCGTACCGCAGCTCCCCGAACAATCGCACCCGTGAGGTTGCTCGTACCGTGGCCCCACCACCGACCCGCAGGCCCAATCGAAGCCCCGTGTCAAGGGCCTCCTCGTTTACGATGCACGGCGCCCCAACCACAGCGGGACAGATTCCACCCGTTCGACTGGGCACACCCACGACCCGGTGTCCCCCAACCCCCGTCAGCGCGTAAGGGCGGACGCCGGCAAGGCCCCGCGGACTCATGTAGTGAAGATCCAGCGTTCCACTGCCCATTGTCATCACGCCGTCGCCGCCCGTCCACTCGTCCGTCGTCCGCATCCGGTAGTACGACAGGGTCGGCACGAACCGAAGCCACGACCGAACGGGCAGGTGCACACCCAGCTCGCCCCCGATCCCCCGGCGGGCAGCGTCCTGCACGAGGCCCGGCGACTGGGCCCCCACGGCCCCGCCCCCGACACGGAGCGACACCTGGGCCGCACTGACCTGCGCACCTCCAAGAAGAAAACAGGCAATAATCAACACAAAAAATTTGCTCATCGTCCCTCGCTTTTTTTATTAGCGGTGGCAACTCGATGACTGCGACGGCAGACCCCCCGGTTGGGGGCCGTGTCGCTACGCGCTCGACGCCTCGTCCTCAGACGGGACAAGGGAGTGCCCGAACGACTTGACAGTGAAGACCGGACACCGGGCGCGGCGCACGACCGTTTCCGACACACTTCCCATCAGCATCCGCTCCAGGCCCGAGCGGCCGTGACTGGCAATTGCCAACAACCCCGCATCAAAGTCGTCGGCCGCGTCCAGGATGCCGGCGACGGGGTGTCCCGACCGCACGGCGTACGAGACGGCCAGCCCCTCCCCGCGTAGCTCCTCTACCATATCCCCAAGAATCACCTCGGCCCGATCCAACAAGGGCTCCCCATCCGGACCCGCCACGTTCATCCCATACGCGTCCGGCACCCGATACCGCCCCACCACATGAAGGAGGGTAATCCCCATGCCGTACACCTCCGCGATGCCACCAGCGTGTGCCACCAAACGCTCCTGATGCCACGAAAAATCCACGGGCACCAGCACATCTCGATCCGGGAGTCCGGTGGGTCGCGGTCCGTCCAATCCGACGGTCAGCACCGGCTGGGCCGCCCGTCGCACCACCTCCTGCGCAACGCTTCCCATCACCAGCCGCTCCACGCCCCGGCGCCCGTGCGTCCCCATCACGATGAGATCCATCTCCTGCTCCTCCGCGTAGGCGCAAATGCCGCCCGCGGCCGACGGATGCGCCACGGTTCGCTGCTTCACCCGCGGGGCTGCATCTGACGCCTCGTTGGGGACAGCCGGGAGATGCAAGTCCTCCAGTACATCGGCTTCCGTGACGTCAATGACGTCGGCGATCTCCATCTCGTGCTCCTCCACGTGAACCACGTGCACCTCCGCGTCGAACGCATCGGCGAGAAAGAGCGCATGATGGCGCGCCTGCTCCGCAACATCGGAGCCGTCGGTCGGACAAAGAATGCGGTCGAGTTGAATCATGACGAGCGCGTGGATTTGTTGACAGAAGAAGAGAAATGACCGTCGGGTGGGGAAACTCCCCAGCTCACATTCCGGCCAGCCCCCACAGTCAGAGGCCGACTGTCCCCGGGAGGCTTGCCCTTTTCCCCGTACGAATTGAATACTCCAGAATGTATCTTACGACGTGACGTGCAGGTGTCCCGGGGGATCAAGATTTTGAGATCTGTATTTTTGATCATACAAGACACAACACTTCTCTGCATCTTTTTCCATCACCTCTCCATCGCTCATGGATCCCCTCGATTCTGATACCGTCGTCTCCCTCGATCCGGATCAGCCCTTCTGGGAGCGCTTCTACATGGTGGCCCCCTTGGTCGTGATCGGCACAAAGAACGACGACGACACCTACAACTTGGCCCCTAAGCACATGGCCAGTCCCATGGGATGGGCCGACTACTTTGGGTTCGTCTGTACGCCCCGCCACAAAACGTACCGAAACGCGGTTCGACACGACGCCTTCACTGTCAGCTTTCCGAAGCCGTCGCAGGTCGTCCTCGCCAGCCTGGCCGCCTCTCCGCGGGTGGGCCCGCCCGAAGGACCGCGCCGCAAGCCCAGCCTCGACCAGTTGCCGACTCGGTCCGCTACAGAAATCGACGGCGTATTTCTAGAGGACGCCTACCTGTTTCTGGAGTGTGAGGTGGAGCGGCGCGTGGACGAACTCGGCGAAAACAGCCTTCTCATCGGCAGGGTAACGGCCGTGCACGTGGACAAGAAGGCGCTTCGGGTGTCCGAGCAAGAGGATGACGAGGCGATCCGGGAGAATCCACTGCTTGCTTACCTCCCGCCCGACCGTTACGCGACCATCGACGCGGCAAACGCTTTTCCCTTCCCTGCCGGCTTCGAGAAATAGTCGCTCCTCTCGTCGTTTCCCCTTCCCATGGCAGACGCTCCCTCTTCCTCCCTGGCACACGCGCTACACGCCTACCTGGCCGACCATGCACGCCAGATGCTGGCCGTGCTGGAGGCGCTGGTCCGGGCGGAGTCGCCTACCGACAGGCCCGAGGCCCAGGCCGAGGTCCAGGACGCGCTTGCCCGGCTTCTCCACGCGCTCGACTTTCGGGTCCGTCACCTGCCCGCCGAGGGCACGGGCGGTCACCTCTACGCCCGTCCTACGGATCGCGCTCGCGGACGCCCCACCCAGCTCCTCGTCGGCCACTGCGACACCGTGTGGCCCCTGGGCACCCTCGACGAGATGCCATTCGAGATCGACGGCAATGAAATCCGCGGCCCCGGTGTCTTCGACATGAAGGGCGGCCTCGTGCAGATGATTTTTGCGCTCGCCGCCCTCCGGGCCGCCAACGTGCGCCTCGACGTCGCCCCGGTCGTGTTCATCAATTCGGACGAGGAGAACGGCAGCCCGACCTCACGGCACCACCTCCGCCGGCTCGCCCGCTGCGCCGACCGCGCGTTCGTGCTGGAGCCGGCCCTGGGCCTCGACGGCAAGCTAAAGACGGCCCGGAAGGGCGCCGGCCGGTTCACAATCCACATCACCGGGACGAGTGCCCACGCCGGCCTCGACCCGGAGAGCGGGTCCAGCGCCATCCTGGAGCTCTCGCACGTGGTGCAGCAACTCCACGCCCTCAATGACCCCGAATCTGGAATTTCGGTGAACGTAGGGACAATCGACGGGGGCACGCGCCCCAATGTGATTGCCAACGCAGGACGCGCCGAAGTGGACGTGCGCGTCCGAACACAGTCGCAGGCCGAGGAGGTCGAACAAATCATCCGGTCGATCACGGCGACGACGGACGGCACCTCTCTTGCAATTGAGGGGGGCATTGGGCGTCCGCCCATGGAGCCCACGCCCGCTTCGCGCGAATTGTGGACCCGGGCCCAGCACGCCGCCTCGCTGCTTGAGGTCAACCTGTCGGAGGGGCGCTCCGGGGGCGCCTCCGACGGAAACACGATTAGCCCATTTACGCCAACCCTCGACGGCCTCGGCGCGGTGGGCGACGGGGCCCACGCCCGTCACGAGTTCTGCTATCTCGCCAAGATGGTGGAGCGGAGTGCCCTGCTGGCTCTTCTGCTGGCGCACCCGCCGCTCCCGGACGACCTCCCCCACGAAGCGCCTGCTGACCAGAATGCCGAGACGTCCTCGTCGGTCGACTCATAGCACCGCCCATCGTCATCATTTCCTTCACCACGGTTCCCTCCCATGTCGGACGCTCCCCTTTTCGATCGCTGCATTTTCAGTTCTCTCACACGCATCAGTGCGCTCGATACCACGCCATTCACCCTTGCCAAGCGCCCGTTCGCTGAATGGGCCACGGGGGACTATGTGGTCGGCGTCGTGACGGATACCTCGGGGTACCGCACCATCGAGCTGCCCAGTGGGCGCGACATGGAGGTGGCCGAGGGCGACGCCGTGATGGGCGCCCTGGGGACCCGAAAGGCAACCCTCGAAATGACCGGCTCCTGGCGCACCGTCGGCGAGGATGGAACGATCCACGCACTCACGCGCGCCGGCCTCTTTGGCCACGTTGAGTCGCGCTCCACCCTCGTCCAACACCCCATCGAGTTGCAGTACCACGGCCACGTGGAGCACGGGGGCGAAAAACAGACCATGCAGGGGACCGTGCCCGCCGTCGACGAGCAGACGTTTACCACCCCAACCATCTTGTTTGTGGGCACCTCCATGTCCGCCGGCAAGACAACCGCCGCCCGCATCGTGACCCGCCGCCTGAAGCGGATGGGGCTTCGTGTGGTCGGGGCCAAGGTGAGCGGCGCCGG
>JAWOAQ010000211.1:0-15474 GCA_046498495.1 Salinibacter sp. | reverse complement strand
CTCTGAGCCCCGGTGCAGCCCATGAGCGCCTGTATACGCTCTTCACCGAACTGGAGGGGCTTGCCCTCCTTGTCCTTGATGTAGGACACACGTCCCTTCAACATCGATCTTTTCCGAATCCGTTCCGGAACGATGGCCCTCACATCTACCCTTCAGGAGGCCCTCGGCGATGCCGCCGTGATGGCCCGTGCCGGCACCGCACAGGCCGCGCCCCGGGGCGCATCGCCGAATCGAATTGCATTCGGGACCGTGGTGCGGGCCGCACCGGTCGAGAAGGGAGGGGAGCTCGTGGTGCTTGACTGGGAGCGGAAGGAGATCACCGCGTCGGTGTCTATGATGCCGCGCGAGCCGTCGGTTGAAGATGATCCGAACCCGCGGGGAAATACGCGCGGCTGTCGGGGCATTCGGTGGCACGACGACGAACTGATTGCCGCCTCCTACCACACCCTGGAGCGCTACGATGCGGCTCTCAACCGGACGGGAACGCTGAGCGATGGCCTCATGGTGGGGCTTCACGAGATCGAGACGACGGACGGCGGAACGGTGTGGGTCACGTCCACGGCGATCGACGCGGCGGTCGAATACGACCTTGCGACGGGAGAGCGGGTGCGCGCCCTATGGCCGCGGGAGGATGCCCAGCTCCAGGCGGCACTTGGGCTTCAGCCGCTCGCCCTCGACAAGTCGGCGGATAACCGGTTGCGGTTCCTGGGCCCGACGGCCTCAAATGATGACAGCCACCTTCACCTCAACGCCGTGGCCGTATCCGACGACCGGGTGTACGGACTGTGCAACGCCCACGCGGCAATTGTCGATCTTTCGCGGGGCGAGGTGGTGGTGCAGGATGAGGCCCTGCAGGGCGCGCACAACCTTCGCATCACGCCGGACGGCACCGCCCTCAGCAACGATACGTACGGCCGGGCCGTCTGCGTCTTTGATCTGGCCCAGGGTGCACGGTTGCGCACGATCGATCTCACACGCTACGAATGGGTGCGTGCCCTTATCCGTCCCCACATCCCATCGTACTGGAGAGAAGAGGTGGCGCGGAAGGTCGGGTGGAAAGAGGACTCCATCGCCCGGCCGCTCTTCGTTCGAGGGCTGACCTATTCCGGAGAGCATCTGTTCGTTGGGGTTTCCCCCGCCTCGATCCTGCAGATCGACTGGGCGACTGGAGAACTGGTCGATGCCTACTGCTACTCGACGGATGTGCGTGCCTGTATCCACGGCCTGGAGGCGATGGAGTAGCCGAGGACCCCCATGCGCCACGCCGGGCTACGACGAATCAGGGGCTGATTGGTATCCGTAGCGTTCCAGTTCAGGGGAGAGAAGGTCGACCAGGGTGGCTTGTTGGGTTGTCGTCAACCTCGTCCTCCAGGTGTGCCGGGGCGGGTGGACGTTCTGCAGGTGCTGCCGGTTGGCTTTTGTAAAAAACACCGCGGGGGTGAGGTCGACAAACGAAAAGAAGCGGGACAGGGCCCGCTCCGGCTCGGAGGTGAACGATTCATACTGGAGCTCCAGCAGGCGGTCGTTCGGCAATACAGTCGCATCGTCTCGCACCCGCGACAGGCACGGCCTCCACGTCCAGGCTGCCTGCTCGATCGGCGAGGCGGACTGCACAGAGCGCCAGCCGGGTGGCTTCACGCCCCACCATGCGTGCACGTCACCGTGGACCTGTCGGCGGCGCTTGAGAATGGAGGCCGTGACCGCACGTCCGTCGCGAATGAGGTGGACGAAAAAAGCGTTGGGGAAGAGGGCATGAAGGAACCGCAGCCGGAACGCGTTGCGGGGCGTTTTGCTCAGGAAGCGGGGGCGCTGGTGGTACGCGCGGATCCAGCGAATCACGTCGTGCAGGTACGTCCGCACGGCCTCCGTGGCGTCATCCTCCGTCGCGAGGTGGTTCGAGGTGTCGGAGAGGGCGCGATTCCAGATCGAATGGCCTTCATGGGTTTCAAGGGGCCCCGGGAGGTGCAGCGACCCGTCGTACGGTCCCCGGAAGAAAGAAGGAAGCACGGTGGGGGGCATGCGGTGAAGAACCGATTCCACACCCCACGCAATGCGAGGCGGCACCCGCCGGAACCAGGACTTTCCACAAATCCAGTTGCTAAAGGGCGTCACCCACGCAACGTCGGGGTGAAGGCGCACCACTTGGTGGAAGATGCCCGTGCCGGATCGAGGGCATCCAACGATGAAGATGGGCGAATCCATGAGTGGGGAGCGGATGGGAAGCGTCAATCCCGGACTCACCGCTACTGCGCGGCGTGCGCGGGTGTTCGTGGAGATGGGGGCGCACTGGTTCTACGACGGGATGTGGGCTCGGAGCTGGGACCACAGGGCGCGGACGATCGATCGGTCTTTGGGGGCTAGGCCGAGGACCGCGATCGTGCCGATGTAGACGACCAATACGGCGGGAATGCCGATTAGCCAGCGACTCGGTCCGCCCAGCAGAGATGCACTCCCGGCTGCGAGGGCGGCGACGACTGTGGCCACGCCCGGCTTCCAAAGATTGCCTCGAAACGGTTGGATGCCAACGAGTGTGTAGATCGCGATCATCTGAACGGCATTCCCTAGTACCTGTGTTAGGCCCGTGGCCAGGGCGGCTCCCACGGCGCCGTACCACTGAATGAAGACCCAGTTCAGGACCAGATTGAGGATGGCCATCGACGTGCTCACGACGAACACGAAGTCCTGGTGGTCGGACATCTGGAGCATCTGCCCGACGGACCCGACGCCGGCCACAATGAGGTAGGCGATGGTGAGAAGGCGCAACAGCGGGGCCCCATCCCGAAACCCGGGGCCCCAGATCGACATGATGTCCGGAGCAAATGTGACAAGGATCAACGCGGCCGGGAGGGTCGTCACGAGAATCCACCGCACCGTGTCGGCATAAAGGCGGTCCAGGGCCTCCAGCCGTCCGTTGTGGTACAGGTCCGAGATAATGGGAGAGAAGGCAGCCGTGACGGCAAATAGAACAAACCGCATCTGCACCGAAAGGCTGGCGGCGGCCTGATAGGCGCCCACGGCTTCGGCGGTACTGAGCATGCCCAGCATGAAGCGGTCGGCGTACGTCATGCCAATGCTGGAGAGCGTCACGCCCACCACCGGGAGCGAAAAGCGCAGAAGGGACCGAACCTCGTAATCCGCCGAGAGGCGAGACAAGAGGGGCGGAAAGAGGCGGTAAATGGCGTACATGCCGGCGCCGGCTGCCAGGACGGTAGAGGCCAAAAAGGCATATAGCGCGGCGGTAAATCCCTGGCCCACAGCCAAAAGGACGCCGACCAGGACGAGAAAGAGGGCCGGTTGCAGAATCGAGTCGAGAAGGACATCGATCTGCATTTGGCTCAGGGCCCGGGCCATGCGCGACGCCAGGTACGTCAGCACGTAAAACGGAAGCCCACAGGAAAAGACCGCGAGGATCCAGGCCATTCGGGGATCGTCGAAGACGGCGGTTGCGATCCACGAGGACGAGAGGAAGAGCGCCCCTCCAATGACGAGGCTTGCCGCAAGCCCAAGCCCCGCCGCGGCGCGGAACGTGCCCTTGACGCGAGCCGTGTCTCCCCGCTCGTAGCTGGGCGCTGCGTACCGTACAATTCCATTTTGCAGGCCGAGGGTGGCAACAGACTGCGCCAGCCGGAGCACAGTGAGGCCCAGGCTGTACAGTCCAAAAAGGGCCTGCCCAAAACCACGCGCCAACACCAGCTGGAGTGTAAACCCGACGACCTTGCCAACCATCGAGCCCGAAAAGACAGATGTCGATCCTTTAAGGATGCGTTCGGTATAGTCGACGGACGCACGCTCATCCGGGTCGGTGGGCTCTTCCTCCTCCGGGACATTGTCGGACGAGCCGGCACCGGAGGCGGGCAGATCGGCGTTGCGATCAGGCGAAGACGACATCCGGAGGGGGCGGCGGTCGTGAGAAGCAGAACATCCTAATGTATTGGAAGCCACCGGCGATGTTGGCGGATTCTCAGTGATCTTCCGTCGCCGGTGTCCGTTTCGCTCATTTGTTCTTCCGACTGACCCCTGTGCTTGACGCGGTCGCTTCTTTCGTAAACCGCCGGTATCTGGTGGTCCGCCAGCAGTACCGGCACCTTCAGGCCCTCTGGGCAGAAGCGCGCCACCGGGCGGCGGACCTCCCTCAGCCTCGCTTCGTCCTGTTTGGGCGGGGCCGATCGGGCACTACGGCGCTCCTGAGCATGCTCGGTGACGTGCCGGCCCTGGACTGCGAGGGCGAGATTCTACACGATTGGGTTCCGTTTCCACGCCGGCACGTGCTGGGGCGCTGTGCCCGGTCGGCGGGGCGGGGATACGGATGCAAAATCCTGAGCTACCAGATCCGCGATGTGCAGACGCGACTCGACCGGCCGGAGGCGTTCCTTGCCACGCTGCACGACACGCTTGGCTTCCAGGTCCTTTACCTGCGCCGGACCCATCTGCTCCGGCACGCCCTTTCAAACATCCGGGCCCGCCGGGAGCAGTTTCACCGGAAAAAGGGGGACGGATCCGCGGAGCGGCGGGCCCTCCGGGTCGATCCTGATCGTGTGCTGGAGTGGATCCGAAGCAGCGAGCGGCTCCGCGACTATGAACATCGGCTTCTGGAGGGCATCCCTCATCTGTCGCTCACCTACGAAGAGCACATTCGGGATGCCTCCCACCACCAGGACACCGTCGATACGATTTGCTCGTTCTTAGGCGTTTCGTCCGCGCCGGTGGAGAGCAACTACGAAAAGGTCGCCCCACGCTCACTGCGTGACGGTGTGGCTAATTATGACGAACTGGCGGACCGACTCGAAAATACGCCCTACCGCTGCTATCTCGAATGACGTCCATCTCGGATACGAGGACAGGAGCCCGTCGAAAGAGGCAGCCCGTGCGACGGGCCGTTGGAACAGGAAAAAAGAATGGGCCGTTGCGGCTGCTGTCTGGAGCTATCGAGACCGGTGGCCTTTTCCATCGCCTTCCCGAAGACCACAAGGCATTCTATGTCGCTTCCGCGCTCTACCTCCCGCCCAAACCAGGCCAACACGATCTGGGGCGGGCTTTCGCCAACGGCTCGACACAGCCTGTGCGTCGGATTCCTGGTGTTGGTGACGGTCGCGTTTTTCTCGCCCGTGCTGTTTGAGGGCAAGGGCATTCACGGGACCGATGTGGTGAGCTGGCGGGCCAACGCGGAGGCGCTTCTTGAGCACGAGGAGCACGCCGGAGAGCGAGCACTGTGGGCTCCCAACACGTTCAGTGGGATGCCCGCCTTCTTGATGAAGTACAACATGGTCGTGCCCCAGTTGGACACGCTGGTGAACGCCGCACGCTCGGTAGCGTGGCCGGCCTCGCACTTCTTTGTCCTGCTCGTGGGGATGTACTTGTTGGTGTTCTACCTCACGCGCAACCATCTTTCGGGGCTCTTATCGGCCGTGGCCTTTGGTTTCACCACGTACATTCCGATCATCCTGGCAGTGGGGCACAGCACGAAGTTTGCCGCGCTGGCCTTTGCGCCGTTTGTGGTCCTGGCCTTTGTCTATACGCTCCGCAATCCGTCGCTCCTCGGGGGGCTCTTGTTTGCGGGCGCCCTGGCGCTGGACCTGCGGGCCAAGCACCCGCAGATCACGTATTATGTACTCATGCTGCTCCTCGTGTGGTGGATTGTGGAGCTGGTATGGGCCTGGCGCAATGAGGAACTGGTACCCTTCGGCAAGGCGACCGGCTGGCTCGGCCTGGGCACCGGGCTTGGCCTTCTCATGGTGGCCCATCCCTACCTGGCTATCTACGAGTACAAGCAATTTTCCGTCCGTGGGGCCGAAGCCGCGGCCGGGGGCGGCGGGGGCGGCAGCGGCATGGCCTGGGAAAACGCCATGCAGTGGAGTCAGGGACCGAAGGAGCTCTTTACGCTCGTCGTGGCGGAGGCCTTTGGCGGGGGAGGGCAGACCTACTGGGGGCCCAAGACCTTTACCGAAGGGCCGCATTACGTGGGCGGAGTGGTGATTGCACTCGTGGGCCTGGCCCTGTGGCAGGTTCGGAGTCGCCTGGTGTGGGGAGTGGGGGCTGGGGTTGGCGTGACTGTTCTGTTTGCGCTGGGGAAGCACGCGTCGTGGATAAATGGGCCGATGTTTGAGTATTTCCCCTTCTTCAACTCCTTTCGGGCGCCCGAGACGTGGCTCAGCGTAAGTGCCCTTGGGCTGGCCATCCTTGCGGGTGTGGGGCTCGACCATGTCCTTCGGCGATCCAGCAAGGAGGGCAGCGCGGGCGCCCGGCCGCTGCTCTATACCTTTGGGGCCGTGCTGGGGATCGTCCTTCTGTTCCGCGTGGGACCTGAATTGTTCTTCGACTTCGAGGGGCCAAATGAACGGGAGCGCCTGGAGCAGGCCATTCAGCAACAACGGCCCGACCTTTCGGTGGAGAATCCGAAGGTGCAGCAGTTCATCCAAAACCAGATGCAGAAGCAAAAGCAGGCGCGCGAGGAGGCCTTTGCGTCCAGCGCCACCCGCACGCTCCTGGCCGTGGGGGCGGTCCTGCTTTTGTTTTGGCTGTATCGACGCGAGACCCTCCCGGCCTGGGCGGCCGGGGCGCTCGTGGTGCTTGTTGTGACCATCGATCTGTGGGGCGTGGATCGGCAGTACCTGGGCGACGACCGGTTCTCCCCACAGCCGGATGCCGAGGCACAGATTCGGACGTACGATGTCGACCGGTTCCTCAAGGAGAGGGTGGAGGAAACCGGCGGTCCGGGGCACTTTCGGGTCTTGCCCCTCCAGCACCCCTCGGGCGGCAGTCCAATGAGCAATGCCGAGCCGTCCTACCACTACCAGTCGGTGGGGGGCTACCACGCGGCGAAGCTGCAGCGGTACCAGGACTTCGTTGATCACGTGCTGCAGTTGGAACAGGGAGCCCCCAACGAGAACGCCCTTGACCTGATCAATGCTCGCTACATCGTGGCCCAACAACAGTTGCCGGGCACTGAGGTCGTCTACGAGGGCGAGGACAATGCGATGGTGCTCGAGAATCCGGACGCCGTGCCCCGCGGATTCTTTGTGGGGGAAACGGAAGTCGTGGAGGACGCCGAGGCGACGTGGGAGCGACTGCGCGATCCCTCCTTTGCCCCGGATAGCGTGGCACTGCTCCCTGAGGCCCTGGACGAGCCCGTCACATCGATCGACAGTAACAGCACCGCCTCCACGTCGCTGGAGACCTACGAGCCGGAGGAGATCACATGGTCCGTGGAAACGGACGCCCCGCGCCTCTTTGTCGCCAGTGAGGTCTACTACCCGGCCGGCTGGAACGCGTACCTCGACGGCGAGCCGGTTCCCATTCACCGGGTCAACTACGCCCTCCGCGGCGTTCACGTGCCGGACGGAGAGCATACGCTCACGATGCGCTTCGAGCCGTCCGCTGACCGGTATGGTCTTTGGGTGGCGGGGCTGGCGACGTTTGGCGTCTACGGCGGCATCCTGGTAATCGTCGGGCAGGCCTACCGGCGTCGTCAGCGCGCCGGGGAGGAGGCATCAGAGGAGGACGCGTGATGTCGCCGCAGCCAGCCCCTGCTCCTGATTGGTTCGCGCTCCGCAATGCCCCGTGCTCTGCTCGTTGCCTACTATATGCCGCCGGCCGGGGGGCCGGCCGTCCAGCGCATCCTGCAGTTTGTCGAGTACCTCCGGGACGAGGGATGGGCGCTGGAGGTGCTCACCGTTCGGGACGGCGCCTATCCCAACCGCGACCCGGCGCTGTGTGAGGTCGTGCCCGAGGCGGTTCGTGTGCACCGAACCCGCGCCCTCGATCCGTACGCGGCCTACCAGGCGCTCACGGGCAAGACGGAAGCGGATCTTCCGACCGGGTCAATGGCGCCGGAGGCCCCCTCCTGGAAAGAAGACCTGGCGCGCTGGGTGCGAGCGAATGTGTTCCTTCCCGATGCGCGGGTTGGGTGGGTTCCGTTTGCGGTGTGGCGGGGACGCCAGTTGTTGACGTCCGGGCGGTTCGATGCCCTCATTACGAGCGGGGCGCCTCATTCCGTTCATCTCACGGGGACGGCCCTGCGACAGTGGACCGGCACGCCGTGGGTCGCTGACCTCCACGACCCGTGGACCGACATCAGCTACTACGACGACTTGCCGCACACCCGCTGGGCCCGACGCCTCGACGCCGCCCTCGAACGCAGCGTCCTCCGCCGGGCCGACGCCGTAACGACCGTGAGCCCCTCCTGGGCCGACCTCTTCGCGAGCAAAGCCGAAAACGAATACGTCGTGATTGAGAACGGATTCGACGCGGCCGATTGTGGCCGGGTCGAGGCCGTCCCTCCCGACGATGCCTTCGTTCTGGCCCATGTTGGCAAGCTCTACGCAAGCCGAAACCCGACGGCCCTGTGGCGCGCCCTCGCGACCCTTCGCCAAAGCGACGCCATTCCGCAACTCCGCCTTCGGTTTGTGGGCACGGTCGACCCGGAGGTACAGCGCAGCCTCCAGGAGCACAACCTGATGCCCATCGTTGAAACTGTGGACTTCGTACCGCACGAGGAGGCGCTCCGTGAGATGGCACGGAGCACGCTCCTGCTGCTCGTCATCGAATCGTTTGCGCAGGCGGACGGAATGATCACGAGCAAGCTGTACGAGTACCTGGCCAGCGGGCGGCCCGTGCTCGGCGTCGGCCCGGCCAGCGGCGACGCCAATGCCCTGCTCCGCCGCCACGCCGCCGGCGAGGTCGTTGCGTGGAAGAACGGGCGGCGACTTCGCGAGGTTGTGCAGACGCACTACGAGGCGTGGGCACGTGGCGCTCCGAAGGCGGGGGCGCCGTTGGATGCCTTAACGAGGCACACTCGCCAGCATCAGGCCCACCGAATGGCCCGCGTTCTCGCCTCCATCACCGACGGCCCGGCTCCTCCTCTCGCTGAGGCCTCCTCTGCACCGCCCCCCTCCGACTGATGCTGCCGAACTTCTTGCTTATCGGAACGGCCAAGGCAGGGACCACCTCACTCTATCACTACCTCCGCCAACACCCGGACGTGTATATGCCGGCGGTAAAGGAGCCCCGGTTCTTTGCGTATGCGGACGCCCCCCCGGCGATGGTCGGACCCGGGGATCGGGAGGCAAATGAAGACTCGGGCGCCGTCTACACGCTGGATGCGTATCGGGCCCTCTTTGACGGGGTCACCGACGAACCGGCCGTTGGGGAGGCGTCCGTCAATTACCTGTACAGCGAGACGGCCCCCCGGCGCATCCACCAGCACGTTCCCAATGCCCATCTAATCGCCATTCTCCGAAACCCCATCGAGCGCGCCTATTCGCACTATTTGCACCTTCTGCGTGCGGGGCGGGAACCGCTCCGCGACTTCGAGGCGGCCCTGGCGGCCGAGCCCGAGCGGCGGCGAAAGGGCTGGGAATGGTCGTGGCACTACACCAACATGGGCTTCTATCACGCACAGCTGGTGCGGTATCTGGAGTACTTCGACCGAGACCAATTGTCGGTCTATCTCTTTGAGGACTTTACGGAGGACAACCGGGCGGTCGTGCAGGACATCTACCGAGGACTGGGCGTCGACCCCACGTTTGCCCCGCGCGGAACGCTGGCGCACGCCAAGACGGGGGTCCCCATCAGCGACCGTTTCCAGCGCTTTATTCGGAACTCGGATCATCCCGTGCGGCGGGCGGCCCGCTGGGTGCTGCCCGAATCACTGCGCACGACCGGGATGAAACTCCTGCAGAACATGAACTTGTCGAAGCCGCCCATGGCCCCGGCAGTCCGGGAGCGGCTGCGCAATCGGTTCGAGGACGACATCCGCCAACTGGAATCCCTCCTCGACCGCGACCTTTCGCAGTGGCGAGCGCCCGCCGCGTCCCGCGCGTAATTCCATCGTCCCGTGCTTCCTACGTTTCTCATCCTCGGTGCCATGAAGGCCGGGACAACGGCCCTCTACCAGATGCTGGAGGCGCACCCCGAGGTCTACATGAGCCCGGTGAAAGAGCCGAACTTCTTTGCCTTCACCGGGCAGGATCTCGACTTTCAAGCGCCCCTCGACCAGCGGCCCGAGGGCATCAATCACACAAGCATTACCGACCGGGCGGCCTATGAGCGGCTGTTCGACGCGGCGTCTCCGTCCCAGCCCCGCGGGGAGGCCTCCCACACGTCCCTCTACTGGCCGGCCGCCGCCGAGAACATCGAGCGGCTCGTGCCGGATGCGCGCCTCGTGGCGATTCTCCGGAACCCCGTCGACCGCGCCTACTCCGAGTACATGCACTTTCGGCGCGACGGCGAGGAGCCCATCGAGGACTTTTCGGAGGCCCTCACCGCCGAATCCGAGCGCATCGACAATCACTGGGCCTTTGGGCGGTACGTGGATCGCGGGCGGTACGACGAGCAGCTCCGCCGGTACATCGATCGCTTCGACCGTGACCAACTGCAGGTTTTCTTGCACGAGGATCTCGTCGAGGCACCGGACGCACTCGCCCGCCGGCTCTTTGAGCACGTGGGGGCGGACCCCACCGTCGATCCCGGCTTGGGGGGGCGGGTCAACAAGTCCGGCCTGCCCGAGCGCCGGTGGATGCACTGGCTCCTGACTGGCCTCCAGCCGGTGCGGGAGGCCCTGGATTCGGTGATCCCTGAACGAGTTGTGGACTGGGCCACGGCGCTCAAGAACCAGAATCTCAAAAAGCCGGAGATGGAGTCGGAAGTTCGGGCCCGACTGGTCGAGGCATTTCGCCCTCACATTCGTCGCCTGGAACCGATGGTTGACCGTGACCTTTCGCACTGGCTCACCGTGTAACTCGGCTGTGTTTTGCTGGACTGATCTCTGATTCGCGTGGACGTTCTTGCCTGGCCGGCCTTCGAAAACAAAACGGGCAACCCCTACACCCGGCTGCTGTACCGGGCGGTGGAAGAGGGCGGGGTGCGGGTGCACGAGTTCTCGCCGCGTGCGGCCCTGCGCGGGGGGCACGATCTGTGGCACGTGCACTGGCCCGATGACTTCCTGAGCTATTCGTCCCTCGTCCGGGCCACCGGATACGTCGCGGCCGAACTGGCCCTCATGGCGCTGGCCCGGCAGCGGGGGACCCGTCTCGTCTGGACCATCCACGACCTCGGCCCGCACGAGTCGCCCCATCCGTGGCTGGAACGCCTCTTCTGGCCTCTCTTTTTGCCGATGGTCGACGGCTATGTGACCCTCAGCCACCATGCGCGAGAGGCCGCCTGCAGGCAGTTTCCACGACTCAAAGAGGTGCCGGGTGCGGTGGTGCCGCACGGCCACTACCGCCCGGCATATCCCGATCCGGTCCCCAAGCCTGAGGCGCGCCGTCAGTTGCACCTGCCGCCGGACGTGCCGCTTGCCGTCTATGTGGGTCGCATCCGCCCTTACAAAAACGTCGAGCGTCTTATCCACGTATTTCAGCACGTCGACGACGCAAGGGCCCAGTTGATGGTGGCGGGCAACCCGTCCCGCTCCGCACTGCGGAAGCACATTGAGGCGGCGGCCGAAGGAGACGAGAACATCCGTCTCGACCTGCGATTCATCCCGGATGAGGAGGTGCCCACACTCCTCGGGGCTGCGGACCTGGTGGTACTTCCCTACCAGGACATCCTGCACTCCGGGAGTGCACTCCTGTCGCTGTCCTTCAACCGCCCGGTGCTCGTCCCCGACGCAGGGGCCATGCGAGAGCTACAGGCCAGCGTGGGGGCAGAATGGGTCCGTACCTACGACGGGCCGCTTACGGCAGACGTCCTGGGCCTGGCCCTCCGGGAGGCTCGGGCCGCCGACCGCTCGTCGCGGGCCCCCCTTGACGACCGATCGTGGGACGCCCTGGCACAGCAAACCGTGGCGCTATACCGGCGGGTTCTCGCGGCGTAGTGCATCCCGTTCGCTTTTCGCCAGCACGCCTCCTGATCATGCGCACGCCTCTTTTCATTGTCGGCATGCCGCGGTCGGGCACCACCCTGCTCAGCGCCCTTCTGGATGCGCATCCCAGCATCGCTATCACCCCCGAGACGCACTTTTACACCCGGTGTTGGGAGGCGGCCGCCCCGGCGTCCGAACGCCCCGACGACGTGTGGGCGCGGTTGGTGCAACAACCCGGCGTGCAGGACATGCAGCTGACGGAGGCCGAAATCGAACGGATCTGGTCGCGCGCGCGGGCGGCGGACCGGCCCGCGCCGCCGGATCTCCTTCGGGCCCTGGGCACGACGTACGCGGAGCGAAGCGGGGCTGAGATTTGGGGGGAGAAGACGCCGGACCATCTTGCGCACGTCCCCGCCATGCTCCGCAATTTTCCCGACGCGGCCGTGCTCTGCATTGTCCGCGACCCGCGGGACGTGTGCCTCTCGCTGCGGGACATGCCCTGGAATCACGACAGCCTTCCCGAGGCGGCGTGGACGTGGCGTCGGTACGCCCAGAAGAGTCTCCGCTATCGGGACGCGTTCTCGGAGCACTTCCACATAATCCGGTATGAGGACCTGCTTGAAGACCCGGAGGCGGAACTGCGAGCGGTGGCCGAGTGGGTGGGGGTGACGTTCGACGACCGCATGCTTCGCTTCCACCATCAGGAGGGGGGGCCCGCGGACACGGATCGGGAGCCCTGGAAGGCAAAGATGCATCGACCCGTAGACCCCACCAACAAGGAGAAGTGGCGTACGCACATGACCGCGGCGGAGCGGGCCGTCGTTGAGATCGTCGCGGGCGCTGCACTCCCGGCCTACGGCTACCCGCGTCCCCCCCACACGATCGACCCGGCGCTCGTCCGAGACCTGGGGCGTCTTCTTCTGGGGGCGGCACGGACCATCATCCGCCGCTGGTGGCACCGGTGGCGGACCCCGGCGCGATCAGCGGGCGACCACACCCCCGAATGGATCCGCCGGCGGAACGCGGCCTCCGATCCCGAAGCGTCGAACGGCGCCCCGGATGGACGCGCGTCCTAACCCAACGTTCGTTGCCGAAACCCTACCCTCGGACTGATCGTGAAACCGGGCGCTTTTCGGTCTCTCCGCAACGACAAGGCGTGCCGTGGCCGCCGACGCTGATTCGCACATTCCAATCTTCCTGGAGCGCATCCGGGGGCTGTTCCGCTCGTCCGAGGAGGACCCCCGGCCCGAGGACTCGCATAACGGCATGGCGATTACGGTGTGCGTCATGCTCTCGTTTGTGTTGTGGCTCTCGCTCTCGCTGCAGGAACGTCGCACCGTGAGCCTGGAGCTGCCGGTGGAAGCGCCCCAGTTGTCGGAGGACCAGGCGTTTGCGGAGCTGCCGCCTTCCACCGTCACCGTCCGGCTGCAGGGGAGGGGGATGGAGTTGCTCCGGCTTCTGTTTTCGCCCCCGACCGTCGAGGTTGAGGCGACCGGTGAGGCTGTAGATGTAGAGGAGGCCCTCCAGCTGTCGCAGGAGTCGGACACCCGCGTCGAAAGTGTCACGCCCCGGACGATCACCGTGGCGACGGAGCCGCGTGTGGAGCGCCGCATCCCCATCCAGTCGCGCGTTACGGTGCGCCCGGCAGATGCCTACGAGCTGATCGATGAGCCTACGCTCCGGCCCGATTCGGTAGCGGTGACGGGGGCGAAATCCGTGGTGGACGAACTGGAGGGATGGCCGACCCGCACGCAAAATCTCACGGGCGTGCGCGACACCGTCGAGACAACCGTGTCCCTCGCCGATACGCTTGCGCGGCTGGTGACCCGAGCGGAGGAGGACGTCACGCTCGTTGCGCGCGCCGGAAAGTTTTCGGAGGACTCCCGAGAGGTGAAGGTGGAGGTCACCGGAATTCCGTCTAGCCAAGAGCTCGTGGCGCTGCAGCCGTCCACCATTCGCATTCGGTACCGCGTGTTGTTTGATCAGCTGTTTCAGGCCCAGCGGGCGTCGGGGTTCTTTGCGACCGTCTCGTACAGCCAGATTCGGTCGGACACGACGGGCTACGTGGAGCCTCAGATTCAGGTGCCCTCGGGCCTGGAGATTCGCGATCCCGAGCCGGTGCCGTCGCGCCTGCGGTACTACACGTCCCTCTCTGGAGAGCTGGGATCGGAGGGCGAGGAGGATTGACGCCGGACAGAGACCCGCGCGTCCGGCCGTCTCTGCTGTGGTGATGGGAGACAGTGATCCGTTGCCCGGCGGGGAACGACGGGGGCGCCAGGCCGCGCTGAGGGGCACAGTGGGCCAGGCCCGCGCGCACGATCATGCACGAATCGATTCGGGGTGTTGTATGCTTAATCTGGCCTTTGCCGTGCTGTGCAGCGTTGGGATCGGAATGATCTTTAAGCACGCAGGTCGGCTTCAGTTGGATCGCACGGCCCTCCTCACCGTCAACTACGCTGTGGCGGTGGCCGTGGGGGGCGTGCTCGTGGGCGTGGGCGGCCGTTCCGTCGACGTGGGATTGGAGCTTTCCCCTGCGCTGCTGGCGCTGAGTGTGGGAACGGGGGCACTGCTGATTGCCGGGTTCTTTATTCTGGCCGTTGCGACCGATGAGGCGGGCATGTCGCTGGCGACGGGAGTGATGCGGGTCTCCGTTGTCATTCCGTTCCTGGCCTCGTGGTGGATCTGGGACGAGGTGCCCTCCGTCGCGCAGGGCTTTGGGATGGTGCTGGCGGCCGCGGCGTTCTTTCTCATTGCGCAGAAGGAGCGGCGCCCGGACCCCGCGCCTGTCCGGGCCGCGGCCGGACCTGGGGGCGAGGAGGGCAGTGTAGAGCCCGGGGCATCGTCGGCGCCACCCATCGACTGGCGGGCCTTCGCCGTCCTGGCCCTGACGTTCTGCTCCGGCGGGGCCGTGGACCTCTCAATGAAAACATTCGAGGAGGGCTTTGGCGACACCAATAGCCGCGTGTTGTTTTTGATGGGGGCGTTTGGGGTGGCCTTTCTGATCGGAGCCGTAATTGTGGGGCAGCGGGCCCTCCGCTACGGACGGTGGCCCGAGGGGCGAACGGTAAAATGGGGCGCTGTTCTGGGCGTGATCAACTACGGCTCCCTGGAGTTTCTCCTGCGCGCTGTCGAGGTGCTTCCCGGAACCGTCGTGTTTCCGGCCAACAACATTGCCATCATGGTGCTGGCCGCGGCCGTGGGGGTCTTTTTCTGGAACGAGCACCTTTCCCGGGCCAACCGGATTGGCATTGCCCTCGCCGTTGCGGCGCTGGTGTTGTTGCGGCTATAGCCGTCCGCGCAGCCGGTGCCGCTTTCTTTCCACTGATTTTCCCCGCTCCTGTGACCCGACGTGAGCGCATTGCCGTTGCTGGAGGTCTGCTCCTCGGGCTTTTGCTGGCGGTGGCCGTCGTGTGGAGGGACGGGGGCCCTTCGGAAGACGCGGTGCGGCGCACTGTGATTACGACCGTGGAAGACGAGGCCCCGGCGTCCTTTTTGGTGACGGGCACGATGGATGTTCATGTGGAGGTGGCGATCGAATCGGCGCAATACCTGACCCCGGACTGGCTGACCTCAATCCTGCAAGTGACCCAGCCCGGGTCCCTCGCGCTCTTTTGGGGGGAGTCCCGGACGCAGGCTCGGGTTCCCGGGCGCGTGTCGTATGGATTTGATGTCCG
>JAWOAQ010000124.1:0-12291 GCA_046498495.1 Salinibacter sp. | reverse complement strand
GCCGCAACGCTCCAGCTCGTACAGTTTGGCCTGCCGCAGAAAACGGCTGTAGGCATAGTTCATCGCGTAGATGTAGCCGATCAGGCCCGCCCGCCAGAACCCCTTGGTGAAATAGCCGAGCAAGAATGAGAGCCAGAAGTCAGCCACCAGACGCACCCCCGAGGCCCGGCGCCCCTTGCGCTGCATGTCCTCGGCCTGCATGCAGGTAGCCGTCCTCGTCGATCTCGCCGGTGTCGCCGGTGCGGAACCAGCCGCCCTCCTCGTACTCCTCCTCGTTCTTCCCGCGAAGACTCAGGTAGCCCGCGAACACGTTCGGCCCCCGTACCATCATCCGTCACCCGCGAGGCAGACCAGACGACCGTTACGCTCTCGCGCCTCAACCTCCGGATGGGGCCGGATCAGTGGGCGCTCGATCAGGAGGCCACCCTCACGGCCGGGGCCCAGTATCGCGTGGAGGATTTTCATCTTCGCAGCGACGACCAGCAGCTCTCGGCCCACGGCGTCGTGGACTTGGCCGGCACTCAGGATCTCTCCGTGGCCGCCCAAGGGGTTCGCCTCGGAGAGGTCTCGCCTCTGTTTGGTTTTTCGGGGCTCGGCGGAACGCTCTCCGGCGAGATGGACCTGACGGGCCCCGCGACGGCGCCCGTCCTGGACGGCCGCCTGGCGCTCGACCTGCGCTCCAACGAGACCCCCGTCGGCACCATGCGCCTCGACGTTGGGTACGACAGCCTCGCCGTCGACCTCGACGCCACCCTGACCCATACCGACGGCAGCCGCCTGTCCGCCGCGGGCACCCTCCCTGCCGATCTCCGCCTCGACGCGTCGACGCCCGCCGATATCGGCCAGCGCCCCGTACAGCTTGCCCTGTCCACAGAGCGCTTTCCGGTCAACTGGGTCGATCCGTTCCTCGATCCCGAAACGGCGCGCGACGTGCGCGGCTCGGTGGCGGCGGACGTGACCGTGGAGGGGACGCTCGACGCGCCCGAGTTGCAAGGCACCGCGTCGCTCGAAAACGGCGGGGCGTACCTCCCGGCCCTCGGCACTGCGTACCGCAACGGACAGGCCGCCCTCCGCTTCGAAGACGACCAGGTGACGCTCGACCAAGCCGCGGTGCAGTCCGGCAACAACGGGCGCCTGCGGGGCAGCGGCGTCATCAACTTTCCCCAACTCACGGTGGGCACGTTCGACCTCGACCTCAGCGCCTCCAACTTCCTTGCGATCGACACCCGCGCCTACCGCCGCGCCATTATCAACGGCTCGATGGATCTGCAGGGCACCACCCAGGAGCCGGAGCTCAACGGCACCGTGGAGGTCCAAAGTGCCGATGTCTCGTTTACCGAGGCCACCGCGGCTGGAGAGTCGGCGGCCGCTGTCGCTCTCTCCTCGGACGATCAGCTCACACTGGAAAACCGGTTCGGGATTCGCACGTCCGCAGCCGACACCACGACGTACGACGCGTACGAGGCCCTCGCCATGGATCTTACGGTCCGCATCCGGCGCGACACGTGGCTGCGGTCGCAGAGCACCCCGGAGATGAACATCCAGTTCACGGGCGACCTCGACCTCAACAAGGCGCGCAGCGACGACCCCCAGGTCTACGGCACCATCCAAGTGGTGGAGGGGCGCAGCACGCTGCAGCAGTTCGGGCAGGAGTTCCAGATCTCGGAGGGGACCCTTACCTTCAATGGCGACCCATATGCGCCGTACCTCAATCTTGCGGCGCTCTACGAGCAGCGGGCGCGGGGATCGCAGGAGTCGGAGGTACGCATTACGCTGACCCTGGAGGGACGGCCCGACGATCTGACGCCCACCCTCGCGTCGGAACCGCCCATGGATACGCGCAACATTCTGTCGTACCTTGCCACCGGCCGGCCGGCCGACGAACTGTTTAGTGGGGGGAGCAACGGGGCCGAGGGCGGCGGCAACCTCGGCACGCAGGTGTTGCTGGGCCAGGCGACCAATCTCGTAGAGAATTTGGCCGCCAACGAACTCGGGATGGACGTGGTACGGCTTCAAATCCGAACGTCCGGCACGTCCTATCTCACGCTGGGCCGCTACTTCACCCCGCGGTTCTTTGTGTCCATCGAGCAGCCGGTCACTACGTCCAACCTGAACGGCTCTCAGTCGACGGCCTACCTGCCCGACCTCACCATGGAGTACCACCTTACGGACACCCTTTTGCTCCGGGCCCTCAACACCCAGAGCTCGTTCCAGGTCGATTTTCTCTTCGAGTATGCCTATTGATGCGGGCCTGACGTTCCGTGAACCCGCCCCCGCTGGCGGGTGTTGTACACCATTGCGCGCTCGGTTTTCTCGTTTCCCGCCCCACTCATGTCGACTTCCTCCGGTCCGTCGACGCCGTCCTCCTCGGAGTCGACCCCGCCCGACGATGCCTCTTCGGCTCGGCCCGACGCGGCGGAGGCCTCATCATCCTCTACGGCCTCGGTGGGGTGGGGACGCGGCACGGCCTTCGAAACGGTCCTCATTGCGGGCGGCGTGGTGCTCCTTTTGTTGCTGCTCTACGAGATGCACCTGCCGCCCCAGGACGACCGCTTCCTGAACCCGCCCCTGGTGGCCCTGGCGGGCGTGGTTCTCCTCTGGCCCCTGCGGCGCCAGAAGACGGTGCGGGCCCTCCTGCTGTCCGGGGGGCTGCTCTTGTTTCTGTGGGCCATGAACAAGATCAGCGGCATTCTTATCCCCTTTGCCGCCGTGTACCTGCTGGCGTATCTCCTCAACCCCCTCGTGCGGGGGCTCCGCTTGCTGTACCGGGTGCCGCGGTGGCTCTCATCCCTGTTCGTCAGCAGCGTTGTGGTAGGGAGCGTCGCCCTATTCATCCTCATTCTGGCCCCCAGCGTAGCCGATCAGGTCGATACGCTTTCCACCCGTATGGTGCAAAGCATTGGGGCGCTGCAGGCCTGGCTCAGCACGTCCGCCGTCCTCGACACCCTTGAAACCATCGGGTTCGTTGAAAAGCAGGAGGTGCTCCAGCAACTCCAGGACCTGGCCCGCGAGCAGGCCGGCCGCCTGCCCGAAGCGGCCCAGAACCTGGTGTCCTCGCTCGGATCTGTGCTCGGCGCGGTGACCCTTGTGGCCCTCGTGCCCGTGCTGCTGTTTTACACACTCAAGGACTACCCCGATATCCAGGCCGCACTCATTGACCTCTTTCCGACGGCGGGCGGACGACGCGACTACGTCGTGAAGGCCGGCAGCATCGTGGGCCAGTACCTCCGAGGGCAGCTCCTGATTAGCACCATCGCGACGTTTAACGTGTCGGTGTTGTTGTTCTTGTTCGATGTGCCGTTTTGGCTCCTCATCGGCCTGCTGTCCGGCCTCCTGAACTTTATCCCCCAGCTCGGGGCCCTGATTACCCTTTTTGTAGGCGGGCTGGTGGCCCTGGTCTTTGCCGGATGGGTCAAGGCACTGATTGTCGTTGCCGTGCTCATAGGACAGAGCCTCCTGGAGCAGAGTGTGCTGACGCCCAACATTCTGAGCTACCAGGTGGGCATCCATCCGCTGCTTATTTTGTTTTCTCTCCTGGCGTTTGGTGTGTTCTTCGGCATCCTCGGCCTTCTGATTGCCGTGCCCCTCACTGCCATCCTGGTTACGGCCTACCGGGCCTATCGCGAGGAGCTCATTCTTGAACTGAGCGACTACAGCGCGGAGACGGACTCCGCCGCGGCCGGTCCGCTGTCGCCATCCCCCTCCGACTGATCAGCGCACCGAACGGTCGCCCCTGCGTCGAGTAAAGAACGGTGCCTTTCCGGTTTCACTTTGAGCCCACGGCGCCCCACTGTCCTTCACTGCTCGCTGCTGTCCGTGACCCGCACGTTTCGGTCTCCCCGCTGCTACGATCCGAGCCACTCGCTCCTGGGCCGTGCCTTTCGGCGCTGGACCCGCGATCGCCTCCGGGGCGAGGCCCTTTTCCTCGTGGCCCTCACGGGCCTGGCGTTGCTTCTGCTCATGGCCCACTACCTGGGCTGGGCACTCTTGCAATCGTACCTCGCCGAGAAACCTTCCCGACAGGTCCTGTTCTGGGTGAGCCAGCTGGCCACCGCTGGCGCGTGGGGGGGCGTGGGGCTCCTCGGCTTCCGTCCTGCCGTGACGGCCACGTGCACGGCCTCGACCCTCCGACTGGAGCAAGGCCGCCGTACTCGTACCATCCCGTACGATGCCATCGAGGAGGCCTCTGTCATCCCGGCCACGCGCTACCACCGGCACTACCGCCGCTACGCGGGCACGTCGGTCTTCATTGGCCGCCTGGCGGACGTGGTGCTCTTGCTTCGGACCGAGCGGGGACCGGTGGTGGTGGGCCTTCCGACGGCCGAAGCGCACGACGAACTGAAGGCGCGCCTTGAGACGTCCCGCACCACCTTTCGTGAGCGACGGGTTCCCTCCGACGCGTAGCCGCATGGGAGGCCCTGCGCTACACCAGACGCGTGCGCTTGTTGAGATATGCCATCAGGGCCGTGTCGTAGGCCGCATTCGTGTCGAGCTCCGCAACGTCGATGTCGTGCTCCCGGCAGCGGCGGCGAAAGGTGTTGGTAAAGTGCTCGACCGCGTCTTCATAGTGCTCGCGCATCTGGGCGGGCCGGAGCGACACCTCCTCGCCCGTCTCAACGTCGCGAAACAGCATCGGTCGGTCGGGAAAATCAAACTGCCGCTCGGTTTCGCCATCGAGCACGTGGAACACGACGACCTCGTGCCCCCGGTGGCGCAGGTGCCGAAGCGCGCGGAGCAGATCGTCGTGGGCGGCGACGTTCTCGAAAAGATCCGTGATAACAACCACCAGGGAGCGGCGCTGGATGCGCTGCGCCACCTCGTCGAGCGCGGCGGCGGCGCTGGTGCGCGTGCCGGTCGTGGCCCGCTCGGTGAGCTGCTCCAGCGTGGCGAGGAGGCGGCGGAGATAGCCCGGGGTCGCCTTCGGCGGGCGCATCGTGTGTACCGATTCGTCGAAGGCAATCAGCCCCGTCGCGTCCCGCTGCCTGATCATCAGGTTGTGGAGGCCGGCGGCCAAGTACGACCCGTATTCCAGCTTCGAGAGGGGGGCGTCGCCCTGATAGTGCATCGAGGGCGAAGTGTCGAGCACCACGTAGTTGCGCAGGTTCGTCTCCTCCTCGTACTGCTTCACGTAGAAGCGGTCGGTCTTCGCGTAGACCTTCCAGTCTACATGCCGCAGCTCGTCCCCCGGGTTGTAGGGCCGATGCTCGGCGAACTCAACGGAAAAGCCGTGGTAGGGGCTGCGGTGGAGGCCGGTGATGAAGCCCTCCACGATGAGCCGCGCCCGGAGCTCCATATTGGCCAACTGCGAGACGACAACAGGGTCGAGGTAGCGAAGGGACGTCTCTGAGTCGGCCATGCGGTCGGGCGAATCCATCGAGAAAGAGCGGGGCTCGGTTAGAAAGTTTCTGCCGTGTTCGGTTCCTTGTGGGTGTCGTCCGGTGCCGGACGACGTGCCGTGCGTGTCCGTCCTTCGTCGAACGTGCCCTCGCTCCCATGCCGCCGCCCTCCGCCCCAAAGGCCCAGCTCATGTCGGCCCGCGACCTGGGGCGCACGCTCGACCGCATGGCCCAGCAGATCCTGGAGCTTGTCGCCCCGGCGTCGGACGACGCCCCGCCCCTCGCCCTCGTGGGGATGCAAACGCGCGGCGTGCACCTGGCCCGCCGCCTGCAACAGCGAATTGAGCAGCAAGAGGGCATTGACCTGCCCCTCGGCCTGCTCGATGTGACGATGTACCGCGACGACGTACGCCTTCGCTTTGAACAGCGCCGGATTCAAGAAACACGGATTCCGTTCGACGTGACGGGCCGTCATCTGGTGCTGGTCGACGACGTGGTGTTCACCGGCCGCACGGGCCGCGCCGCCCTCGACGCCCTCATGGACCTGGGCCGCCCGGCCTCCGTCCGCTTCCTCGTCGTCATCGACCGGGGCCACCGTGAACTGCCCATTGCCCCGGACATCGTGGGCCGGACCGTGCCCACCCTCCCCGACGAGTCGGTCCGCGTGGGGGTTGAGGCGGTTGACGGGGCCGACGGGGTGTGGCTCGTTGACTCCGATACGACCCGCCCCGGCAACCGGTCGCGCTGATCCTCGCCCCCGTTCTCACTGCCTGCCCGACACGTCCCGCTTCATGGCTGCCTCCCCTGCCGCCCCGTCGACCGGTCCCGACCTCGCCCACCGCCACCTGCTGGACCTCTCGACGTACAGCCGCGAGGAGATCCTTCACATCCTTGACACCGCACAGGAATTTCGGGCTGTGCTCGACCGTCCGATTCGCCAGGTGCCCACGCTCCAGGGCACCACGGTCGCCAGCTTGTTCTTTGAACCCTCCACCCGCACGAAGCTCTCGTTCGGCCTCGCCGCCGGGCGCCTCTCGGCCGAGACGGTGAGCCTCTCCAAATCCGGCTCCTCCGTCACAAAGGGCGAGTCGCTCAAGGACACCGCCCGCAACGTGGAGGCGATGAAGGTGGACGTGGTGGTGCTGCGCCACGCCTCGCCCGGGGCGCCGCACTTCCTGGCCCGCTGCACGGACAGCGTCATCCTGAACGCGGGCGACGGGGCCCACGCCCACCCCACGCAGGCCCTGCTCGACGTCCTGACGATGCGGGAGCACGTCGACACCTTCGAAGGGCTCAACGTCTCCATCATTGGCGACATCACGCACAGCCGCGTGGCGCGCTCGAACATCCACGCCCTCACCACGCTCGGGGCCACCGTCACGCTCTGCGGCCCCGCCACCATGCTGCCGGTCGGCATGGCCGATGCGATGGACGTGCGCACCACATCCCGACTCGACGCGGCACTGGATCAGGCCGACATCGCGATGGCGCTCCGCATCCAGATGGAGCGGCAGGACGAGGGCCTCTTCCCCAGCGTGCGCGAGTACCACGCCCGGTTCGGCATCACGAGGGAGCACCTGCGGCACCATCCGAACCTGCTCATCATGCATCCCGGCCCGGTGAACCGGGGGATTGAGCTCGCTGACGACGTGGTGGACCACGAGCGCTCCATCATCCTGAGTCAGGTCACCAACGGCGTGGCGCTCCGCATGGCGGTGCTCTACCTGCTGGCCCCGGGCCGCGAAGCCCAGCCGCCGCGTTAGGGCGCTGGTTCGCTTCCTCCTGCCTGTACCATGACTGTAGTACCAGGGTGTGCCCGCCCGGGGCGGTCGTCTACGCCTCGTCCGGGTACACAACGCCCCACGCCTCCCGGAGCGCATCCATCGTGCGGAGCAGCGCCCGGCTCTCGGCGAGCGGCATCACCGGGCTCTCGGCCCGCCCTTTCCGGAGGCACTCCATCACGTGCGCCGCCTCAAACTGGTAGCCGTGGCCTTCGAACGGGCGGGCGTAGGTCGCGCGGGGCGTGCCGTTCGGATCCGTGTGCACCACCGGCGCCCCCTTCCACCACGATCGCCGGCCGTGGAGCCGCCCCTCCGTGCCCGACAGGGTAAAGGTACGCCCCGGATCGGCGCGGACCGAGGCCTGCCACGTCACCTGCGGCCCATCGTCGTAGCGAAAAATGGCGGTGCACTGCTCGTCCACCCCCGTCTGTCCAATTACGGCGTCGCTCGTCACCGCGTCCGGCGGCCCCAGCAGGTCGAAGGCGAGCGACATCGGATAGATGCCAAGGTCCAGGAGCGCCCCGCCGCCCAGGGCCGGGTCGTAGAGGCGGTGACTCGGGTCGAACGGATGCACCACCCCGATGTCGGCCTGCAGGAGATGCAGGTCGCCCAGCACCTGCGTCTCGTGCACGAGCCGGCGCACGTCGTCCATGACGGGCAGGAAGCGGGTCCAGAGCGCCTCCATCAAGAAGCGTTCCTCGGCGCGGGCCGTCGCAATGACACGCTCGGCCTGGGCGTCGTTGATCGTGAGCGGCTTTTCGCAGAGGACGTGCGTGCCTGCCTCCAGAGCCAGACGGGTGTGCTCGGCATGGAAGGTGTGGGGCGAGGCCACGTACACCACGTCCACCGCCGGATCGGCCACGAGATCCTCATAACACCCATGGGCATTCGAAACATCGTACTCGTCGGCAAACGCCTCGGCGCGGGCCTGTGACCGCGACCCAACGGCCACGCGGTCCGCCCCGGGAAGCCGTTGGAGGTCCGAGGCGAAACGGTGCGCGATGCGTCCGGTGCCAAGGATGCCCCAGCCAATCGCCATGGACGAATGGAAACGTCGTGCGCAAAACTGTGAAGGAGGACGTGCGGAGGAGCACGGCCCTGCAGGGGACCTCGTCACGCTCGTGGCAAGCGCACAGTAAAGGTGGTCCCCACGCCCACCTCGCTATCGACGTCCACTGTTCCGCCCAGGAGCTCTGTCAGGCGCTTCGTGATGGCCAGGCCCAGCCCACTGCCCTCCACTGCGGTCTGGTGTGCCCCCCGCGCGAACGACTCGAAGAGGTTGGGCAGAAACGCCTCCGGGATGCCCGGTCCAGTGTCCTCAACCTCGATGGTCACCGTATCGTCGGTGCCCCGGGCCCGGAGCGTCACCGTCCCGCCCGCCTCCGTGAACTTGAGGGCATTGCTGATCAGGTTGTCGAGGATGCGGTGGAGCATGGAGGGATCGAGCCGGGCCGTCATGGGCTCCTGCACCTCGGTCCGGAGCGTGAGGTCGTGTTCGTCGGCCTGCGGCTGAAACATCTCCGCGGTGCCGAGGAGTTCGTCCACGAGGTCAACCGATTCCCGGTCGGGGGCAACGGCGCCAGTTTCCAGTTTCGCAAGGTCGAGCACCGAGTCGATGGTGTTGAGCAGACGGTAGCTGCTGCGCTCGATGAGTTCAATGCGCTCCTTGCACTCCGGCGGGGCCTCCCGCGCCAGCAGTTCGGTGAGGTTGAGGATGGACGAGAGGGGAGTGCGCACGTCGTGGCTCATGTTTGCGAGGAACGCCGACTTGAGGCGGCTGGCCTGCTCGGCCTCCTCTTTGGCTCGTTTGAGCTTGCGCTCGTACTCGACCTGATCGGTCACATCGTCCACCGAAAACACGACCTGTCGCACCGTGCCGTCAGGATCGTGAAGGGGCGCTCCGTTAACGCGAATGGTGCGTCGCTCGCCGTCGGGTCTCTCCAGCACGTACCGTTCGTCGGTGATCGGTGTCCCCTTCCGTAAGACCCGGGCAAACGGCCACTCGGCCTCCGGCACCTCCTGCCCGTCGAGGGTGTAGAGCGTACCGAGCTCATCGACCCGACGGCCCTCCAGCGCCCCCGGATCAAGGTCCAGAATGGTGCGTGCGGGTTCGTTGGCGAACGAGTAGCGCCCCTGCTGGTCGACAGTCAGGAGGGCCGTCACGCTGGTATTCATAATGGCCTCCGTGAGGTCGCGCTCACGTCGCAGGCGTTCCCGCGCCTCCATACGGTCGCTCACGTCGTCAAAATAGACCGAGAGGCCGCCCTCGAAGGGGAACGCCTTCACTTCAAACCAGCGATTTAGGGGCGGGTAGTATTCGACAAACTCGACCGTCGTGCGCTCCTCGATGGCCGTTTTGTATTTCTTCTGAAACGTGGACCCGGCAATCTCCGGGAACGCGTCCCACATCGACGCGCCCAGGAGTTCGTCGCGGGAGCGCTCCAGCAGAGCCTCGGCCTGCGCGTTCACGTACGTAAACAGCCAGTTTTCGTCGACCGCCACGAAGGCATCGGTGATGCTCTCCAGGATGCGCTTGCGCTGCTCGCTGGCCTCCCGGTGGGCGCGACGCGAGGCCGCAAGGTCCGAGGCGTGGTGGCGAAGGTTCAGTTCGTCCATGACGACGCCGGCCAGGTCCGCCAGCAGGTTCCGCTGCTCGGATGAAAAGGCCCGGGGCGCGTCGTCGATGAGGCAGAGCGTGCCGAGGCGGTAGCCGTTGGGGGCCGTCAGCGGAGCGCCGGCATAGAAGCGGATGTGCGGCTCGCCTGTTACGAGCGGATGGTCGGCGAAGCGCTCCTCCTCGCGGGTGTCCTGGACCACCATCACGCCGTCCTGCCGGATGGTGTAGTTGCAGAACGAGACCTCGCGGTCGGTCTGGTCGAGGGCCCAGCCCTGGGCCGACACGCAGTGCTGATGGTTCCGGTCAATCACGTTGACGAGGGCCACCGGCACGTCGAACAGGGTGGTGGCAAGCCGCGTGACGCGATCGAGGGCCTCGGTGGGCGGAGCGTCGAGCACGTCGTAGTGCTCCAGGGTGCGCAGCCGCCGGTCTTCCGCGGCGTCGGACGAGGGCACCGTCGTGCTGCGGTCGGACTGCGGGCGTTCCATATCGGCAGACGGGGAAACAGGCAACAGGTGAGCGGAGGGGACGCCCCCAGCGCGGGACCGCCCCTAGGCTGTGGGTTCAGTCATGGTCGCTTCCAGGTGGGCGCGGGTCTGGTCGCGTCGGTCGCGCAAGGCATCACTGAGGGCCACCTCGTAGGGCTCCTGATCGGGATCGAGGGCGCGGAGGCGATCGGGGAGTTCGCCCGTGCGGGCAGCGGCGTGCTCGCGGAGGGCATTGAGGGGGCGCCGCGTGCCGGCATCGGTGCGCTCGCCATCGGCCATGACGCGTTCCAGAAGGGGCGCGCCGGAAACTTGTTCGTCCTCAGTCGCAATGACGTCGCGAACCGCCGTGCCCTGTTCGTACTGGCGCACCATTTGCTTTCGCCCCGGCAGATTCGACTTGTTCTTCGACAGCTTCATGCGGGGCGTGCCGTCGTAGCCACACAGTTTGTAGGCGGTGTCGAGGCCCGGCTGGTCGGCCACGGTGCCCATTTTGGTACCCACCCCGAACCCGTCGATGGGCGCGTTCCCGTCGAGCAGGTCGGCGATCTTGTACTCGTCGAGGCCGCCACTGGCCACAATCATCACATCGGTCAGCCCCGCCCCGTCCAGGAGGCGGCGCGCCTCGTGGGCCAGCGCCCCAAGGTCGCCCGAGTCGAGCCGGATGCCCCGCACCCGAAAGTCCTCGCCCTTCTCCTCCGCCAGCTCAATCACCTTCCGCACGCCGTTGAGCGTATCGTAGGTGTCCACGAGCAGAACGGTCTCCGGATAGAGCGCCTCAAACTCGCGGAAGGCCTCCATCTCCACGTCGTGCGCCTCGATGTAGCTGTGCGCCATGGTGCCCGTGATGGGCATGTCGTAGGCCTGGCCCGCAGCCACGTTGGAGGTGGCATCCACCCCGGCGATGTAGCAGGCCCGGGCCCCCTTCTGCGCAGCGTCCGTGCCGTGGAGGCGGCGCATCCCGAAGTCGGCCACAATGCGATCGCTCTCGGGGCCTCCGGCCGCCGCCACAACCCGCGCGGCTTTCGACGCCACGTTCGTCTGGAACGTGACCTGGTTCAGGACGAAGGTTTCGACGAGCTGGGCCTCCCCAATCGGCGCGACGACCTCTACGATCGGCTCGTCCGGAAAAACGGGCGTGCCCTCCGACACCGCGTAGACGTCGCCCGTAAACTCGAAGTCGGCCAGCCAGTCCAGAAAGTCGTCCTCGAACTGGTCCTGCGCCGCGAGGTAGTCGAGCGCTTCGTCCGAGAACGAGAGCGTTTCCAGGTGATCAAGGACCTGCTCCAACCCACAGGCCAGAACGTAATTTCGGTTCTTGAGTCGGCGCACAAAGAGGTCAAACACCGCTGGTGCGTGCATCTCTTCGCGCCAGTAGGCCTGGAGCATCGTGAGCTGGTAGAGGTCCGTGTAGAGGGCCGCCGTCTCCGCCCGGTACGTGTCGTCAAAGGACATTTGGAAGAGAGGGGGTTCTGAACAAGATCAGTATGTATAGAGGCCGCCCCGGCAGGGCCGCGAAGAGAGAGGGGCCCCGTGGAGAGCAGAATCGCCGCAGCGCCTCCAGGTCCACGGGAGGCGCCCCGATGGGTCGGGCAAATGGGAGAGCGGGCCTATCCGTAGATGTCGTTGAGCACATGGGCCAGCCGCACCCCGGACTGAACGAGGCGTTTCTTTAGGGTCTCAAAGTTTCGGTAGGAATATTCGTAGCCAAGCTCGCGATCCGGCGGCAGGTCGTACACCTGCTCCCGGACCTCCATCGACTCGTAGGCCCAGTCCTCGACCGATGCGTCCGTCCAGTCGTCGTGCCGGTCGTCGTCGACCGTTTCCGTGGAGAACCGGGCCAGCTCCGTGTAGTTCAGTTGCTTCCGGTCGATCATGCCGCTGTCCCAGACGCGGTGCAGGTTGGACGGCTCGCCAAACCAGATCACGGTCGCCTCATTGCCCCCGCGGTCTTCGCCGGTGCCCACATGGAGCGGCTGGTGGAGGTCTCCCACCAGGTGTACCAGGAAACGAACGTACTCCCGCTCTTCCTCAGCGGAGAGGGTGTCGGCCTGCAGGGCCCCGATGATCTC
>JAWOAQ010000083.1:0-5580 GCA_046498495.1 Salinibacter sp. | reverse complement strand
CGAACGCAGTCCCCGTATCCCAGGCAGCCTATCCGGCAGACTCGCCGGCCCCTTCTGCCCCGCCTCAACATCGACTACTCGGTGCTACCCCACGCCGCCGCGTCGTCGGGTAGCACCGAGTAGTCGATGTTGAGGCGGGGCAGAAGGGTGTCGAAGAGCTCCAGCGTGCCTCCGTAGAGCGTAGGAGGAGCCACCAAGTGATCCTCCGCGTCGAGCAGGGTCAGAAGGGTGGACGAAAGGGCGGCCATCCCACTGGCGGTAACGAGGGCCTGCTCGGTCTCGGTCAGCGAGGCTAGCTTTTCGTGGAGGGCCTTGTGGTTTGGGGAGTTGCTCAGGCGAACGTATCGGACCGGCCCGTCTCCCTCGTGGGTATACGTGGCAGTCTGAAAGATGGGGAGCGAAACCGCGCCCTCGATGCGAGGTGTGGGCTCGCCGTCGTGAAGCGCCTGGGTATCGAGTGCAGACATGAGCACGCAGTTGGGAGGAGCGGGAATAAACGGTTCGGGACTGCTTGGCTCTCGCTCCCGCCCCTGGCCCCGAGTGCGGCACTACACCGTCGATGAAAGCGACTGATTCTGGAGGCGAGACGTAAGGGCGGATACGTCCTCACGAAGGCCGGCGTCCGCCTCCATCTTCTCGTCGATCTTGCGGTGGGCATGGATCACGGTCGAGTGATCGCGCCCCCCAAAGCGAGAGCCGATGTGCGCGTAGGATTCGTCCGTAAGTTCCCGGCACAGGTACATGGCGATCTGCCGGGCCTCCGCCACGGCCTGCTTTCGGGATCGGGACAGGAGGTCGTCGGAGGAGAGGCGGAAGAACTCAGCCACTTCGTCGATAATGTCGGCTGCGTCGAGGGCGCGCGGCTTTTCATCGGTATGTTTTCGGAGGAAGCGCCGGGCGGCGTCGAGGGTGAGCGTGCCTCCATCGAGCTGCACAAGTGCGCTGAGGCGGGTAAGGGCGCCTTCCAACTGACGGACGTTCGAGTCGATGCGCTGGGCGATCAGTTCCAGCACGTCCGGTTCAACCTCCAGGTCTTGGCGGGCTGCCTTGCGCTGGAGGATGGCGATGCGGGTTTCCAGGTCGGGCTGTTGAATGTCGGCGCTTAGGCCCCACTGGAAGCGGGACAGCAGGCGTTCCTCGATGCCCGGAATCTTGCTGGGGGGGCGGTCGGCACAGAGAAGGATCTGGTTTCCGTTCTGGTGCAGATCGTTAAAGATATGAAAGAACTCTTCCTGCGTCTTTTCCTTCTCGCCAAAAAACTGGACATCGTCAACAATCAGAAGATCGGCCTGCCGGTAGTAGCTGGAGAAGGCGGCAATCCGATTTTCGCGTACCGACTGCACGAACTGACTCGTGAAGCGGTCGCTGGAGACGTACAGCACGTGTTCCGCGGTATTCTGCTCCAGGGCGTAGTTGGCCACGGCCTGTGCGAGATGCGTTTTGCCCAGTCCCACCCCCCCGTAGACGAGGAGGGGATTGTAGTTGGTGGTGCCGGGCTTTTGGGCGACGGCGTAGGCTGCGCTGCGGGCCAGTCGGTTGCCGTCCCCTTCGACAAATTCGTCGAACGTGTACTCGGGGCGGAGGTGCTTTTGGGCTTTCTCGTAGAGGGCCGTGCGCTCGTCGACCGTTCCGGCCCCGGCCCGCTCGCGGGCCTCGATCTCTTCGGGCGTCGGCGCCGCCCGATCGGCGGACGGATCCGTCTCGGATTGGGGAGACGGGGCCGCGTCCGAGGGCGGGGCGTCAGTTGAGGGGGAAGGGGAGGAGGCATCCGGGGCCGACGAAGAATCTGCGTTCGGGGAAGGGGACGGCGTGTCAGAAGGAGCGGGCGCGGTCGAGGATCCTTCAGCGCCACGAGACTCGGCGGCCGCCGGGGACGATGCGTCGTCGGGGGCGTCGGCAACGATCTCATCCGGGCGTTCGGACTCCGGGGCCACCTGATACTCTATGGTTGCCGGTTCGCCCATGGCGTCCCGCACGGCGGCGGTTACCTGCTGGTCGAAGCGGCTCCGCAGATACTGAACCCCAAAGGGCGTCGGCACCTGAAGCGTAAGGGTCGGCGCACCGTCCTGCGTGTCGATCTCCAGCGGCGTAATCGGCTCGATCCAGTTCTGGACCGTACGCTCCGGAATGGTGTCGCGCAGGTCGCGGAGCGCAGTGCGCCAGACATCGGGGGCAGACAGGGCCATGTGCGGGGAAGAGAAGGACGTTCGGATTCGCCGAAATTACAATACGTTAAAGTAGATGGGCTGCTGAGAGATCGCAACCGAGTCTCGGGAAAAATTATTCACGATCTCCGTCCAAGCGTGGGAGCCTGCAGGCGCTGGGCCTCAGGTCCGATGGGCCGGGGACGCATCTCCTGGAACGTCCAACCGCCGAGCCGGGATTCGTTCAGCAGGCAGGGGCGGACTTCTTTCAGCGTATCCTCGAGGACGGAGGGCGAGTGGAGGCAACGGGCGCACCTGCCCGGATCGAGGGCGTCCGCCAGCGTGGGTGAATGTCCTACAACGGCGTGCGTCGAAAGTCCCATGTACGTCCGGTAGGGGTGAGGTAGTGTGCCGTTGACGAACGAAAGCGAATGGTGGCGCGCCCAGACCCGAGCTCGCAGTAGGGCCCGGTCGTCATCATGCTCCCTGAATGGACGTCCTCATTGCACAGGAGGTCGGATATGTCTACCCATCCAACCGCCTCGCCTGCATCCGCTCCCTCAGTGTCCCAACTTGCGGCCGGGCTCGTACGAGAACTCGAGACGGCCCTCACCCAGCAATGTGCGCGCGGATACGACGCGGGCGTTTCGGTGCACCCCCTGACTGGTCCCTCCGAGGAAGCTCCTGGGGCAACGTTTCGCATCGACTGCCGTGGACTTGTGCAGTTGCCGGTCCGCCTGAGGGTGTCCCACGCCGGGGGCAACGTTTACGATATTGTCTGCAGTGTTGAGGACGGAGAAACGCACCGCTTTTCCTACAGTCTTCCAGGGACCGGTGGCCCACGGCGCACCGGCATGCCCCATCTGGCCGAAGAAATAGCGACTTTCCTCCGAGACGAACTTGAGCGGCACCTCGGGCGCATGTTGTTGCGGAGTTCCGCGGCCTCGCCCCGAGACGACGAGACCGAACCTCGGGAGGAGACGGGGGCGCCGGGCGATTGAGCTTCATCGGCTGCCCCAGATCCACCCACAAAAAAAGCCGCAGCCCCACGTGGAGACTGCGGCTACAGGATGTGAAGAAGGGAGGTTAGAAAGCGTAGCCAACTGTTAGCATAAAGCCCTGATTCCGAAGGGACGGTTCCTCTGCTAGGTCATCGTCATCGGAAATGTCGATCAGGCCCAGGCTGTAGCGGGCGTCCACGAGAAGTGTGCCTACGCCTACGTTGGCGTCCACCCCGACGCCGAACACTGCGCCCAGGTCAAACCCACGGATATCGTCGTCAATGTCGCTGGTGCTGGAGCCGACTTCTTGTTCGGCCTTGATGTTGAGGGCGGCGGAGGGGCCCAGGAACACGCTTGGAGATACGAGGCCGGCGGAAGGAGTTTGGATTTTCGCCAGGATCGGAAGCTCGATGTAGTTCAGCTTTGTCGTAACGGTTGAGCCACCGGACTCACTTTCTGCGCCTTTCTGGACGTAGTTGAGCTCGGGCTGGAGGGCAAACGGACCGGTCACATCAAACACGGCAAACCCACCCAGCAGCCACCCGCCGCGGCGGTCGAGGTCACTGGGGGCATCATCGCCTCCAAACGTCATGAAGGTGCCGCCGACGCGAAGGCCGGTCTTGGTATCGAGGACGCCACCGGATTGCCCGAGGGCGGGCGTCGTCCCGAGCGCAAGGAGCACCACAAGGAGAACGCTGAGGCACGGAAGCGTACGGGACAGAGTGGGGCCCCGGGAAGGGGTAGAGGTGTGCAATGTCATGTATGCGTTGGGAAAAGGAAACCGATAAGCTTCTGTAGAGGCATTGCGTCAACCGTTAGGAGACGCGTATCTTATATGTAGATTCCTGATACGCATGGAACGTGTGACCGATCCGAAGGGGGGGAAGGAGAGGGAAGGGGAAAGTAAAAACAAAACCCCTGCCCTCGCTGAATGGCGGGAGCAGGGGGGAGTGGAGATGCCGGGAGTCGAACCCGGGTCCGCGTGGCCGCACAGGGTAAGCCTCTACCTGCATAGGGGATGTATTGGTGCTCACGCCCACCGTAGGCCCATCCACGAGGCCAGGTCGGCGCAAAGGCTGATTAGTGTTCGCCGACTCCTCCGCAGCCGGAGAAGGGGTCGACTACACCCTTTTTGTCGATGTCCTACGTGCCCCAAGGGTCAGGAGCCGCGTAGAACAGATGACGGCGTTTACGCCGCCATCGCGTACGAGTAATCGTCCGCAGTTGCGTTTCCTCACAGGATTTACGAGCGTGTCAGGAAGCTCGGCAGGACAGCTCTCTGCGCGTTTGCCACACGTCGAAGCCGTGTCATCCCCATAAGTGAAAGAGCGATGGCGCTTTTTCGCCACCTTATTAGACCGCAGATGCCTCTATTTGTTTCACGAAAATAGGCCCCGGGCGCACGGCACTTCTTGCTTTCAGCGACCGTTGGGAAGGCGTTCACGAGCTTCTTTCTGAACCCATTGCGACCCCATGCCCGATCGCACGGACGCCACGGAGAAGATCTACGATACCATATTCGAGGAGCCGGCGGAGCGGCTGGAGGCCTACGCGGACCTGAGTGCCATCGTCAAGCAACTCCGTCGCGACTGCCCATGGGACCGAGAACAGACGCACGAGTCGGTGAAGCACTTGCTTATCGAGGAGGCCTACGAGGTGGTGGAGGCGATCGACGAGCAGGACTGGGACGAACTGGCGGAGGAACTCGGCGATGTCTTGTTGCACGTGCTCTTCCACGCCACGATTGCGGAGGAAAACGAGCGCTTCACCATCCGCGATGTCCTCGAGGCCGAGACGGAGAAGCTGGTGCGACGCCATCCCCACGTCTTTGGCGACCGGTCGGCGGACGATCCGGATGCCGTGGCGGCGTCCTGGGAAGAAATCAAGCAGCAGGAACGGGACGATGAGGCGGGAGCCGCCTCGGTGCTCGATGGCGTGCCGGCCCAGTTGCCGGCCCTGCTCCGCGCCCACCGCACGCAGGAAAAGGCCGCGGGCGTTGGGTTCGCGTTTCCGGAGCAGGAGGCCGCCTGGGAGAAGGTGGTGGAGGAGGTCGGGGAGTTTCGGGAAACGATCCGGGAGAGCGCCCCGACATCGCGGAAGGAGGAAGAGTTCGGAGACGTGCTCTTCGCCCTCGTAAACTATGCCCGGTACGCTGACCTGAACCCTGAAAATGCCCTTCGTGAGACGGTGGACCGGTTTGCCCGTCGGTTTCAGCATGTCGAGCGGCGGCTCGAGGCTCGGGGAGTGACGATCGATCAGGCCGACCTGAACGAGATGCAGCGCCTCTGGTCCGAAGCGAAGTCTTCAGACCAGGTCCCGTCGTCTGAGGGTGAGGCGTCGTGACGGGAGGCCGCAACGGTACGCTTCGTTTCCCCCGCAGCCCTGATGGGTCGTGATCGACTTTCCGCTGACGAATCCGGTCCTCGTTTTTGCCA
>JAWOAQ010000253.1:0-7062 GCA_046498495.1 Salinibacter sp. | reverse complement strand
GCGGCGCGCACCGACCGGTACAGCAACGACCGGGCGCGGACGGAGCTCGGGTGCACGTTCCGGCCGTTTGTGGATACGGCCCGTCGTATTGCCCAGACCCTCAACGGGTCGGAGAAAAGCCTGCCGCAGGAGACGTCAGACCACGACCTTCGTTGACATGCCCGACGCCACCGCCTGGATTGAACGACTCGATCTCACGCCTCATCCGGAGGGTGGGTACTACCGGGAGACCCACCGGTCGGATCTGGTGCTTCCCTCGGCCGCCCTGCCGTCGCGGTTCGACGGGCCGCGCGCCGCGGCGGCGCTCATCTACTTCCTCCTCCCGGGAAGCGAAGTGTCCGCCCTGCATCGCATCCAGCAGGACGAGATCTGGCACTTTTACGACGGGGCGTCGCTCACGCTGCATCAGTTGTTGCCGGATGGCACGTATACGGCCGAGACGCTGGGGCGAGACGCGGGGGCAGGACCGCGATTTCAGACGGTTGTGCCGGCGGGGGCGTGGTTTGGGGCGACGGTCGACGACCCGGACGGATACGCGCTCGTGGGATGTACGACGGCCCCGGCGTTTGACTTTGCCGACTTTGAACTGGCCGAGGCGGCGGCGCTCCGGACGGCGTATCCCCAGCACGAGGCACTCATTGAACGGCTGACGTAATCGGGGTCACCCACCCAGTGCGGACAGTGAGGGGCTGATCATGCCGCCCAGTCCAAGTCCCCGTAGGATAAGGAGGAGCCCGACGAGGCCCAACGCGACGGGCACGAGGCGTTGCAGTCGCGTTCGCCACGCACTGCTGGCCAGGCGACCCATGAGGCTGACCCCCAGCATGGCGGGGAAGGTGCCAAAGCCGAAGCCGGCCATGAAGAGCATGCTTGCCGCGGCGGTCCCGGCCGTGAGGGCCGTCGCCAGTCCCGCGTACACAAATCCGCACGGAAGGAGGCCGTTGAGCAGGCCGACGACGAAGAGGCTGCCTGTGCCGCCCCGCCGGTACAGCGTACCGATGGGGGCCATCACCCGCTGGAGAAAGGACGAGGGGGCCTGCTCGAGTCGGGTCACCTGGCGGCTCACCCAGGGCACGGCGGCGGACAGGAGAAACAGCACGCCCACGGCCACGGAGAGGGCCTGCTGCGCCCCGGCCAGCGATACGACCTGTCCGGCCAAGCCCACGAGGCCACCGAGCGCGGTGTACGTCATCGCCCGGCCCAGGTTGTAGAGCCCCCGCTCTGTCCAGAACTGCCATCGGGGCTGGTCGCCTCCCGGCAAACTCAGGGCCAGCGGCCCGCACATGCCTACGCAGTGCACACTCCCAAAAAATCCAAACGCCAGTCCGCCAAGGGCCCATTCGATCATGCCGGCTGCTATCGATGGTTGAAAACGTGTCGCGCGGGATCCTCATTCGGGATTTGGTCCGGACTTGCCGACCCCTCTACAGCCAGGCACACCCTGGACTGAATGCCCGGCTCGGCGTGCGCCCCCGCTGTTTCTCCCGCGTCCGTGCCCCCTTGCGGGGAGGCGGGCGCACGGGGTCATCGGATCTGCTCCACTGCTCGCGTGATGTCTTCCGGGGTCCAGTCATTGCCCCGGAAGAGGCGGTGCACCGTCCCGTCCGGCCGAACGACCGCCGTCACCAGGTTGTGTGTAATCTCGCCTTCCTCCGGTTCGGTGTACACCCGAAAGAGATCCGTCACGCGATGGACCTGGCTCGTGTCACCGGTGGCAAACGTCCACGTGTCGAGCCGATCCGTATACTCCTCGGCGTACTCACGGAGCACCGCCGGCGTATCGGTGGCCGGATCGAAGCTAATGGACAGCAGCTGCACCTCGTCCCCGTACTGGTCCCGAAGCGTCGGCTGGAGACGGGCAAACCGCTCCGACATCAGCGGACAGAAGTCCGGAAGCGGACATTCCGTGTAGATAAATGTTAGAACGAGCACCTGCCCCCGGTACCCGTCCATCTCGATCCGGTCCCCATTCTGGTCCACGAGCGACACGTCGGCCGGCAAGCCGTCCCCTTCCCGAAGGGGCTGAGGCCCGTCCTGCTCGGCGTCCGAGCCGGCAACCGGCTGGGTCGACTGCGCCGGATTGCGGGCCACAGCCGTGTCCGGGATCGCCTCGACCCTTGAGATCCACGTGCTGTCGTTCGATACCCGCATCTCAAACCGGATGGCCTCCCCCGCTCGAAGCGACGCGGTCATGCTCGTGTCCGCCACCGGCAACGGCATAATCATCGGCGGCATGTAGCCGGGGATTTCTTCGTGCTCCACGACGAGCGTCTGCCCCTCATCGTTTATTCCAGCAACGCGTCCCTTGACCTCATACGTGCTGGGGGTTAGGAGAAAATAGGCAACAACGAGAATCCCGATCCCGGAGAGGAGGCCGGCCCCGATCAGTACGCGAACAAACGGTTTCATGAAAAGAATCGGTCGGTGATTCGGGAACGCGGTGACATCTTCGACGGCACTCCGGAGAACTGCACCGCCAGGCCCGTTGTGAGCACGCGGCCCGGCTCTGGTATCTGTTCTCCGGAAAACGGATTTTGGGCGTTCAGATGGGGGGTGTAGGCTGCGTCGAAACGGTTCTGCCCGCCCACGGCACCACCGAGCGCGGTGTACGCCATCGCCCGGCCCAGGTTGTAGCGCAGCCGCTCCAGAAGAAAGCGCAGGCGGGACGTATCCGGGCCCGGCAGGCTGAGGGCCAGGGGGCCGCACATGCCGATACAGTGCAGGCTCCCGGAAAATCCACAGGCACTTCCAGCAAGAATCCGGGTCATGAGGGTGGGGGATGGGGCCGACGTCCCGATCGGGGGGACGCCAGGCCGCGCTACTGATCCTCGTTGGGCGGGGACGATCGAATCGGAACCTGAATGCGCTGCAGCCCGCTTTGCGCGAACTGCAGGTTCAAGACCAGCGTTTCGCCCTCGGCAAGGGGCTGCTGGAGGCCGAAGAGGCCCACGGACCGGCCATCCGGCGTCAACGACACGCGTTCCTGCGCGGGAGAGGCGAGAGTCCCCACGGCGGTGGCCTCATCCGTCGTGTCGGACGCCAGGTCGTACACCTGGACGCTGTCGATAATCGGCGCGTCGATGTCGGTGAGCGTGTCGGGGGCGTTCAGGCCGTTGGCGATGGTCATGTACAGGGCACTACTGCTGCCGGCCGGGGCGGGGCGGACCCACGGGTCTTCAATCGCGAGTTCCCCGTCGGGCAGCGGGGGAGCGGACGCCTCCTCCGAGGAAGACGAGTCACCCTGACATCCCCAGAGCAGAAGCCCTGTGGACATCAGACCGAGGACAAGGGCAACGAAGCGGGGGGCAGAACGGTGCATGGCTCAGGATTGGATTTTTTCAAGATCGCGTACGATGAGGGAAGGGGGGGTTTGGCTCCCTCCGTACTCCGCTCGCACCCGTCCCTGCGCGTCGATCAACGTAATCTGGTTCGAGTGTTTAAAGATGTAATCGGTCGAGTCGGCGGCGGGGAACTCCCGGTCTGTGCCTTCGATGCGCCGACGAACGCCCAGGCGGTCCAGCAGGGCGTCAAGGGTTTCGGGCGTCCCGGTGAGAAACTGCCAGGACGTGTCCGACAGGTCGTGCTGGGCCTGGTAGTCCTTCAGGCGCGATGGCGTATCGCGCCTCGGATCGAATGTTACCGAGACGAACTGCACGGCCTCGGGGTCGTCCAGGGAGTCCTGAATTGCCTTCATGTTGGCCGTAATCTGAGGGCAGATGTTGGGACAGCTCGTATAGATGGAGCCCAGGACGACCGGGGTTCCCAGAAAAGAGTCGGGAACGGCAACCGTGGCGCTGTCCTGGTTCCGCAGCGTGTACGTGGTGTCTGTCAGCACCGTGTCCACATCCAGGGACAGGTCGTTATCGGCGGTCTCAGATCCCGCGTCGGGCCCGTCTCCGGCACAGGCTGTCAGGAACAGGGCGCTGATACTGAGGAGAAGGACGACGCCGGTGCGGAGCAAGGGAGCGCGCATAAACCCCGAAGGTCAAATGGGAAGGTCTGAGAACACAGTGCTTGTAAGAAAGGGACGGTCGAAAGGTCCTCTCTTGCCGCTGCTATGCGGGGGGGCGTTGGGTGCTGAGGCGTACGACGAGGCGTCGTGCTCCGACGGGCACCTCGCGTTCGGCAATGAGGTTGGGGGCGGGGAGGCCCAGGCTGGCCATACGGTCTCGCACGGCGGAGGGGGAGGCCGCTCCCGTCACCACGCCCATGAGGCGCTCGGGAGACGATGAGGCGTCGAGGAGCTGGCGGATGAGATGAAGCATGCGCCCCGGGGCCTCTGCATCGACGTGGAAAATGACGCGGTCGGCGGTGGAGAGACGATCGTCGCCCACGGCAAGGTCGGCGGCACTGCAGGCGCGCACGTCGAAGTGGGCCACCACCTTTTCGCTCTGTTCCAGGTGACGGGCAAGGCCCGTCTGGGCGCGCGGCGCCTGCTCCACGACCAGGAGGGGCTGCCGCGAGGTCTCGGGCCGGGAAACGGGAGGGAGCACCTGCTCCAGGTACTCGTCCACGGCCACGTCGTAGAGGAAGTCCGATACGCGCTCGGCGAAGGGCGTCTCCACGTCGTTCCAGTCGGACTGGAACGGATTCATAAGACAGGTGCGCAGCAGCGTGAGGCCGGCATCCTTCTCAACGGCGTCCGCGAGGACGTCGGGGCCGAGCATGTCGTCGAGGACGTGCGCATAGTCCGCCACGTTGACCTCGGTGCGGGAGAGGAGAAACGCATACTGATTGATATCCTCGCGCCCGTCGACCGTCATGCGCTGCCAGATGCGGTCGGTTAGGTCGTTGAGCGCCTCGATGCTCTCGAGTTCGGCGTCCGGCGCCACGACGAAGCAGAACGCCACCGTCTCGGGCGGGTGGAAGGGGCGGAGCGTCAGCTCGGCATTGGTGCTGGAGAACCGGTCCTGCAGAGCCGCCACGAGGTCCTGATTGGCCTCGATGCAGTTGCGCATGAAGCGGCCGTGGCCCTCGGGGGTGAGCGGCACGAGCTCCTGCGAAAGGTAGCAACTTACGGCCGCGGCCCCGGGGCGCGACCCTTCCAGCGTCCACTGGCCCAGGAAGCCCCCAAAGCCGGCCTCGTCGTCGTCTGCCAGATAGGGGGCCTTGTAGGCAATGGCATCGCGCACATGATAATCGCGAAAGAGAACGGCCCCGGCGGGATACGGCACGTACCCGAATTTGTGTGGGTCGATGGTGAGCGAATCAGTCGCGGGAAGGGCGGCAATGGCCTCCGCGTCGTCGGAGGGCAGGAGGCCGTCGGGGCCGGCAAGGTCGGGGTCGAGGGCGTCGGGGGAGACGAAGGCGCCGTCGTCCGTCTTGGGAAGCATCGACGCGAAGAAGCCCCCGAAGGCGGCATCGCAGTGGTGCCAGAGGGTGAGGCCTGCGTTGGCTGCGTCGGCGCGCACCGACTCAATCTCGTGGAGCGGATCGATGGCGCCCTCTTCGGTGGTCCCGACGATTGAGATGACGCCGAGCACCGGCTGCTCGTTCTCAATGCAGGTGTGGAGCCGCTCGCGCAGCGCGTCGGTGTCGAGGCGGATGCGGTGGTCGACGGGAAGGGTCTCCAGCGCGTCGGCGCCGAGGCCCACAAGGTCCATGTTCTTCTGCCAGCAGTAGTGCGTGGCCTGGGAGATGAAGACCTTGGGGAGGCGGGCCGGGTCGTTGGGAACGGCTTCGTTGTAGCGCAGGAGAAAGGAGGCGAGGCCGGCCTTGCGGACGCTGGGCAGGGCCTCCTGAAAGGCCTGGGCCCGGGCCGGATCCCCCGTGCCCAGGTGGGCCTTGATGCGCAGGTGCAGGTCCGTAATTTCGTCAATTGGGAGGTTCGAGAGGCGCCAGGTCGACAGGGTGCGGAGCGGCGCGCGTTCGCCCCGGGCCGTTGTTACCTCCAGGTCGGCAAACGTCGAGAAGGCGTCAGTCTCCTCCGCCACCAGCCGCACGGCCAGCGGGTAGAGCCGGATGTTGCGCGCGATCCAGAGGGCCTCAAGGTTGGCCACTGTGCCTCCGCTGCAGAGATGCCCCCAGCTGTAGGCCGACCGGCGGGTGCGGGCGTCGGGCGGCAGGGTCTCGGGAAGGAACGTCGGGTAGCCCACCATTTCGGCCAGGGCGCGAAAGTAGGCGCGCTCCTCGCGGACCGTCTCCGGCGACACCTCGGCGACGACGTTGTTCTGATTGTAGAGGAGGCCGGCAAAATACCCGATGAAGGCCGGAAGCGACGGGTCGCTTACAATGTGCGCCACCTGGCGGGGCGAGTAGAGCGGCGCCGCTCGCTTCAGCTTCGCCAGGATCTGGGACAGCTCATCCCGCAGCTGGGCCGACATTTCGTCGAACGCTTCCGTGCGGCGGTCCGTCTCCGAAATGAGACGGGGGTCGCTCGGGTGGAAGTTGCGGCGCCAGAAGACGTGGTCGCGCAGCACCTCCAGGAGCATGCGTTCCAGTTCGTCGGCGTTTTCCCCTTTGGGACCCAGAAACGCGGCTTTGTGGAGGGCGTCGGGGGGGGCATCCGACATGAGGCGAGGCAATCTGTGAGGAGGAGATGGATGTTCTGTACGATGAGCGGCCGTGATCTTTTCGGGGCACGCGGCGCCCGGTGTTGTTTTCGTAAATGCTTTTCCCTGACGAGCTGGGGCCGGCGCGTCGGCCCCCGACAATCGGACGACGGGTCTGTCGGTCTTCCCTTTGTGTCCACCTCCCACCCTTTAGGGGCCCATACGCCCGGCATCGGGCGAGGGAGGTCCCTGGACGCTCCGGATGGAACGGGCGCTCCCCACGTCATCTCCCGCTGGTGTGATACCGTCCGGACTGCTTCGTATTCTACACCCGCTGCACTCTTATCCATTTCTCCCCTCGCTTATGTTGCGTTCGGCTTTTCTGCTCCTCGCCCTTGGGCTCATAACGGCTGGCTGCTCAGGGCCGGATGGCATGGAGGCCTCGGACCCGCCGCCGGAGGACTCGGACGAGCGGGCAACGACGTACCCGAGCGATCCGGCCCGCATTGTGATTGACGAGGAGGGCGACGACTGGGAGTCGGTCCCGGTGCGCCACACCGATCCGACGGGG